>NZ_JAPNXT010000013.1:0-110707 GCF_030397495.1 Cobetia sp. 14N.309.X.WAT.E.A4
GAACCGCCCCTGCAGCCCAGCTGCAGGGGCGGTTCTCTTTGTGCGCGGAAAAAGTGGTGCGCAGGAAAGTGATATGCAGATCGGGGTGGCGTGCACCCCGCTGAGTCATCCATACGAGAGTTCTGTCCCTGTCGCCTCGACGTGAAGCCCGATTCCTCCTGGAGTCGGGCTTTTTCGTGGGTTGACCTTGATTGTGCAAAGACGGTGCTTTGCCCCTTGTGGCATGAGCCGACGATCAAAATGCCGTAGTCTCTAGGCATATCTCTTTGATGACAGGGAAGGCAATGGACGAGTTGATCGTGGTCGGTGCCGTGTTTGCGGTTCTGGTCATCGGTGGGGCGCTGACGGGTTGGCTCAGTCTGCTCAAGATCAAGGGGCTGGAGCAGCGTGTTCTCAAGCTGGAAGCACAGCTGCGAGAGGTCGGGCCACAGCTTATACACAGCACCTCCAGGTGTCAGGGTGTGGATAAGTCGAATGATGGCTCTACCACGACTGACGATGCCGAGGGGGGCTTGTCACCTGATGGGAAGAAGGCCGCAGCGAGCCGAAGTCCTATTGACGAGGCATCCTCTCATCAGACGGATGCGGATGCAGGCGCCGCTCCCGTGAAGCTGCTCGAGTCGCTATGGACACGCTTGCTGCATGGCGCGTCTGGCAGGCCCAGGGGGGAGGGGCGTGAGAGCGGCAGCACGGAGCGCGCCGGTGGCACCCCCATGGCGCGGAGCTTCGCGGTAATGCGCGAGCACTGGATGATACTTGTCGGTGCCCTGTCTCTGGTCATGGCGGGCGTGATGCTGGTGGGTTACTCCCTTGAGCAGGGGCTGCTGGGGCCGGGCATGCGACTGGCGCTGGGGCTGGGCTTCGGCATCGGCATGATCGTGCTGGCTGAATGGCTACGATGGCGCACGACGCAATCTCCCAGCTTGACCGGAGCCGTGAGCGGTGCGGGAAGTCTGGTCACCGCAGCAAGTCTATTGGCCGGTCACTACCTGCTGTCGTTGGCTTCTCCACTCGTCACCTTCGTGCTGTTGGCTCTGCTGAGTCTGTGGACGCTGGAGCGTGCCCGCCATCATGGCCCATGGCTGGCCGCGCTGGGCATGCTAGGTGGTTACGCCCTCCCGCTTGCCTTGCCCCTTCAGGCACAGTTGGGAGGAGCCGCCAGCCTGATGCTGCTGGGGCATCTAGGGGTCATCGCCCTGGCATGCCGCCTTCTGCACCGGAAGATCGGACTGAACTGGCTGTATTGGGGGGGATTGTGCGGTGCCTTGCTATGGTGGATGGCGCTGCTCCCCCTGGAGGCGGGAACTGTTGACCTGCGACCTGTCTCAGGCGAGCTGGAGCGCGGACTTGCGGGTCTCTGGTTGTGCCTGTTGGCTATTGCGTACCTCCATACCTGGCGAGACGAGTCTGGACGATCCGAAGGCCGGGTGGTGGCAGATGGCGCGCAGGGTGGCGTGAGTGCCACGGGGGAGGCCATGACCTGGTGGCCATGGCGTGCCACCCCGCGGGTGCAGCGTCATTGGATCGCGGGTCTGCTGCTGGGGGCCGTCAATGCCATGAGCCTGTTGCTGCCCCATGTTGGGGGGCTGGAGGCTGCCAATGACATCGCGCCCGGTGACTGGTTGCCGAGTGTCCTGCTGCTGTGGGTCACGGGATGGACCGCACGACACATGGCGGCTAGCTGGTCGATGATGGTGGGGGCGGTAGCGTTCTGGTTGTTGGCATGGGGATGGAGCCCACTGACGGCGAGCGGGAACTGGGTGATGACAGGGCCGATGGCGCTGTGTGTCGGGTTGGTTGGCCTTGCCTGCTGGAAACCGCAGGCCTCGCAGGCACCTGCCAAGCAGGCGCACATGCTGTCTGCCTGCTGGTGGGCCATGGCGACTCTGGTACCGCTGGTCGCGTGGGGACTGGCCGTCTGGAACGGCACCATCCCTGTCGAGGCGGGGGGTGGAGCGGCCCCATGGCTGAACACCGCCATGCCACCCTTGATCTGGGGGCTGGTATGTTGGGTTGGCGCCAACCGTTTCCATTCGCGAGAAGGAGTGCGTCTGGCTGCCGGCTTGTGGCTGCCCGCTCAATTCGGGATTGCGCTGGCGCTGGTGATCGCGCTTGATGGACCATCGCTGACATTGGCGTTGGCATTGCAACTGCTTGGGTTGACGGGGTGTGAGTGGCGTTGGTGGCGACTCCAGGCTGATGAGGATGGCGCCGGACGCTCCCTGTTTGCCGAGTTGGCGCGCCTGCTTGCCTGGGGGGTGGCCCTGCGTCTGGCCTGGGGTGTCGTCACTGGCACGTATGACGACATCAGTCACTGGCCGTTGCAGGTCTTTCTGCCGGTGCTTGTCTGTGTCGCCCTCAGCAGCCATGGCATGCGACACCGCAAGTCTATCCAGCGCTGGCTGGAAGGGGTCGTGGTTCAGCTTGCGCTCGCCACGACAGTGCTGGAGATTCGTTATCTGCTGACAGACGGTCAGCCTTTCTCCGGCCCTCTTTCACTGGCGGAACTCTCCCTGCAGGTGTTGGCGCTCGCTGGTGTGGCGGCGGGCTATGCCTGGCGCGGGCGTGGTTCGGCGACGAATGTCGCGCTATACCGCCTGCTGGCCTCCGTCGTGGGCGGCCTGGCAGGAATCATCTGGCTTGCCGGCATCGTTCTGGCATTCAATCCGCTGTGGCAGGACGGTGATGTCGGTCGCTGGCCATTGTTGAACTGGCTATTGCCCGCTTATGCGCTGCCGGCGCTGGGAGCCGCCCTGGTATGGCGTCTTTCGCAGCATGTTGCCTTGCTGCGTCGTCTCTGCGAGGTGGTGGGTCTGCTGGCTGTCGGGCTATGGATTGGGCTCAGCTTGCGCCATGTCTGGCATGGTGGCGCGCTCGGGCTCTGGCTCGGGGTCGAGCAGGCGGAGCTTTATGCCTATAGTCTCGCCTTGCTGGCCGTTGCGGCGAGTCTCGTGATTGGCGGTGCCAGAATGGGGCAACCGCACTGGCAGCGCGTCGGACAGGGGCTGTTGGTCGTGACGATTCTCAAGGTCGGACTCTGGGACACGGCGACTCTGGATGGCCTGTGGCGAGTGGGGTCATGGCTCGGGCTTGGAACCGTGCTGATGCTGCTGTCAGCGTTATTCAAGCGCCTGGCAGGGGCCGGTACGCGAAGGGAGGAGCAGGAATGAGTGAAAAGCCCCCGAACTTTGGTCGTTGTTCTTGGCTCGCAAGCCCATGAATCCGATAGAATGTGCCCTTTTGCACAGGGACGCTCCCCGCATGACCATCCGTGATCTCATTCGCCTGCTCGGAGATGGTGACTACCACTCCGGAGAGGCCCTGGGCGAAGAGCTCGGGGTGTCGCGTACGGCGGTCTGGAAGCAGCTCAAGAAACTTGAGGCGCTTGATATCCCGCTTGAGGCTGTGAAGGGGTTGGGCTATCGACTGGCCAACCCTATCGAGTTGCTTGATGGACAGCGGATCATCGAAGCGCTGCCACGCGAGACTCGCAAGCATCTGAAGCGCCTGTTCATCGAGGAATCGTTGGATTCCACCAATACCTTCATCCGTGAGCGCTTTCGCCAGGGAGCGGGTCATGCAGAGGTCTGCCTGGCTGAGGTGCAGTCTGCCGGGCGGGGTCGTCGTGGTCGCGAGTGGCAGACGCCATGGGGCCGCAGCCTGGTCTTCTCACTTGGTTGGCGCTTCGAGTCAGGTGCCGCGTCACTGGAAGGCTTGAGCCTGGCGATCGGCGTGGCAGTCGCCGAGGTGCTGGAGGCGGATGGGTTGCCTGCGCGCCTGAAGTGGCCGAATGATGTCCTGCTTCAGATACAGAAGGACCAGCCGAAGATTGCCGGCATTCTGGTCGAGGTGACAGGTGATGTCTCCGGGCCTTGTGATGTCGTGATCGGTATCGGGTTGAACATCGAGTTGCCGCCGAGTCATCGCGAGGATATCGGGCAATCGGTCGCGGCGGTACGTGACATCATCCCGGGCGCTTCACGCAACGCTTATGCGGCTCGCCTGATGGAGTCGCTGCTGGCCCTGTTGCCTGAGTTCGAAGCTGAAGGGTTCTCTGCCTGGCAGCAGCGCTGGAATGAGCGCAATGCGTTCAAGGGGCGCGATGTGGTGATTCTGCGAGGCGACAAGCGGGAGGAAGCCATCGCTGAAGGTGTGGATATCAACGGAAATCTCGAGGTGCGCATGAATGGCGAAACCATCACACTCGCCGGTGGCGAGATCAGTCTGCGCGCTGTCTCATGATTCTGGATCTTGATATCGGCAACACCTTGTCCAAGTGGCGTCTCAAGGACACTGTCTCCAGCGAGATCCGCTCACGCGGCGCAGTATGGACACGTGAAGAGTGGCGTCCAGGGGAGGATATTCCCGATCTGGACGTCGTCACGGCAGTGCGCATTTCCAGCGTGGCGCGCAAGCAGGTATTGGATGAGACCGTCGAGCTGCTGCGCAAGCAGGTCGGGGCAGTGCATGTGGCACGCTCGACACGTGAGGCGCTGGGGGTCACCTGCGGGTATGAAGAGCCGCAGCGATTGGGGGTGGATCGCTGGCTTGGCGCGCTTGCCGGGCATCATCTGACCGGCGGATGTTGCAGTGTGGACTGTGGAAGCGCCATTACCGTGGACTTCGTGTTGCCGGGCGGGAAGCATCTCGGGGGCTATATCATTCCCGGGCTACGCCTGATGAAGGAGAGTCTCAAGCTGGGGACGCGCAACGTGGCCATCGACCCGGACAGTGAGGTGGACAGCCTGCTGGCGCCGGGACGCAATACGGTGGAGGCGGTCAATCACGGGATCTACATGGCGGCGGTCAGTGCCGTCAATCGGTTGTATGCCGAGGTGTGTGATCGTGAGGGGGTCGCGCTGCCGCTGTTGCTGACCGGAGGGGATGCACGCGTGGTAGCGAGAGGCCTGCGGGTTCCTCATGCATTATGGCCGGACATGGTCTATGCCGGTCTCGAGGCGCTTTTCCCGCTGACAGCGGCGGAGCGTGCCGGACGCCTGTCAGGCGCGCCGGAGCAGCCGCGCGTTGCTGATCTGGAAAAACTTCGCTCAGGGCTTGCACTTACCCAGATGCTTTGACATACTACGCCCCGTTCTGAGGAGATACATTCCCTCAAGCGCTTGAAGTCAAAAGAAATCAAGCACTTGACAGCGTATCCCAAGCGACGTAAGATTTGTCGCCATAGAAGAGGTGGGGTTCCCGAGTGGCCAAAGGGAGCAGACTGTAAATCTGCCGCGAAAGCTTCGAAGGTTCGAATCCTTCCCCCACCACCAGATTCGCTCATGATGGCATGTTCATCTGGGCAGCAAGAGTTGGAAAGCGGGCATAGTTTAATGGTAGAACCTCAGCCTTCCAAGCTGATGACGCGGGTTCGATTCCCGCTGCCCGCTCCAGTTCATCTCGTCTGACGAGATTGCGCAAAGGTTTTGCTCGTGTAGCTCAGGGGTAGAGCACACCCTTGGTAAGGGTGAGGTCGGCGGTTCAAATCCGCCCACGAGCTCCATACAACGGAAAGGCGAGTCGCAGTTTGGCTCGTCTTTTTCGTTTCCGACGACCTCCCAGGTCGCGGTCAAAGATAAGGCTTGTCAGTATGGGTTGTCTCAGCTATGATGGCGCCCGCTGTTAATTCAGCCTTGTTTTTAGTCTCTGGAACACGCAAGTGTTACAGGCCAGTAGCTCAATTGGCAGAGCAGCGGTCTCCAAAACCGCAGGTTGGGGGTTCGATTCCCTCCTGGCCTGCCATCCTTCCCCAGGATGGTATTCGACTTCTTACCGATTCTCGATTCTAGCGATCGCTGCACCCTTGAGGAGTCTCTTTGATGAAACAGAACGCCGAGGTGCAGGAAGCGCGCCACGACGGATTCAAGTGGTCGGTCGTTGTCATTCTTCTTGTGCTGGCTGTTGCCGGCAACGCCTATTTTGCTGACCAAGCGCTGCTTTATCGCGTGCTTGGCGTCGTCGTGCTTGGCGTTGCAGCGGCTGCTCTGGCCATCACGACCAACAAGGGTCGTGATGTCGTCGAGCTGGCAAGCAGTGCGCGCCGCGAGATCCAGCGCGTCGTTTGGCCGACCCGACAGGAAACTGTCCAGACAACTGCCATCGTGCTGGGTGCCGTGCTTATCGTGGGCCTGTTGCTATGGCTCATCGATACCACCCTCGGCTGGCTGATGTCCGGCATCGTCAGTTAACGGAGTTTCCATGTCCAAGCGTTGGTATGTCATACACGCCTATTCCGGTTTCGAAAAGCAGGTCATGCGCTCCCTGAATGAGCGTGTGAAGTTGTATGCCATGGAAGAACACTTCGGTGAGATCCTGGTGCCTGTGGAAGAAATCGTCGAGATGCGTGACGGCAAGCGCCGCAAGAGTGAGCGCAAGTTCTATCCAGGCTACGTGCTAGTCGAGATGGACATGAATGATCAGTCCTGGCACCTGGTGAATGAAACCCCGCGCGTCATGGGGTTCATCGGTGGCACGCCGGAGAAGCCGGCTGCGATCACCCAGAAAGAAGCCGACGCCATGTTGCGTCGCGTTCAGGACGGTACTGACAAGCCGCGTCCGAAGACTCTCTTCGAGCCGGGCGAGACAGTGCGCGTCACCGACGGTCCTTTCGCCGATTTCAATGGCGTCGTCGAAGAAGTGAATTACGAAAAGAGCCGCCTGCAGGTCAGCGTGCTGATCTTCGGGCGTGCCACGCCAGTGGAGCTCGAGTTCTCGCAGGTCGAGAAGGACTGATCTCTGGATCACCTTTCCTGTCTGGACACGAGCATCACGGCAACACGACGGGTCGCCTGAGGCGGCCCGGTTTCACGGGGAGCCGCAAGGCGCTACCACCCAAAATGGAGTCCTATTATGGCCAAGAAAGTACAGGCTTACATCAAGCTGCAGGTCGCAGCCGGTAAAGCTAACCCGAGCCCGCCCGTGGGTCCTGCCCTCGGTCAGCACGGTGTCAACATCATGGAGTTCTGTAAAGCGTTCAACGCCGCTACCCAGAACGTCGAGCCGGGCCTCCCGACTCCTGTGGTCATCACCGTGTATTCCGACCGCAGCTTCACCTTCGTCACCAAGACGCCGCCTGCCGCCGTCCTGCTGCTGAAGGCTGCTGGTCTGAAGTCCGGTTCTGGCGAGCCGAACAAGAAGAAGGTCGGTACCGTGACTCGCGCTCAGCTCGAAGAGATCGCGACCACCAAGGAACCGGATCTGACAGCTTCCAATCTGGACGCTGCTGTTCGCACCATCGCCGGTACTGCCCGTAGCATGGGCCTGAACGTGGAGGGTCTTTGATCATGGCCAAGATTTCAAAGCGCGCCCAGGCGATCAACGCAAAAGTCGAATCCGGCAAGGTCTACAGCGTCGAAGAAGCTGTCGCCCTGCTGTCCGAGCTGTCCGCCGTCAAGTTCAAGGAGACTGTTGAAGTCTCTCTGAACCTGGGTGTCGATCCGCGTAAATCCGACCAGGTCGTTCGCGGCGCTACCGTCATGCCGAACGGCACCGGTAACGACGTGCGTGTCGCTGTCTTCACCCAGGGCGCCAACGCTGAAGCAGCGAAGGAAGCCGGTGCAGACGTCGTCGGCATGGACGATCTTGCTGAGCAGGTCAAGAAAGGCGTGATGGACTTCGACGTCGTCATCGCTTCTCCGGACGCCATGCGCGTCGTCGGTCAGCTGGGTCAGATCCTCGGCCCGCGCGGCCTGATGCCGAACCCGAAAGTCGGTACCGTGACGCCGGACGTCGCGACTGCCGTGAAGAATGCCAAGGCAGGTCAGGTGCGTTTCCGTACTGACAAGAACGGCATCATCCACGCCGGTATCGGCAAGATCGACTTCAGTGCAGACGCGATTCAGGGTAACATCGACGCCCTGGTCGCCGAAGTGAAGAAGCTCAAGCCGAGCACTTCCAAAGGTATCTACCTGAAGAAGATCACCCTGTCCAGCACCATGGGTCCGGGTCTGACCGTCGATCACGCCAAGTACGCGTAAGGCAGTCACAGAATGTTTCACTTTGCGGTCCCCGTGCTCAGCCGCGGGGCGCCGTCAAAGACCGCAGGTGCCAGCCTTGTCGCTTCGGTGGCAGGGCTGGCTTAATCGCGACGTGATGCCTGCATCGCGCGCAGCCTGCGCAGATGGTGTCCCAGCCTCGCTGGTGGCAGCCATCCTCCAAGACTCTCCCGCGCAGTTCAGGTGAGAGAGATGGTAAACCACTGGGGAATTCGTTCCCCGGCACGAAATGGAGTCAACACCGTGGCTTTAGGTCTCGAAGACAAGAAGGCAATTGTTGCTGAGGTCAGCGAAACCGCCAAGGGTGCTCTCTCCGTAGTCGCTGCCGACTCTCGTGGTGTAACTGTTGGCGCAATGACCGAATTGCGCAAGCAGTGCCGCGAAGCGGGCGTCCAGCTGCGTGTTGTTCGCAACACCCTGGCTCGCCGTGCGCTGTCCGGTACCTCTTATGAGGTGCTGAACGAGTCCTTCGTCGGCCCGACCCTGCTTGCATTCTCCATGGAACACCCGGGCGCTGGCGCTCGTCTGTTCAAGGAATTTGCCAAGAAGGTCGAGGCATTCGAAGTCAAGGCACTGGCCTACGAAGGCGAGTTCATCCCGGCGGCCAACATCGACCGTCTGGCATCTCTGCCGACCCGCGACGAAGCACTGTCCAAGCTGCTGTCTGTCATGAAGGAAGCTTCTGCAGGCAAGCTGGTCCGTACTATCGCAGCACTGCGCGATCAGAAGCAGGAAGCCGAAGCCGCCGCGTAAGCGTCGCTTCTTCCTCCTGGCTGTCTCGTGCAGCCTGAATCGATTTCCGTTTGACCGAGCATCTTTGCTCCGCAAAGTTTAGGATTGCTAAAATGGCACTGACCAAAGAAGACATCATCAACGCCGTCGCTGACATGACCGTCATGGAAGTGGCTGAGCTGATCGAAGCAATGGAAGAGAAGTTCGGCGTTTCTGCCGCTGCCGCCGTCGTTGCTGGCCCGGCCGCTGCAGGTGAAGCCGCTGAAGAACAGACCGAGTTCGACATCGTTCTGACTGCTGCTGGTGACAAGAAAGTCAACGTCATCAAGGCTGTTCGCGAACTGACTGGCCTGGGCCTGAAAGAAGCCAAGGCAGCTGTTGACGGCGCTCCGGCCACCCTGAAAGAAGGCGTGAGCAAGGAAGACGCTGAAGAAGCGAAGAAGAAGCTGGAAGAAGCTGGCGCGTCCGTGGAACTCAAGTAACTCGTGTTCCAGGCTACGCACGCTGCGTAAGCTTCCTGGCTGGTGGCGGACTCCGCCACCAGCCTTTTTCTGTTGCAAGACGAATTATGACGGCGAGCCAGCCCGCAAGGGAGGCTTGCCGTCCGCGCCTGATGGACATCGCCGCGCCATCAGGTATGAGCCGACCACGCATCGGTCACCCAAGGTGAACAAGCTGGGGAATACAGATGGCTTACTCATACACTGAGAAAAAACGCATCCGCAAGGATTTTGGCAAACTGCCCCAAGTGATGGATGTGCCTTACCTGCTGGCCATCCAGCTTGATTCCTACCACGACTTTCTCCAGCAGGACAGGGCGCCAGAACAGCGCCTGGAAGTCGGCCTTCACGCTGCCTTCAAGTCCGTGTTCCCGATTGCCAGTTTCTCTGGCAACGCAGCGCTCGAGTATGTCAGTTACCGTTTCGGTACGCCGGCGTTCGACGTAAAGGAATGTCAGCTGCGCGGAGTGACCTACTCTGCACCGCTGCGCGTGAAAGTGCGCCTGATGATCTACGACAAGGAATCGTCCAACAAGGCGATCAAGGACATCAAGGAGCAGGAAGTCTACATGGGGGAAATCCCCCTGATGACAGAGAACGGTACCTTCGTCATCAATGGTACTGAACGTGTCATCGTGTCTCAGCTGCATCGCTCGCCGGGTGTGTTCTTCGATCACGACAAGGGCAAGAGCCACTCGTCCGGCAAGTTGCTGTACTCCGCACGTGTGATTCCTTACCGCGGTTCCTGGCTGGACTTCGAGTTTGACCCGAAGGACAACGTCTACGTCCGTATCGACCGTCGTCGCAAGCTGCCGGCCTCCGTGCTGCTGCGTGCCATGGGCATGACCAGCGAAGAGATCCTCGGTACCTTCTTCGATACCACCATGTACCACATCGAGCGCAGCGGCTTCTCCGTTGAGCTGGTGCCGTCACGCCTGCGTGGCGAGACTGCCGCCTTCGACATCAAGGATGCCGATGGCAGCGTGATCGTGGAAGAAGGTCGTCGCATCACCCAGAAGCACGTCCGTCAGATGGAAAACTCCGGCCTCGAGCGTCTCGAAGTGCCGATGGAGTACCTCTACGGCAAGGTGCTGGCCAAGGATCAGATCGATCCGGCCACCGGTGAGCTGGTGTGCGAATGCAACAGCGAGATCACCCCGGAACTGCTGGAGAAGATGGCTCAGGCCAAGATCACCCAGTTCGAGGTCATCTACACCAACGATCTGGATTGCGGTCCGTTCGTGTCTGACACATTGAAGCTGGATACCACGCGTAACCAGCTCGAGGCACTGGTCGAGATCTACCGCATGATGCGTCCGGGCGAGCCGCCCACCAAGGACGCGGCAGAATCACTGTTCCAGAACCTGTTCTTCAGCGAAGACCGCTACGACCTGTCGGGCGTGGGTCGCATGAAGTTCAACCGTCGCCTGCGTCGCGAAAGCGATACCGGCAGCGGCGTGCTCGATCAGGACGATATCCTGACCGTCATGCAGGAACTGATCAGCATCCGTAACGGCAATGGCGATGTCGATGACATCGACCACCTGGGCAACCGTCGTATTCGCTCTGTGGGCGAAATGGCGGAAAACCAGTTCCGTGTCGGTCTGGTCCGTGTCGAGCGTGCGGTCAAGGAGCGTCTCTCCATGGCCGAGAGCGAAGGCCTGATGCCGCAGGATCTCATCAACGCCAAGCCGGTTGCGGCGGCGGTGAAGGAATTCTTCGGTTCCAGCCAGCTCTCCCAGTTCATGGATCAGAACAACCCGCTGTCCGAAGTGACGCACAAGCGCCGTGTCTCCGCGCTTGGTCCGGGTGGTCTGACCCGTGAGCGCGCCGGCTTCGAAGTTCGTGACGTTCACGCCACGCACTACGGCCGTCTGTGCCCGATCGAGACGCCGGAAGGCCCGAACATCGGTCTGATCAACTCCTTGGCGACCTACTCCAAGACCAACAGCTATGGCTTCCTCGAGACGCCGTACCGCAAGGTCGTGGATTGTCAGGTCACCGACGACGTCGTCGATCTGTCCGCGATCGAGGAAGGCGATTTCATCATCGCCCAGGCCTCCGCGACCGTCGACGAGAACAACCGTCTGGTCGACGACCTGGTTCAGGTGCGTCACCGTGGCGAGACTACCTTCATGGCGCCGGAAAAGGTCACCATGATGGACGTGTCTCCGCGTCAGGTCGTCTCCGTCGCTGCGGCATTGATCCCGTTCCTCGAGCACGATGATGCCAACCGCGCCCTGATGGGTGCGAACATGCAGCGTCAGGCCGTTCCGACCCTGAAGGCTGACAAGCCGCTGGTCGGTACCGGCATGGAGCGCTTCGTGGCGCGTGACTCCGGCGTCTGCGCCGTGGCACGTCGTGGCGGTGTCATCGACTCCGTCGATGCCAAGCGTATCGTCGTGCGTGTGCGGGAAGAAGAGATCATCGGCGGTGAAGCCGGCGTTGATATCTACAACCTGACCAAGTACGTCCGCTCGAACCAGAACACCTGTCAGAACCAGCGTCCGATCGTGCGCCCGGGCGACGAAGTCGCCATCGGCGATATCCTGGCCGACGGCCCGTCCGTCGACATGGGGGATCTGGCACTGGGTCAGAACATGCGTCTGGCGTTCATGCCCTGGAACGGCTTCAACTTCGAGGACTCCATCCTGTTCTCGGAGCGTGTGGTGCAGGAAGATCGCTTCACCACCATCCACATCCAGGAACTGACCTGTGTCGCGCGTGACACCAAGCTCGGGCCGGAAGAAATCACGTCCGATATCCCGAACGTCGGCGAGTCCGCACTCTCCAAGCTGGATGAGTCCGGTGTCGTCTACATCGGTGCCGAGCTGAACCCGGGCGACATCCTGGTCGGCAAGGTCACGCCAAAGGGCGAGACCCAGCTGACGCCGGAAGAGAAGCTGCTGCGTGCCATCTTCGGCGAGAAGGCGTCCGACGTGAAGGACACCTCTCTGCGTGCCCCGACCGGCATGAAGGCCACCGTCATCGACGTTCAGGTCTTCACCCGTGACGGCGTCGAGAAGGATCAGCGTGCGCTCTCCATCGAGCAGATGCAGCTGGCCGAGGTCCGCAAGGACCTGCAGGAAACCTACCGCATCGCGGAAGAGGCGACCTTCGAGCGTCTGCAGCGCAACCTGGTCGGTCAGGCGGTCAACGGTGGTCCGAAGCTCAAGAAGGGCGACGTGCTGACCGATGACTACCTCGAGGCCCTGCCGCGTCAGGAGTGGTTCAAGCTGCGTCTGCAGGACGAATCTCTCAATGAGCTGCTGGCCCAGGCCGATGAGCAGCTCGAGATCCGTCGTCGCGAGATGGACGAGCGCTTCGAAGACAAGAAGCGCAAGCTCACCCAGGGCGATGATCTGGCACCGGGCGTGCTCAAGATCGTCAAGGTATACGTCGCCGTGAAGCGCCGTATCCAGCCGGGTGACAAGATGGCCGGTCGTCACGGTAACAAGGGTGTCATCTCCGCGATCATGCCGGTGGAAGACATGCCGTTCGATGGTTACGGCGAGCCGGTAGATGTCGTGCTGAACCCGCTGGGTGTTCCGTCGCGCATGAACGTCGGTCAGATCCTCGAGACCCACCTCGGCATGGCCGCGCGTGGTCTGGGCGTGAAGATCGAGCACATGCTGCGCGAAGAGCGTGCCGAGCAGGTCAAGCAGATCCGCGAGTTCCTCGACAAGGTGTACAACACCGTCGGTGGCCGCCAGGAAGACCTCTCCGTGCTCAGTGATGACGAGATCATCACCATGGCGCACAACCTGAAGAAGGGCGTGCCGATGGCGACGCCGGTCTTCGATGGCGCCAAGGAACACGAGATCAAGCAGTTGCTCACGCTGGCCGGTATCCCCGATTCCGGACAGATGGACCTCTACGATGGCCGCACCGGCGAGAAGTTCGATCGCAAGGTGACCGTCGGTTACATGTACATGCTCAAGCTCAACCACTTGGTGGATGACAAGATGCATGCGCGTTCGACCGGCTCCTACTCCCTCGTCACGCAGCAGCCGCTGGGTGGTAAGGCGCAGTTTGGTGGTCAGCGCTTCGGTGAGATGGAGGTCTGGGCCCTCGAGGCGTACGGCGCTGCCTACACCCTCCAGGAGATGCTCACGGTCAAGTCCGATGACGTGGAAGGCCGTACCAAGATGTACAAGAGCATCGTAGATGGCGATCACACCATGCAGGCGGGCATGCCCGAATCCTTCAACGTGCTGGTGAAGGAAATCCGCTCGCTGGGTATCGACATGGAGCTGGAAGGCTGACGCCGAAAAGCCACAAGTATTGACGGTCCGCAAAGCCTGGTGTCAGCAGCCAGGCTTTGCCCATGACAACTCCGCAACGGAGCGACCCATGAAAGATTTGGTGAAAGTTCTCAAATCGCAGGCGCAGTCCGAAGAATTCGACGCCATCAAGATTACCCTGGCGTCTCCGGACATGATTCGCTCGTGGTCTTTTGGTGAAGTGAAGAAGCCTGAAACCATCAACTACCGGACATTCAAGCCGGAACGTGATGGTCTTTTCTGTGCCAAGATCTTTGGCCCGGTGAAGGACTACGAGTGCCTGTGTGGCAAGTACAAGCGGATGAAGCATCGCGGCATCATCTGTGAGAAGTGTGGCGTTGAAGTGACCAAGGCGGCAGTGCGTCGTGAGCGTATGGCTCACATCGAACTGGCCAGCCCGGTCGCGCACATCTGGTTCCTGAAGTCGCTGCCGTCCCGTATCGGCATGCTGCTCGACATGACTCTGCGTGATATCGAGCGTGTGCTGTACTTCGAAAGCTTCGTGGTCATCGATCCGGGCATGACGACCCTCGAGAAGGGTCATCTGCTCAACGATGAGCAGTATTTCGAGGCGCTGGAAGAATTCGGCGATGACTTCGATGCCCGCATGGGTGCCGAGGCCATCAAGGCGCTGCTCGAGGACATCGAGCTGGAAGAAGAGGTCGAGCGCCTGCGTGAAGAGATTCCGCAGACCAACTCCGAGACCAAGATCAAGAAGCTGTCCAAGCGCCTCAAGCTGCTGGAAGCCTTCTACTATTCCGGCAACAAGCCGGGCTGGATGATCATGGAAGTGCTGCCAGTGCTGCCGCCGGACCTGCGTCCGCTGGTACCGCTGGACGGCGGCCGCTTCGCGACCTCGGATCTGAACGATCTGTATCGCCGCGTGATCAACCGCAACAACCGCCTCAAGCGTCTGCTCGACCTCAATGCGCCGGACATCATCGTGCGCAACGAGAAGCGCATGCTGCAGGAATCCGTGGATGCACTGCTCGACAACGGTCGTCGCGGTCGCGCCATCACCGGTTCCAACAAGCGTCCGCTGAAGTCACTGGCCGACATGATCAAGGGCAAGCAGGGTCGTTTCCGTCAGAACCTGCTGGGCAAGCGTGTCGACTACTCCGGTCGTTCCGTCATCACCGTCGGCCCGACCCTGCGTCTGCACCAGTGTGGTCTGCCGAAGAAGATGGCACTTGAGCTGTTCAAGCCGTTCATCTACGCCAAGCTGCAGGCCTCCGGTCACGCCAGCACCATCAAGGCCGCCAAGAAGATGGTCGAGCGTGAAGCCCCGGAAGTCTGGGATTTCCTCGCCGACGTCATCCGCGAGCACCCGGTGCTGCTGAACCGTGCCCCGACTCTGCACCGTCTGGGTATCCAGGCGTTCGAGCCGCTGCTGATCGAAGGCAAGGCCATCCAGCTGCACCCGCTGGTCTGCGCGGCGTACAACGCCGACTTCGATGGTGACCAGATGGCCGTCCACGTACCGCTGACGCTGGAAGCCCAGCTGGAAGCGCGTGCGTTGATGATGTCGACCAACAACGTGCTGTCGCCGGCCAACGGCGAGCCGATCATCGTGCCGTCCCAGGACGTCGTGCTGGGTCTGTACTACATGACCCGCGAGAAGATCGGTGCCAAGGGTGAGGGCATGGCCTTCGCGAACCTGGGTGAAGTCGAGCGCGCCTTCGGCACGCACAGCGCTCACCTGCACGCGATGGTCAAGGTCCGTCTGACCGAGACGCTCAAGGATGAAGAATCCGGCGAGCTGTACGAGAAGACGTCCCTGCACGACACCACCATCGGTCGCGCACTGCTGTTCCGCATTCTGCCGAAGGGCATGCCGTTCGAGCTGATCAACCAGGTGATGAAGAAGAAAGCCATCTCCGGTCTGATCAACGAGGCGTACCGTCGCGTCGGTCTGAAGGACACCGTCATCTTCGCTGACCAGCTGATGTACACCGGCTTCCGTCTCGCGACCTGGTCCGGCGCCTCCATCGGCGTCAACGACTTCGTCATTCCGGACGCGAAGAAGGTCATCATCGACGCGGCCGAAGACGAAGTGAAAGAGATCGAAGACCAGTTCTCCTCCGGTCTCGTGACCGCGGGCGAGAAGTACAACAAGGTCATCGATATCTGGGCGCGTGCCAACGACCGTGTCGCCAAGGAGATGATGGCGGGTATCTCGAAAGAGACCGTCGTCAACTGGAAGGGCGAAGTGGTCAACGGCGAAGACGGCAAGCCGATGGAGCAGGAGTCGTTCAACAGCGTCTTCATCATGGCTGACTCCGGTGCTCGTGGTTCCGCGGCCCAGATTCGTCAGCTGGCCGGCATGCGTGGCCTGATGGCCAAGCCGGATGGCTCGATCATCGAGACGCCGATCACCGCCAACTTCCGTGAAGGTCTGAACGTACTCCAGTACTTCATCTCCACCCACGGTGCCCGTAAGGGTCTGGCGGATACGGCACTGAAGACCGCCAACTCCGGTTACCTGACGCGTCGTCTGGTCGATGTTGCCCAGGATCTGGTCATCACCGAAGCGGATTGTGGCACTCAGGAAGGTCTGATCCTGCACCCGGTCATCGAAGGCGGTGACATCATCGTCCCGCTGTCTCAGCGTGTGCTGGGTCGTGTCGTGGCACAGGATGTCGTCGATCCGGTCTCTGATGAGGTCCTGATCGCACGCGGCACCCTGCTGGATGAAGCCTGGTGTGCACAGCTCGATACCATGGGCGTCGATGAGATCATCGTGCGTACCACCATCGGCTGTGAAACCGTGCACGGTGTCTGCTCGGCCTGTTATGGCCGTGATCTGGCGCGTGGCCATCAGGTCAACGTCGGTGAAGCCATCGGTGTCATCGCGGCACAGTCCATCGGTGAGCCGGGTACCCAGCTGACCATGCGTACCTTCCACATCGGTGGTGCCGCCTCGCGTGCTTCTGCCGTGGATAGCGTCCAGGTCAAGCACGGCGGCCACGTGCGTCTGCACAACATCAAGTCGGTCGAGCGCGCGGATGGCAAGCTGATCGTCGTCTCGCGTTCCAGTGCGCTGGCTGTCGCTGACGACCACGGTCGTGAGCGTGAGTTCTACAAGCTGCCGTATGGTGCCGAGCTGTCCGTACGTGACGGTGACAAGGTCGAGTCCGGTCAGTCCGTCGCCAAGTGGGATCCGCACACTCACCCGATCGTCGCCGAAGTGGCGGGTCAGGTGCAGTTCACGGACATGGAAGATGGTCAGACCATCAACCGTACCACCGACGAGATGACAGGCCTGTCCTCCATCGAAGTCATCGAGAGCGCCTCACGTCCGTCCGCGGCACGTGACAAGCGCCCGATGATCATGCTGGTGGATTCCAGTGGCAAGCACGTGACACTGCCGGGCTCCAACACGCCGGTCCAGTACCTGCTGCCGGGCAATGCCGTCGTGTCCGCCGAGAATGGCGCAGCCGTCGGTGTGGGTGACGTCATCGCACGTATCCCGATGGAAGCGTCCGGTAACAAGGACATCACCGGTGGTCTGCCGCGCGTTGCCGACCTGTTCGAAGCACGTCGTCCGAAGGAACCGGCCATCCTGGCCGAGATCTCCGGTACCGTGACCTTCGGCAAGGAAACCAAGGGCAAGCGTCGCCTGACCATCACGCCGGCCGAAGGTGACCCGTTCGAGCTGTTGATCCCGAAATGGCGCCAGATCAGCGTCTTCGAAGGGGAAACGGTCGAGAAGGGTGAGGTCATCTCCGATGGCCCGAGCAATCCGCACGATATCCTGCGTCTGCTCGGCGTCGCGGAAATGACCAAGTACATCACCACCGAAGTCCAGGAGGTCTATCGCCTCCAGGGTGTCGGCATCAACGACAAGCACATCGAAGTCATCGTGCGTCAGATGCTGCGCAAGGTGGAGATCACCGATTCCGGCGATTCCAGCTTCATCACCGGCGACCAGGTGGAATACGCCCGTGTCGTCGAAGAGAACATGCGTCTCGAGGCCGAAGGCAAGTTCCCGGCCAAGTTCGACCGCATCCTGCTCGGTATCACCAAGGCGAGCCTGGCGACAGAATCGTTCATCTCGGCGGCCTCCTTCCAGGAGACCACACGAGTTCTGACCGAAGCCTCTGTCACCGGCAAGCGCGATTATCTCCGTGGTCTGAAGGAGAACGTCGTGGTGGGTCGCCTGATCCCGGCGGGTACTGGCCTGGCTTATCACGATGAGCGTCGCCGCCGTCGTGATGGCCTGCCGCTCGCACCGGCCCCGTCGGCACAGGACGTCGAGCAGGAGCTGGGTGCCCAGCTGACCGCTCTCGACGCGGACGACGACGACCTCTGAGGTCTTGAGCCCCGCCGTCGCTGACGGCGGGGTTGACGCCCTTGTGGCCCAAGCCCTAGAATATGCAGCCTTTAACAGTAGGGCAGGTGCATCCTGTCCGATTGTTGGAAGGCAGTACAACCCATTGGAGCAAGCAAATGGCAACCGTAAACCAGCTCGTGCGCAAGCCGCGCAAGCGTCAGGCGTCCAAGAGTGACGTCCCTGCGCTGCAGGCATGCCCGCAGAAGCGTGGCGTGTGTACTCGCGTATACACCACTACCCCGAAGAAGCCGAACTCCGCACTCCGTAAGGTCTGCCGTGTTCGCCTGACCAACGGCTTCGAAGTCTCTTCCTACATCGGCGGTGAAGGTCACAACCTTCAGGAACACTCTGTTGTTCTGATCCGTGGCGGTCGTGTGAAGGATTTGCCGGGTGTCCGTTACCACACCGTTCGTGGTGCACTGGATACCTCTGGCGTGCAGAACCGTAAGCAGGGCCGTTCCAAGTACGGCGCCAAGCGTCCGAAGGCGTAATTCAAAGTTTAATATCGGTCTGATAAGAGTAAGGTCGGGTGTCGCGTCCATCGCGAGGCATCCCGGGTTTACCTGAAGGACCCTTCTACTGAGGGCTTATCATGCCTAGAAGACGTGTAGCAGCTAAGCGCGAAATCCTGCCGGATCCGAAGTTCGGAAGCGAGCGCCTGGCCAAGTTCATGAACCACCTGATGATCAGCGGCAAGAAGTCTGCAGCCGAGCGCATCGTTTACGGTGCCCTCGACCGTGTTGCCGAACGCTCCAATGATGAGCCGCTGGATCTCTTCGACAAGGCGTTGGAAGCCATCCAGCCGATGGTTGAGGTGAAGTCCCGTCGTGTCGGTGGTGCTACCTACCAGGTGCCGGTCGAAGTTCGTCCGTCCCGTCGCCAGGCACTGGCCATGCGTTGGCTGGTGGACGCTGCGCGCAAGCGCGGCGAAAAGACCATGGTGCAGCGCCTCTCTGGCGAGATCCTGGATGCCGCTGAAGGCAAGGGTTCTGCTGTGAAGAAGCGTGAAGACGTGCACCGCATGGCAGAAGCCAACAAGGCCTTCTCCCACTACCGCTTCTAAACAACGGGGATACTCACCGTGGCACGCAAGACTCCACTTAAGCGTTACCGCAACATCGGTATCTGTGCCCACGTCGACGCCGGTAAGACTACCACTACCGAGCGCGTCCTGTTCTACACCGGCCTGTCCCACAAGGTCGGCGAAGTCCACGATGGTGCTGCCACCATGGACTGGATGGAGCAGGAACAGGAACGTGGCATCACGATCACCTCTGCGGCGACCACCTGCTTCTGGCAGGGCATGAACAAGCAGTTCGACGAGCACCGTATCAACATCATCGATACTCCGGGGCACGTTGACTTCACTGTTGAAGTCGAGCGTTCACTGCGTGTTCTCGATGGCGCGGTCGTGGTGCTGTGTGGTTCTTCCGGTGTCCAGCCGCAGACAGAGACTGTCTGGCGTCAGGCCAACCGTTACGAAGTTCCGCGCATGATCTTCGTCAACAAGATGGACCGCGCTGGCGCGGACTTCTTCATGGTCGTCGAACAGGTGCGCAAGCGCCTGGGCGCGAACGCCGTGCCGATCCAGATCAACTGGGGCGCGGAAGACGAGTTCAAGGGCGTCATCGACCTGATCAAGATGAAGGCGATCGTCTGGGACGAAGACAATCACGGCATGAACTATGAGCTGATCGACATTCCGGCTGAGCTGCAAGACACAGCTGCCGAATGGCGTGAGCACATGCTCGAGTCTGCTGCTGAAGCGTCCGAAGAACTGATGGACAAGTACCTTGAAGAAGGCGACCTGACCGAGGAAGAAGTCAAGGCTGCGCTGCGTCAGCGTACCCTGGCCAACGAAATCTGCCTCGTGACCTGTGGTTCTGCCTTCAAGAACAAGGGTGTCCAGGCGGTTCTGGATGCGGTCATCGAATACATGCCGTCTCCGCTTGAAGTCAAGGCCATCGAAGGTGAGCTTGACGACAAGGACGGTACCATCGAGACCCGCGAAGCTGACGACAAGGCTCCGTTCGCGGCGCTGGCGTTCAAGATCGCGACCGACCCGTTCGTGGGTACCCTGACCTTTATCCGCGTCTACTCGGGCGTGCTGAAGTCTGGCGATGGCGTCTTCAACTCCGTCAAGAGCAAGAAGGAGCGTGTCGGTCGTATCGTCCAGATGCACTCCAACTCTCGTGAGGAGATCAAGGAAGTCTATGCTGGCGATATCGCCGCATGTATCGGTCTGAAAGACGTGACCACCGGGGATACCCTGTGTGATCCGGACAACAAGATCGTGCTTGAGCGCATGGAATTCCCTGAGCCGGTCATCTCCGTCGCCGTCGAGCCGAAGTCCAAGGCCGACCAGGAAAAGATGGGTGTCGCACTGGGCAAGCTGGCCCAGGAAGATCCGTCCTTCCGCGTCGAGACCGACGAAGAGTCTGGTCAGACCATCATCTCCGGTATGGGTGAGCTTCACCTGGATATCCTCGTTGACCGCATGCGTCGCGAGTTCAATGTCGAGGCGAACATCGGCAAGCCGCAGGTGGCTTACCGTGAGACCATCCGCACCAAGGTCGAGCAGGAAGGCAAGTTCGTTCGTCAGTCCGGTGGTCGTGGTCAGTTCGGTCACGTCTGGCTTCGCATTGAGCCTCTGACTGCAGAGGACAAGGGCGACGACGAAGAAATGACCTTCAAGTTCGAGTCCGAGATCGTCGGTGGTGCGGTTCCGAAGGAATACGTGCCGGCCGTCGAGAAGGGTGCCGCTGAGCAGCTCAAGAATGGTGTCATCGCCGGTTATCCGATGATCGACGTCAAGGTCACGCTGTTCGATGGTTCCTACCACGACGTCGACTCCAACGAGACCGCGTTCAAGGTTGCCTCTTCCATGGCGATCAAGGCCGGTGCCCCGAAAGCGGGTGCAGTGCTGCTTGAGCCGCTCATGAAAGTCGAAGTCGTCACGCCTGAAGATTTCATGGGTGACGTCATGGGCGACCTGAACCGTCGTCGTGGCCTCGTTCAGGGCATGGATGATTCTTCCACTGGCAAGATCATCAATGCACTGGTGCCGCTGGGTGAGATGTTCGGTTATGCGACCGACCTGCGCTCACAGACCCAGGGCCGCGCAAGCTACTCCATGGAGTTTGCGAAATACGACGAAGCGCCGAACAGCATCGTCGAAGCCGTCATCAACCAGAAGTAACCGATTAGCTAACGAAAGAGGTTATAGCAGTGGCTAAGGAAAAATTTGAGCGTTCGAAGCCGCACGTCAACGTCGGCACCATTGGTCACGTCGATCACGGCAAGACCACTCTGACTGCGGCACTGACTCGTGTCTCTGCAGAAGTTTTCGGTGGTGACGCGCGTGCGTTTGACTCCATCGATAACGCCCCGGAAGAGCGTGAGCGTGGTATCACCATCTCCACCGCTCACGTGGAATACCAGTCCGAAGTGCGTCACTACGCGCACGTCGACTGCCCGGGTCACGCTGACTACGTCAAGAACATGATCACCGGTGCTGCCCAGATGGACGGCGCTATCCTGGTCTGTTCCGCAGCTGACGGCCCCATGCCGCAGACTCGCGAGCACATCCTGCTGTCCCGTCAGGTCGGCGTTCCGTTCATCGTTGTCTTCCTGAACAAGGCTGACATGGTCGATGACGAAGAACTGCTCGAGCTGGTCGAGATGGAAGTGCGCGAACTCCTGAGCGAGTACGACTTCCCGGGTGACGACACTCCGATCGTCATCGGTTCTGCTCTGATGGCTCTGGAAGGCAAGGATGACAACGGCATGGGTACTACCGCCGTTGCCAACCTGATCAAGGCCCTGGATGCGTACATCCCGGAGCCGGAGCGTGCTATCGACCAGCCGTTCCTGATGCCGATCGAAGACGTCTTCTCCATCTCTGGCCGTGGTACCGTCGTGACTGGCCGCATCGAGCGTGGTCTGGTCAAGACTGGCGAAGAGATCGAGATCATCGGCGTGCGTGACACCACCAAGACTACCGTTACCGGTGTCGAGATGTTCCGCAAGCTGTTGGACGAAGGTCGTGCTGGTGAGAACGTCGGCGCTCTGCTGCGTGGCACCAAGCGTGATGATGTCGAGCGTGGCCAGGTTCTGGCCAAGCCGGGCTCCATCAAGCCGCACACCAAGTTCGAAGCAGAAGTCTACGTTCTGTCCAAGGAAGAAGGCGGTCGTCACACTCCGTTCTTCAAGGGCTATCGTCCGCAGTTCTACTTCCGTACCACTGACATCACTGGTACCTGTGAGCTGCCGGAAGGCGTCGAGATGGTCATGCCGGGCGACAACGTCCAGATGGTCGTGTCTCTGATCGCTCCGATCGCCATGGAAGATGGTCTGCGCTTCGCTATCCGTGAAGGCGGTCGTACCGTCGGCGCTGGCGTCGTGGCCAAGATTGTCGAGTAAGGTTCTCCTTACCTGACACAGAAGGGGGCCCTGTTGGGCCCCCTTTTCTCGCATGTTTGACACCTGATGTCAGTCTGCCTATAATGCGCATCCTTTGAATGCGTGGGTGACGGCCTACGCCGTCGACATCCATTGGAGTTTTGGGCAATGCAAAACCAGAAGATTCGCATCCGGTTGAAAGCATTCGACCACCGTCTGATCGACCAGTCCTCTGCAGAGATCGTTGAAACTGCAAAGCGTACCGGTGCTCAGGTTCGTGGCCCGATCCCGCTGCCGACCCGTCGCGAGCGTTACACCATCCTGGTATCTCCGCACGTCAACAAGGACGCGCGTGACCAGTATGAGATTCGTACCCACAAGCGCGTTCTCGACATCGTCGAGCCGACAGAGAAGACTGTCGATGCGCTGATGAAGCTTGACCTGGCCGCCGGTGTGGACGTCCAGATCAAGGTTGACTGATACCTCACTAGTCACTGCGGCCCAGCGCTCTCAATGATGGAGCAGCAGCCGCCACGCCGGGATGGCGTCATACAATGTGCTAGTGGAATGCTCTGGAAAGGGCAGCCATAGCGGGTGACAGCCCCGTACACTAAAGGAGACTGAACATGTCTATCGGTTTAGTCGGTAAGAAGGCCGGGATGACCCGCGTCTTCACCGAAGCTGGCGCATCCGTGCCGGTTACCGTGATTGAAGTTGAGCCGAACCGCATCGTGACCATCAAGTCCGTCGAGACTGATGGCTACAATGCGATTCAGGTGACAACTGGTTCCCGCAAGGCCAAGCACCTCACCAAGGCAACTGCTGGTCAGTATGCCAAGGCGGGTGTTGAGGCTGGTCGTTCCCTGATGGAGTTCCGCCTGGAAGAAGGCGATGAAGCTCCTGCAGTGGGCGGCGAACTCACCGTATCCCTCTTTGAAGCTGGTCAGAAGATTGACGTGACTGGCACCTCCAAGGGTAAAGGTTTCCAGGGCGCAGTTAAGCGCTGGAACTTCCGCACCCAAGACGCTACCCACGGTAACTCACTGTCGCACCGCGCGCCGGGTTCCATCGGTAACTGTCAGACCCCGGGCCGCGTCTTCAAAGGTAAGAAGATGGCTGGCCAGATGGGCAACGTCCGTTCCACCGTCCAGAGCCTGGAAGTGGTCCGCGTCGACGCTGAGCGCAATCTTCTGTTGGTCAAGGGTGCCGTTCCAGGTGCTCCGGGCGGCGAAGTGATCGTGCGTTCCGCTGTGAAAGCTCGCTGAGGGGAATTAACCGATGAATCTTAATCTTGCAGGTGCAGGCGGCGCAGTAGACGTCTCCGATGCTACCTTTGGTAAGGACTTCAACGAGGCTCTGGTTCACCAGGTCGTCACCGCCTATCTGGCTGGTGCGCGTCAGGGTACCGTGGCTCAGAAGACCCGTTCTGACGTGTCCGGTGGTGGCAAGAAGCCGTGGCGTCAGAAAGGTACTGGCCGCGCTCGTGCCGGTACCATCCGTTCCCCGCTGTGGCGTTCTGGCGGTGTGACCTTTGCAGCGCGTCCGCAGGACCACTCGCACAAGGTCAACCGCAAGATGTATCGCGCTGCCATGCGTTCCATCCTGTCCGAGCTGGTCCGTCAGGATCGCCTGGTCGCGGTCGACGCAATCACTGTCGATGCTCCGAAGACCAAGCTGCTGATCGCCAAGCTCCAGGAACTGGGCCTTGAGAAAGCGCTGATCGTCACAGAAGAGCAGGACGTCAATCTGTACCTGGCTGCGCGCAACATCCCGTATGTTGACGTCGTCAATGTCGCTGGCGCTGACCCGGTCAGCCTCGTCGGATACGACAAGGTGCTGATGACTGTCGCTGCCCTGCGCAAGTTCGAGGAGAACCTGGGATGAATCAGGAACGCGTATTCAAGGTCCTGCTTGGTCCTCACATGACCGAGAAGGCCGCGGTCGCTGCCGAGAACAACCAGTACGTGTTCAAGGTTGCCAGCGACGCGACAAAGCCCGAAATCAAGAAAGCCGTCGAAGAGCTGTTTGGCAAGAAAGTCGATCGTGTTCAGGTTCTGAACATGAAAGGCAAGACCAAGCGCACCGCTCGCGGTGTTGGTCGTCGCGCTGGTTATCGCAAGGCCTATGTAACTCTGGCCGCCGGCGAGACCATCGAAGACTTCTCTGGCGCCGAGTAAGGCAGGAGTACGGAACATGGCAATTGTTAAGACAAAACCTACCTCCGCCGGTCGCCGCCACCTGGTAAAAGTCGTCAATGACGAACTTTTCAAAGGTCGCGCGTACGCTCCGCTGCTTGAAAAGCAGTCAAAGTCCGGTGGTCGTAACAATAATGGTCGCATCACTACTCGCCACATCGGCGGTGGTCATCGTCACCATTACCGTCTGGTCGACTTCAAGCGCAACAAGGATGGCATTCCGGCCATCGTCGAGCGCCTGGAATACGATCCGAACCGTAGCGCGAACATCGCGCTGGTGAAGTACCTCGATGGCGAACGTCGCTACATCATTGCACCGAAAGGTGTCTCTGCTGGCGACCGTCTCGAGTCCGGTGTCAACGCACCGATCAAGAAAGGCAACGCTCTGCCGCTGCGCAATGTCCCGGTGGGTTCCACCGTTCACTGTGTAGAGCTGAAGCCGGGCAAGGGCGCTCAGATCGCTCGTAGTGCAGGTACCAGTGCCCAGGTCGTGGCACGTGACGGTAACTACACCACGCTGCGTCTGCGCTCTGGCGAGATGCGTAAGGTGCTGTCCGAATGCCGTGCAACACTCGGCGAAGTGGGCAACTCCGAGCACAGCCTCCGTCAACTGGGCAAGGCCGGTGCTAAGCGTTGGAGAGGCGTGCGCCCGACCGTTCGCGGTGTCGCGATGAACCCTGTCGATCACCCGCATGGTGGTGGTGAAGGTCGTACCTCTGGTGGCCGTCACCCGGTCAGCCCGTGGGGCGTCCCGACCAAGGGTCACAAGACTCGCAAGAACAAGCGCACCGATAAGCTTATCGTCCGTCGCCGCAAGGCCAAGTAACAGATATTGAGAGGTAACGGCTGTGCCACGTTCACTGAAGAAAGGTCCATTTATTGACCTTCATCTGCTGAAGAAGGTTGAGACAGCAGTGGAAAAGAACGACCGCAAACCGATCAAGACCTGGTCGCGTCGTTCCATGATCCTGCCGAACATGGTCGGGCTCACCATTGCCGTCCATAACGGTCGCCAGCATGTCCCGGTTCTCGTTTCTGAGGAAATGGTCGGTCACAAGCTCGGCGAGTTTGCTGCCACCCGCACATACCGCGGGCACGCTGCAGATAAAAAAGCCAAACGGTAAGCCAGAGAGGATTTAAGAGATGGAAGTAGCTGCTAAGCTGCGCGGCGCTCGTTTATCCGCCCAGAAGGCCCGTTTGGTGGCTGACCAGGTGCGCGGTAAGCCGGTCGCCGAGGCGCTGAATCTGCTCGCTTTCTCACCGAAGAAGGCCGCGAAGATTGTTCGCAAGGTTCTGCAGTCCGCGATCGCGAATGCGGAAGAAAACAACGGCATGGACATTGACGAGCTTCGCGTCTCGACTATCTGTGTCGACGAGGGCATGACGCTCAAGCGCATCCAGCCACGTGCTAAAGGCCGTGCGGATCGCATCTTGAAGCGCACTTGTCATATCACCGTCAAGGTAGCCGAGAAGTAGGAGACGACCAATGGGTCAGAAAGTTAATCCGACAGGTTTCCGACTGGGTATTGTCAAGGATCATACCTCTGTCTGGTACGCCGAAGGCGCTACCTATGCCGACAAACTGAACAACGATCTGCAGGTGCGTGGATTCCTGGAAGAGCGTCTGAAAAGCGCTTCCGTGAGCCGCATCAGCATCGAGCGTCCGGCAAACAACGCCCGTATTACCATTCACACTGCCCGCCCGGGTATCGTGATCGGTAAGAAAGGTGAAGATGTCGATCGCCTTCGTCGTGAAGTTTCCGAGATGATGGGCGTTCCCGTCCACATCAACATCGAGGAGATTCGCAAGCCGGAACTCGATGCCAAGCTGGTCGCTGCCAATGTGGCAGGTCAGCTCGAGCGTCGTGTCATGTTCCGTCGTGCGATGAAGCGTGCTGTGCAGAACGCAATGCGTCTGGGCGCCAAGGGCATCAAGATTCAGCTCTCCGGTCGTCTCGGCGGTGCCGAAATCGCCCGTACCGAATGGTACCGCGAAGGCCGCGTTCCGCTTCACACCCTGCGTGCTGACATTGATTACTCCACCTTCGAAGCTCACACCACCTACGGCATCATTGGTGTCAAGGTCTGGATCTTCAAAGGCGAGATCCTCGGTGGCATCGAAGAGGTGCGAGCCAAGGCGAAGCAGCCCGCGTCCGCACCCAAGAAGAAAGGCAAGTAAGGGGGTAATCGATGTTACAGCCCAAGCGTATGAAATTCCGCAAGATGCAGAAAGGTCGCAATCGTGGCCTGGCGCATCGCGGAAGCAAGGTAAGCTTTGGTGAGTTTGGCCTGAAAGCCACCGGCCGTGGTCGTATCACCGCTCGTCAGATCGAAGCTGGCCGTCGTGCCATCACTCGTCACGTCAAGCGTGGCGGTAAGATCTGGATCCGCGTCTTCCCAGACAAGCCGATTTCCAACAAGCCGTTGGAAGTTCGTATGGGTAAAGGTAAGGGTTCTGTCGAGTACTGGGTCGCACAGATCCAGCCCGGCAAGGTCCTTTACGAGATCGAAGGTGTATCCGAAGAGCTGGCCCGTGAAGCATTCAGTCTGGCCGCTATGAAGATGCCGATCTCCACCACCTTTGTTAAGCGGACGGTGATGTGATGAAAGCCCAAGAACTCCGTGAAAAGTCAGTCGAGGCGCTCCAGGAGCAGTTGTTCGAACTGCTGCGTGAGCAATTCAATCTGCGCATGCAGAAGGCTACCGGTCAGCTGAGCCAGGTTCACCTGCTCAAGCAGACTCGTCGCCAAATTGCTCAGGTTAAGACTGTGCTCAACCAGAAGTCAGGTGAGTAAAATGGCCGAAGAAACTAAAGCACGCACACTCACCGGCAAGGTGGTGAGTGACAAGATGGAAAAATCCATCGTTGTCATGGTCGAGCGCCGTGAGCGTCACCCGATCTATGGCAAGTACCTGAGACGCTCCACCAAGCTGCACGCCCATGATGAGGCGAATCAGGCTCGGATCGGTGACACCGTCTCTATCGCCGAGACTCGTCCGCTGTCCAAGAAGAAAGCCTGGACCCTGGTCGAGGTGGTTGAACAGGCCAAGGGTTGATCCCTAGGCCAGTTCCCACCAGGCAGTCAGATTAGGTTTGGAGAAAACCGATGATTCAGACTCAGACAATGCTGGATGTCGCCGACAACAGTGGCGCGCGCCGGGTGCAATGCATCAAGGTGCTGGGTGGTTCACACCGCCGTTACGCTCGTGTTGGAGACATCATCAAGGTCACCGTCAAAGAAGCTATCCCGCGTGGCAAGGTCAAGAAAGGCCAAGTCATGAAGGCAGTGGTCGTTCGTACCAAAGCCGGTGTCCGTCGTAATGACGGTTCCGTGATCCGCTTCGACGGTAATGCGGCCGTTCTGTTGAATAACACCAACGAACAGCCGATCGGTACCCGTATCTTCGGCCCGGTTACCCGTGAACTTCGCAGTGAGAAGTTCATGAAGATCATTTCCCTGGCGCCCGAAGTGCTGTAAGGAGCGGAAGCGGATATGCAAAAGATCAAACGTG
Source organism: Cobetia sp. 14N.309.X.WAT.E.A4 (assembly GCF_030397495.1). NCBI lineage: Bacteria > Pseudomonadati > Pseudomonadota > Gammaproteobacteria > Oceanospirillales > Halomonadaceae > Cobetia > Cobetia sp. 14N.309.X.WAT.E.A4. Next base: position 27,952 of record NZ_JAPNXT010000013.1, read on the forward strand.
ACGATGAAGTCATCGTCATCGCCGGGAAGGACAAGGGCAAGCGCGGTACCATCAGCAAGGTGCTGAAAGGTGAGCGTCTGCTAGTGTCCGGTGTGAACATGATCAAGCGTCACACCAAGCCCAACCCGATGCTGGGCACCCAGGGGGGTATCGTCGAGCGCGAGGCTCCGATTCACGCGTCCAACGTGGCCATCTTCAACCAGGAGACCGGCAAGGCGGATCGTGTCGGTATCCAGGTTCAGGAAGACGGTACTAAGGTACGCATCTTTAAGTCGACTCAGAAGCTGATCGACGCCTAACGCGAGTCGGGTACAACATGGCGAACTTGAAAGAACGTTATCAGAACGAAGTGGCCGCCCAGCTTAAAGAGCAGTTCGGCTACGCCAACGTGATGCAGGTGCCGCGTATCACCAAGGTGACCCTGAACATGGGCATCGGTGAAGCCACCGCTGACAAGAAGCTGATCGACAACGCGTTTGCCGATCTCCAGATGCTGTCTGGTCAGAAGCCGATCATCACCAAGGCACGCAAGTCCATCGCTGGCTTCAAGGTCCGCGAAGGATGGCCGATCGGTGTCAAGGTGACCCTGCGCAGCGATCGTATGTGGGACTTCCTGGACCGTCTCGTGAACGTGGCTATCCCGCGCGTTCGTGACTTCCGCGGTCTGAACCCGAAGTCCTTCGATGGCCGTGGAAACTACTCCATGGGTGTGCGTGAGCAGATCATCTTCCCGGAGATCGAGTATGATAAGATCGACCGGATTCGTGGCCTGGACATCACCATCACCACTAGCGCCAACACCGATGATGAAGGTCGTGCGTTGCTGGGCGCGCTGAACTTCCCGTTCAAGAAATAAGGGTGGATCATGGCAAAGAAAAGCATGGTTGAGCGTGAGCTCAAGCGCACCAAGCTGGTCGCAAAGTACGCCGCCAAGCGCGACGCACTGAAGACCATCATCAATGACGTCAACGCTTCTGAAGAAGAGCGCTTCGACGCACAGCTGAAACTGCAGCAGCTGCCGCGTGATGCCAGCCCGGTCCGTCAGCGTAACCGCTGCCGTATCACTGGCCGTCCGCACGGCTACTACAACAAGTTCGGCCTGAGCCGCAACAAGCTGCGTGAAGCCGCTATGCGTGGTGACGTGCCTGGTCTGACCAAGTCCAGCTGGTAACACCACTGCAAGAATTCAGGAGCGCAACGTAAATGAGCATGCAAGACACTCTGGCGGATATGTTCACTCGTATCCGCAATGCGCAGATGGCCACCAAGGAGACGGTTACCATGCCGTCTTCCAAGCTCAAGGTTGAAGTGGCCCGCGTATTGAAGGAAGAGGGTTACATTTCCGAGTTTGCTGTCGCAGAAGGCGCGAAGCCGGAACTGACCGTGACCCTCAAGTACTTTGAAGGCAAGGCGGTTATCGAGAACATCAAGCGTGTTTCCAAGCCGTCCCTGCGCCAGTACAAAGGCAAGGGCGAGCTGCCGAAAGTCGCAGATGGCCTGGGTATTGCGATCGTTTCCACCTCCCGGGGCGTGATGACCGATCGTGCGGCCCGTCAAGCTGGTGTCGGCGGCGAAGTCCTCTGCACCGTATTCTAGGAGTTTGGAATGTCCCGCGTAGCCAAGTATCCGGTTAAATTGCCGAACGGCGTCGAGGCAAAACTCGATGGCGACAAGCTGACCGTGAAGGGCAGCAATGGCCAGCTGGAACTGACCGTCCACCAGGACGTGGTCATCAACCTGGAAGAAGGTCAGATGACCTTCGCCCCGGCTGAGACTGCCAAGAACTGGGCAATGGTTGGTACCACACGTGCTCTGGTCAACAACATGGTGTCTGGTGTTTCCGAAGGCTTCACCAAGTCTCTGGAAATCAATGGTGTGGGTTATCGTGCCCAGGCCAAAGGCCAGACAATCAACCTGACACTGGGCTTCTCACACCCGGTCGACTATGAACTGCCGGCAAGTGTTACGGCTGAAACGCCGAAGAACACTCAGATCGTCCTGAAATCTGCTGACAAGCAGGCTTTGGGTCAGGTCGCCGCAGAGATTCGCGCGTTCCGTCCGCCGGAGCCCTACAAGGGCAAAGGTATTCGGTACAGCGACGAAGTCGTCCGTCGTAAAGAAGCCAAGAAGAAGTAAGGCAGGGTTATGAACGCGAAGAAAGAATCTCGTCTCCGTCGTGCCCGCCGCGCTCGTGCGAAAATCCGCGAGCTGGGCGTGTTTCGCCTGTGCGTGAACCGCACCCCGCGTCACATCTACGCGCAGATCATCTCGCCGGATGGCGGCCAGGTCCTGGCCACCGCATCCACGCTCGACAAGAGCCTGCGCGAAGGTTCTACCGGTAACTCGGACTCCGCCGCCAAGGTGGGTGCTCTGATTGCCGAGCGCGCGAAGGAAGCGGGTATCAAGCAAGTGGCTTTCGATCGCTCCGGGTACAAGTACCACGGTCGCGTGAAGGCCCTGGCCGATGCCGCACGTGAAGGCGGCCTGGAATTCTAAAGGGTTTTACGATGGCGAATATCGAACAGAAGGGCGGTGACCTGCAAGAGAAGCTCGTGCAGATCAACCGCGTCGCCAAGGTAGTCAAGGGCGGCCGTATCTTCGGTTTCACCGCTCTGACTGTCGTTGGTGACGGCAATGGTCGTGTTGGCTTCGGTCGTGGCAAGGCGCGTGAAGTGCCGGTCGCGATCCAGAAGGCAATGGACCAAGCTCGTCGCAACATGATCAAGGTTGACCTGAAGGGCCACACCCTGCAGTACCCGGTGAAGGCTCGTCACGGCGCATCCAAGATCTACATGCAGCCAGCATCCGAAGGTACCGGCATCATTGCCGGCGGTGCGATGCGTTCCGTGCTCGAACTGGCAGGCGTCCATGACGTCCTGGCCAAGTGCTACGGTTCCACCAATCCGGTCAACGTGGTGCGCGCGACCATCAACGGTCTCGCTGCCATGAAATCTCCGGAAGACATCGCCGCCAAGCGTGGCCTGTCTGTCGACAAGATTGCGGGGTAAGGCACCATGGCAGCTAAGATCACGGTAACCCAGATCCGCAGCACCATCGGCGTCCTCGAAAAGCACAAGGCCACCATGAAAGGCCTTGGGCTGCGTCGCATCGGTCACACTGTCGAGCTGGAAGACACCCCCGCGGTACGCGGCATGATCAACAAGGTTCATTACCTTGTCCGTGTTGAGGGAGAGTAATCCATGAAATTGAATACCCTGAGTCCGGCCCCGGGCTCCAAGCACGCTGCAAAGCGTGTCGGTCGTGGTATCGGCTCCGGTCTTGGTAAGACCGGCGGTCGTGGCCACAAGGGCCAGAAGTCCCGTTCCGGTGGCAGCGTCAAGCCGGGCTTCGAAGGCGGTCAGATGCCTATGCAGCGTCGCCTGCCGAAGTTTGGTTTCACTTCCGCGAAATCTCTGGTTTCCGAAGAAGTGCGCCTGAGCGAGCTGGCACTGGTAGACGGTGATATCGTCGACCTCGAAACGCTGAAGAAGGCCAACGTGCTTCGTGATTCCACGAAGTTCGCGAAGGTCATGCTCTCCGGCGAACTGGACAAGGCAGTCACGGTCCGCGGCATCAAGGTCACCAAGGGTGCCCGTGCTGCGATCGAAGCTGCCGGTGGCAAGGTAGAGGACTAAATGGCTAAGTCAGGAAACGTACCGGCGATGCAGGGAAGTGGGTTGAGCGAACTCTGGGCGCGTTTGCGCTTCGTGTTCATCGCCATCGTGGTGTACCGAATCGGTGCACACATCCCCGTTCCCGGTATCAATCCTGACCAGCTTGCTGCCTTGTTCAGGGAAAACCAGGGCACCATCCTGAGCATGTTCAACATGTTCTCCGGTGGTGCACTGGAGCGAATGAGTATCTTCGCGTTGGGCATCATGCCCTACATATCCGCGTCGATCATCATGCAGCTCCTGACGGTGGTCTCGCCTCAGCTAGAGCAGTTGAAGAAGGAAGGTGAGGCCGGTCGTCGCAAGATCAGCCAGTACACGCGCTACGGCACGGTCGTACTGGCCCTGGTCCAATCGATCGGCATGGCAGTCGGACTGGTCGGAAACGGTGTCGCCTATTCCGCTGACTTCAGCTTCTACTTCACCGCCGTGAGTACGTTCGTGGCTGGTGCAGTGTTCCTGATGTGGCTGGGAGAGCAGATCACCGAGAAGGGTATCGGCAACGGGATCTCACTGATCATCTTTGCTGGTATTGTCGCCGGGCTGCCGAGTGCCATCGGCCAGTCTTTCGAACTGGCGCGCAATGATGGTGCCTGGAATGTGCTTCCGCTGCTGGCGCTGACGCTGCTCGCAGTCGTTACCGTTGCCTTTGTGGTGTTCATCGAACGCGGTCAACGCCGCATCACGGTGAACTATCCGCGCCGTCAGGTGGGCAACAAGATGTATGCCGGTCAGAGCAGCTACTTGCCGATGAAGGTCAACATGGCCGGGGTCATCCCGCCGATCTTCGCGTCAAGCATCCTGCTGTTCCCTGCATCGATGGGCCAATGGTTTGGCCAGAGTGAAAGCATGCAATGGTTGCAGACGGCTTCTCAGGCTCTCGGGCCGGGCCAGCCACTGTACATCTTGCTTTTCGCTGCCGCTGTAGTATTCTTCTGCTTCTTCTACACGGCGCTGGTCTTCAATCCCAAGGATGTTGCTGACAACCTCAAGAAGTCAGGAGCTTTCCTCCCGGGGATTCGCCCAGGCGAACAGACGGCCCGTTACATCGATAAGGTGATGACTCGCCTGACGCTGTTCGGCGCCCTCTACATCACCCTCGTCTCCCTGATGCCGCAATTCCTCGTTGTCGCCTGGCAGGTTCCGTTCTATTTCGGCGGTACCTCTCTGCTCATCGTGGTTGTGGTGGTCATGGACTTCATGGCCCAGGTGCAGTCGCATCTGATGTCAAATCAGTATGCGTCGGTGATGAAGAAGGCCAACCTCAAAGGCTATGGCAGCGGTGGCATGATGCGCTGATTGCGCAGCCCCTGTTAGCAAACTGGAGAGAACGATGAAAGTTCGAGCTTCCGTCAAGAAAATTTGCCGTAACTGCAAGATCATTCGGCGTCGTGGCGCAGTGCGGGTCATCTGCACTGAGCCGCGCCACAAGCAGCGTCAGGGTTAATCCCTCGACCCCGCTTAGCTGAATACAAGCTCGGGTGCTGGCATACCCCCTTGTTCCCAACGGGATCAAGGGGTATGCTATTGCGCCCTTTGTGGATGTAAAATCCGCCGCTAACCTTTCGGAGAAAACTGATGGCCCGTATTGCTGGCGTCAATATCCCGGACAACAAGCACGCGGCGATCTCGCTGACTTATATCTTCGGGATTGGCCGTACGCGTGCACAGCAGATCTGCGCCGCTCTCGGTTTAGAACCGAGCGTCAAGATCGCTGATCTGTCTGTTGAACAACTGGACCTGGTTCGTGCCGAGGTGGGTAAGTACACCGTCGAAGGCGACCTGCGTCGTGAGATCACGCTGAACATCAAGCGTCTCATGGACCTCGGTTGCTATCGTGGCCTGCGCCATCGTCGTGGTCTTCCGTTGCGCGGTCAGCGCACCAAGACCAACGCACGTACACGCAAAGGTCCGCGTAAACCGATTCGCAAGTAAACGAACTGGCGTTTAGACAGGAAACATCTAATGGCTAACCCGAGTAAGCGCAAGAAGGTTAAAAAGCAGGTAGTGGATGCCATCGCGCATATCCATGCCTCTTTTAACAACACTATCGTGACGATCACAGACCGCCAGGGCAATGCTCTCTCCTGGGCAACTGCCGGTGGTTCGGGTTTTCGTGGTTCTCGCAAGAGCACCCCGTTCGCTGCGCAAGTCGCAAGTGAACGTGCAGCGACCGCTGCAGCCGAATATGGTGTGAAGAACGTCGACGTGCTGGTCAAGGGCCCGGGTCCGGGTCGTGAGTCCGCCGTGCGTGCTCTCAATGCCGCAGGCTTCCGCGTGCAAAGCATCACCGACGTGACCCCCATCCCGCATAATGGGTGCCGTCCGCCGAAGAAACGCCGCGTTTAAGGAGACAGACTCATGGCTCGTTATATTGGACCGAAGTGCAAACTGTCTCGTCGTGAAGGCACCGACCTCTTCCTGAAGAGTGGCGTGACTCCGTTCGAGAAGAAGTGCAAATCCGAACAACCCCCGGGTGTTCATGGCCAGCGCCGTCAACGTCTTTCAGACTACGGCCTGCAGTTGCGTGAAAAGCAGAAGGTTCGTCGCATGTACGGCGTTCTGGAAAAGCAATTCCGCAATTACTACAAAGAAGCCGCTCGCGTGAAAGGCGCGACTGGTGAGGTTCTGCTCCAGCTCCTCGAGGCTCGCCTCGACAACGTCGTCTACCGCATGGGCTTCGGCTCCACGCGTTCCGAGGCACGTCAGCTGGTCAGCCACAAGGCGATCGCCGTGAACGGCCGTACCGTCAACGTCGCTTCCTTCAATGTGAAGGCCGGTGATGTGGTTACCGTTCGTGAGAAGGCCAAGAACCAGGCTCGCATCCAGCAGTCTCTGGCACTCGCTGCCAACCGCGGTGATGTCTCCTGGGTCGACGTCGACTCCAAGAAGATGGAAGGCACTTTCAAGGCTGTCCCCGAGCGTGGCGACCTGTCTGCCGATATCAACGAAAACCTGATCGTCGAGCTGTACTCCAAGTAATGTGATGCCGGGCTGATTCGTCGGCCCGGCTGGAGTACCCAGATTATCCGTTTGGCAGCCTTAAAGGTGTTCTTATGCAGCGCTCAGTGACAGAGTTTCTCCGTCCTCGCGATATCAAGGTCGAGGAAGTCAGCGCCCATCATGCGCGGATCGTCCTCGAGCCCTTCGAGCGTGGTTTCGGCCACACCCTGGGGAATGCTCTGCGTCGCATCCTGCTGTCTTCCATGCCCGGCTGTGCCGTCGTGGAAGCTGAGATCGAAGGCGTTCTGCACGAGTACAGCGCCATTGAAGGGGTACAGGAGGATGTCATCGAAATCCTGCTGAACCTCAAGGACGTGGCCATCAAGATGCATGGTCGCGACGAAGCTGTGCTGGCGCTGAACAAGAAGGGCCCGGGCATCGTGACTGCTGGCGACATCGCCGGTGACCATGATCTCGAAATCGTGAATCCGGATCACGTCATCGCTCACCTGAATGATGGTGGCGAGCTGAAGATGCAACTCAAGATCGCTCGTGGCCGCGGCTACGAACCGGCTGACGCGCGTCTCTCTGCAGATGACGAATCACGTGCCATTGGCCGTCTCCAGCTGGATGCGACCTTCACGCCGGTTCGCCGGGTCTCCTATGCTGTCGAGGCGGCGCGTGTTGAACAGCGCACCAACCTTGACAAGCTGGTGATTGACCTGGAAACCGACGGCACGCTGGATCCGGAAGAAGCGATCCGCCGCTCCGCAACCATCTTGCAGGAGCAGCTGGCCGCCTTCGTTGATCTGGAAGCAGACAAGGAACAGGAAGTCGAAGAAGAGGAAGATCAAATCGATCCGATCCTTCTCCGTCCCGTAGACGATCTTGAGCTGACCGTTCGCAGTGCGAACTGTCTCAAGGCCGAGAATATCTATTACATCGGTGATCTCATTCAGCGCACCGAAGTTGAGCTGCTGAAGACCCCGAATCTCGGCAAGAAGTCCTTGAATGAAATCAAGGACGTGCTGTCCGCGCGTGGTCTGTCCCTCGGCATGCGGTTGGAAAACTGGCCGCCCGCAAGCCTGAAGGACGACAAGGCTTCCGCTTAAGGAAGCCCGGTCGGCTCAAGCCCCAGACTGGTAAGGAATCACAACCATGCGTCATCGTAAGAGTGGTCGTCACCTGAACCGTACCAGCTCTCACCGTGAAGCCATGTTCAAGAACATGTGCATCTCTCTGGTAGAGCACGAAGTCATCAAGACTACCCTGCCGAAAGCCAAGGAACTGCGTCGTCATATCGAGCCGCTGATCACCCTGGCCAAGCAGGATTCCGTTGCGAACCGTCGTTTGGCGTTCTCTCGTACCGGTTCCAAGGAAGCGGTCGGCAAGCTCTTCAATGAGCTCGGCCCGCGCTACACCACCCGTCCGGGCGGTTACCTGCGCATCCTGAAGTGTGGCTATCGTGCCGGTGACAATGCCCCGATGGCATTCGTCGAGCTGGTCGATCGTCCGGCTGCCTCCGAGGCAGCGGGCGAAGAGTAAGCTTCGGCTTGCTTCGTCCACAAGAAAAGGCCAACCCTTCGGGGTTGGCCTTTTTTTATGCCTGATAGACAGGCCTGTCGGTTGGGCAGCTCATGCGGCCAGGCGTCATGGGCAAGCCCTGACTCGTCACGTTCCGCAAGGAAACGGTACGAAGGAGTCAGGGGTGTCGCTGGGGCACCTGACGAAGGTCAGTTGCTGGTTTCTGCCTTCTTCTTGCTGCCGGGCTTCCCGCCATTGGACGGCTTGCTGTCCGCTGACGTGTCTTGAGCGCCTGTCTTGGCGTTGGAGGCTCTCTGGCGCTTCAGCAGCGGTGCCAGGAAGCGACCGGTATGCGAGACCTCCTGCGTTGCCAGTTGCTCCGGCGTCCCCTCGGCGATGATCTGGCCCCCGCCTGAGCCGCCTTCCGGCCCCAGATCGATCAACCAGTCAGCGGTCTTGATCACATCCAGGTTGTGCTCGATGACGACGACGGTGTTGCCGTGATCGCGCAGGCGGTGCAGGACCACCAGCAGTTGTCGGATATCCTCGAAGTGCAGGCCGGTGGTCGGCTCATCGAGAATGTAGAGCGTCTTGCCGGTATCGCGCTTGGCCAGCTCGCGCGCCAGCTTGACGCGTTGGGCTTCCCCGCCGGAGAGCGTGGTCGCGCTCTGGCCGAGGCGGACATAGGACAGGCCGACATCCATCAGTGTCTGCAGTCGACGCGCGATGGCGGGCACCGGAGAGAAGAACTCCAGTGCCTCCTCGATGGTCATCTCCAGCACTTCATGGATGTTCTTGCCCTTGTACTGGACCTCGAGCGTCTCACGATTGTAGCGCTTGCCCTTGCAGACATCGCAGGGCACGTACATGTCAGGCAGGAAGTGCATCTCGACCTTGATCAGGCCATCGCCCTGACAGGCTTCGCAGCGCCCACCCTTGACGTTGAAGCTGAAGCGGCCCGGCTTGTAGCCGCGCGCGCGCGCTTCCTGGGTCCCGGAGAACAGCTCGCGGATCGGCGTGAAGATCCCGGTATAGGTGGCGGGGTTGGAGCGAGGTGTACGCCCGATGGGACTCTGATCGATGTCCACCATCTTGTCGAACAGATCCAGCCCCTCGATCTTGCCGTAGGGCGCCGGGGTCAGCGTGGTCGCACGATTGAGCTCACGGGCGGCCAGCGGCATCAGCGTGGCGTTGATCAGTGTCGACTTGCCTGAGCCGGAGACGCCGGTGATGCAGGTCAGCAGGCCTGTCGGCAGCGTCAGCGTCACGTTCTGCAGGTTGTTGCCTGTGGCACCTGTCAGGCGCAGCACCTTTTCGGGATTGGCGGGCAGGCGATAGGGCGGCACGGCGATCTCACGCTCGCCACTCAGGTACTGTCCGGTCAATGAGCCGGGCGTCGCCTCGATCTGCGCCGGGGTGCCCTGGGCGACGATCTCGCCGCCGTGCACGCCGGCGCCGGGGCCGATATCGAGCACGTGGTCCGCGGCACGGATGGCATCTTCATCATGCTCGACCACGATCACGGTGTTGCCCAGATCACGCAGGTGAATCAGTGTCTTGAGCAGGCGGTCATTGTCACGTTGATGCAGGCCGATGGAGGGCTCGTCGAGGATGTACATCACGCCGACCAGGCCGGCGCCGATCTGGCTGGCAAGACGGATGCGCTGTGCCTCACCCCCGGAAAGGGTGTCGGCGCTGCGCTCCAGCGTCAGATAGTCGAGGCCGACATTGACGAGGAACTCGAGGCGCGCCTGGATCTCGTTGACGATCTTGGCAGCGATCTCGCCCTTGCGCCCCGGCAGGCTCAGCTTGCCGAACTCTTCCCACGCTTCGCCGATCGGCTGGCGCACGACCTCGGCGAGGGTGCGATTGTCGACGTAGACATTGCGTGCCTCGCGGCGCAGACGCGAGCCATCGCAGCTCGGGCAGGGTTGAACGGCCAGATAGCGGGCGAGATCCTCGCGCACCATGTTGGATTCGGTCTCACGGTAGCGCCGCTCCATGTTGGGCAGTACGCCCTCGAAGGGATGCTCGCGCGTCACCTTGCGGCCGCGGTCATTGACGTAGCTGAACGCGATGTCCTCACGTCCGCTGCCATTGAGCACGGCATCACGCGCTTCATCACTGAGCGATTCCCAGGCGGCTTCCAGAGCGAAACCATAGTGCTCGGCGACGGCCTGCAGCTGGCTGAAGTAATAGACGCTGCGACGGTCCCAGCCCTTGATGACGCCTTCGGCCAGCGACAGCTCCGGATGGCTGATCAGCTTCTCCGGGTCGAAGTATTGCTTCACGCCGAGACCGTCACAGGTCGGGCAGGCGCCCGCCGGGTTGTTGAAGGAGAACAGGCGTGGCTCCAGCTCGGCCAGGGCATAGCCACACACCGGGCAGGCGAAGCGCGACGAGAACACCAGGTCTTCCTGTTCGCCGTCCATGAAGTGCAGCCGGGCGCTGCCATCGGCCAGGTTCAGTGCGGTCTCGAAGGACTCGGCCAGACGCTGCTTGAGGTCCTCGCGCACCTTGAAGCGATCGACGACGACGTCGATATCATGCTTCTTGTTCTTCTCCAGCGGCTTGAGGTCATCCAGCTCGACGATGAGGCCATCGATCCGCGCGCGGACGAAGCCCTGGGCGCGCAGCTCGGAAAGCAGTTGCAGGTGCTCGCCCTTGCGCCCGCTGACTACCGGTGCCAGCAGCATCAGTTTGCTGCCCTCGGGCAGGGCCAGCGCCTGATCGACCATCTGCGAGATGGTCTGGGCTTCCAGATCGATGTCGTGGTCCGGGCAACGCGGCGTACCGGCGCGAGCGTACAGAAGGCGCAGGTAGTCGTAGATCTCGGTAATGGTACCGACGGTGGAGCGGGGGTTGTGCGATGTCGATTTCTGTTCGATGGAAATCGCCGGTGACAGACCCTCGATGTGGTCGATGTCCGGTTTTTCCATCATCGACAGAAACTGGCGAGCATAGGTGGACAGTGATTCGACGTAGCGCCGCTGTCCCTCGGCATAGAGTGTGTCAAAGGCAAGTGACGACTTGCCGGAACCGGAGAGCCCGGTCACCACGATCAGCTTGTCACGCGGCAGTTCGACATCGATGTTCTTGAGGTTGTGGGTGCGCGCACCCCTGACCTGAATCCTGTCCATTGCCACCTCGGGCTGCGTCGATAAAAGCAACGATTATAAGGCGCGGGCGAAACGCCCGGCAAAGGCTGCATGCTTTCAAAGCCGACAGGCGAGCCTTAGAATGTGCAGTCCATCGGTGATCAGCACCCATGGAGTCTACTCTCTGGCGACCCGCGTGGTCGGCCTCCCTTTCTTGACTGTCCTGCTCCGGAGCCCGCCGCCATCCATGAAGACCTCTCGACTGCTAGCGCCGGAACGTCGCGCCATCGTCGGCCTTGCCAGCCTGTATGCCACCCGCATGCTCGGGCTGTTCATGGTGTTGCCGGTGCTGGCGCTCTACACCCGTGATCTGGCTGGCGCGACGCCGACGCTGGTCGGCGTCGCGTTGGGCGGGTATGGCCTGACCCAGGCACTGCTGCAGATCCCCTTCGGCTGGTTGTCCGATCGCCTCGGGCGCAAGGCCGTGATCGGCTTCGGACTCGGGCTATTCATCCTTGGCTCGTTGGTCGCGGCAAATGCCGACAGCATCGAGATGATCATCCTTGGTCGTTGCCTGCAGGGCAGCGGTGCCGTGGCAGGTGCGATCATGGCGCTGCTGGCCGATCAGACGCGAGAGGAGGTGCGCACCATGGCGATGGCCTCCATCGGCATGTCGATCGGCGTCGCCTTCGCGCTGGCGATGGTCGCGGGACCACTGACCGCGGATGCGTTCGGACTTTCGGGCGTCTTCTGGCTGACGGCCATCATGGCCGTGGCGAGCGTGTTCGTACTCTGGAAACTGGTGCCTGCTGCACCCAGGCGTCAGCATCAAGATGTGGGGCTTGATCGTCGCCAGCTCAAGGGCATTCTTGCGAATTCCGCATTGTTGCGCATGGATGTGTCGATCTTTGCGCTGCACATGATCCTCACGGCCTGTTTCGTGGCCATTCCGCAGCAGCTGGTCAACTTCGGCATCGCGCCCGCCCATCATGGCTGGGTCTATCTGCCCTTGATGGGCCTGGCGTTTGTCGCCATGCTTCCGCTGGTCATCGTGGCCGAGAAGTACCGCCGCATGAAGCCGGTCTTCCTGGGCGCCGTGGCGACCATCGCGACAAGCCTGTTGCTGCTGGGGGTGGATGGCATCGAGCACGCAGGTCTTGTGCCCTTCCTTGGCCTGCTGTGGCTGTTCTTCGTGGCCTTCAATCTGCTGGAAGCCACCTTGCCGTCGATGATCTCCAAGCTGGCGCCGGCCGGTGCCAAGGGCACCGCGATGGGGGTGTATTCGACCAGCCAGTTCCTCGGTGCCTTCGTGGGGGGTGTCGGCGGCGGCTGGCTGACGGGCCATTTCGGGCTGAGTGGCGTCTTCTTCGGCATGGGGTTGCTGGCGCTGCTGTGGCTGGCTGTGGTCTGGAACATGCAGCCGCCGCGACATCTTGGCAGTGAAGTGGTCGGCCTGTCGCCAGAAGCCGCGAGGCTTCCGGTCGTCGAGTTGCAGACGCGCCTGCTGGCCATTGCCGGCGTGGAAGAAGCTCTGGTCGTGCGTGAGGAACAGGTCGCCTATCTGAAGGTCACACGCGATACACTGGATGACAAGGCGCTGGCGACTTTCACTCGCCAGCGTGATGGCGAAACTCCGGCAGGTGCCGAGGCACCTGCCAGCTGAACCCTGACACTGGCAGATCACTGTCAGTGCACTCGATACCTTCGCCGGTGCCTGATGTGCACCGGTCTATTTTCAGGAGTAATCTTCATGGCTCGCGGCGTAAACAAGGTCATTCTGATCGGTAATCTCGGTCAGGATCCGGAAGTCCGTTTCACTCCGTCCGGTAGTGCGGTGTGCAACCTCAACCTCGCCACCACGGATACCTGGAATGACCGTCAGAGCGGTCAGCGTCAGGAACGTACCGAATGGCACCGTGTGGTGATGTTCAACAAGCTGGCGGAAATCGCTCAGCAATACGTCAAGAAAGGCTCACGCCTCTATATCGAAGGTCGTCTACAGACGCGCAAGTGGCAGGATCAGAACGGCAACGACCGCTACAGCACCGAAATCGTCGCCAATGACATGCAGATGCTGGATACCCGTGGTGAAGGCGGCGGCGGTGGCGGCTTCAGTGGTGGCGGTCGTCCCCAGCAGGCACCTCAGCAAGGTGGTCAGTATGGTGGTCAGCAGCAGGCCGCGGCAGCTCCGCAGCAGGGTGGCCAGTTCGGCGGCCAGCCGCCGGCACCGCAGCAGGGTGGCAACTTCGGTGGTCAGCCGCCAGCGCCGCATACTCCGCCTCCGGCTCAGCAGCCCGCTCACCAGCCTCCTCAACAGAACTCGCAGAACAACAATTTCGGCGCGCCGCCGGCTGGCAGCTTTGACGATTTCGATGATGAGATTCCGTTCTGATCATCAGCTCCATGGTCATCCATATTGTCTTGAACCCCCGCTAAGCGGGGGTTTTTCGTTTCTGGAGGCAAAGGAAACCTCTCGAGGTATCGAGGGTGCTGCGTGAGAGGGCGGGGAGGTTTTCAGGCATTCCCCCTCCATCTGCCAGGATATCGGCCGATACATCCAAAGTCGCTCTGCGAGCGTAAGGGGGTATGCCCCGAGTCCGATGATCGGGCCATCACGCTGTCGTCTCGCTTGAGGACACTGAGCGTGGAGGAAAAAATCAGGCAGTTCCGTACCTTGCAGGTAAACTATCGTTTCAAGTGTATGTCCACTTTCAGCTCGTTCCCCTTGGCAGGCCCCCGATGATTGAGGTCATTCATGCATGGTAGCTATTCCCCCTCACTGGTATTGCTTTCCATTCTGGTCGCGGTACTGGCATCTCATGCTGCCTTGCAGCTGATTCGGCAGGTCGCGCTGTCGGTGTCGCGTGCCAGTCGCCTGGGGTGGCTGCTGGGTGGGGCTTTGGCGATGGGCCTGGGCATCTGGTCAATGCATTTCATCGGCATGCTGGCCTATGACATCGGTACGTCGGTCACCTATGAGTGGGGCTTGACGCTACTCTCGATGATGGTGGCCGTGCTCTCTTCCGGACTGGCGCTGTGGGCCAACACGCTGTCGCGCTTGACGCTGCCATGGCTGTTTGGCAGCGGGGCGGTGATGGGGGGCGGGATCGCTTCGATGCACTATCTCGGCATGGCGGCGATGCAGATGCCGATGGCGTATCGCTACGATGCCCCGTTGTTGGGACTGTCGATTCTGGTGGCCGTCATCGCCTCGACGGCTGCGCTGTGGCTTGGAGGGCTCTTTCTGCATCAACGCCGCCCGCGTCGCAGTTATCAGGCCCTTGCTGCGTTGCTGATGGGGGGAGCGATCGCAGGGATGCACTATCTGGGCATGGCGGCGATGGAAGTGGTGCCTGACTCGGTGATGCCGGCTCCCCCGCTTCGTTCGGGGGGAGGGCAGCATGTCTGGCTGGCAGTGATACTCGGGGTTGCCTCACTGGCCGTGCTGGGACTGACGTTGCTGGCGCTGAAGGCAGAAAGTCGTGTGCGGCGCAGTCGACACTATCGGGCGCGGTTGAGCGGTCTGCTGGAGTACCGCACCCGGGAATTGCGTCACGAACGGGATCAGGTAACCGTGATGCTGGATTCCATCGATGAAGGGGTGATCAGCCTTGATCGGGAGGGAATGATCCGCCACATCAATCCCATCGCGGCAGAATTGTGTGGCTGGGATCCCGCGCTGGCCCGGGGCCGCCCTTGGGCGCGCATTCTGCAATTGCGCCATGAGGGTTCGCTCCACATGATGGATACCCACCTGGATGTCGTGCTCAGCCGCGGGGAGGTCGTGCACATGGCGAACCAGACCCTGCTGGTCGCCAGGGATGGCAGTGAGTGTGCGATAGAGCTCAAGGCGTCTCCGGTCCGCGCTCGCAATGATGAGGTGGAAGGTGCCGTGCTGGTCTTCCGTGACATCAGTTATCGCCAGGCGATGATTCGTCGGCTCGATTTCCAGGCCCATCATGACAGCCTGACGGGGCTGCAGAACCGCAGTGCCTTCGATGATGCTCTGGGGGCCTCGCTGGAAGACGGCGATCTGCATCAATTGCTGTATCTGGATCTCGACTTCTTCAAGGTCATCAACGACACCTGCGGTCATGCAGCGGGGGATACCGTGCTGCGCGAGATTGCGCATCTGATGCGCGAGCAGATCCGGGATTCTGATGTGCTCGCCCGTCTGGGAGGCGATGAATTCGCGGTCATCCTCTACCGATGCAATCGTGAACAGGCACTGGAGCGCGCCTCGAGACTCTGCTCGACCATCGCGGATTATCGTTATCTCGAGGATGGGCGTCAGTTCCAGCTGGGTGTCAGCATCGGCCTGGCGTCCATCACGGGGAGTGCACCGGCCACGGAAGTGCTGCGTCAGGCCGACGCGGCCTGTTACATGGCCAAGCAGAATGGTCGCAACCAGGTGCATGCCTATCACGAGGAAGATGCCGGGCTCGAGCGTGCCCAGCGCGAGCTCCAATGGTTGCCTCTGTTGCAGGAAGCGCTGGAGAAACGCTTCTTCACGCTCTATATCCAGCCGATTGAATCGTTGTGCCGCCCGTCCAGTGGGCCTTACTACGAAGTATTGCTGCGCTACGTCAATGCCGAGGGCGAGCATATGACCCCGGCCCACTTCATGGGCACTGCCGAGCGCTTCGGGCTGATGCCTGCCATTGATGTCTGGGTCGTCACTGAAGCGCTGCAGGTACTGAAATCCAATGACGGGCGCATTGAAGAAGACGCCATCCTGGCCATCAATCTCTCGGGGCAAAGCCTGAGTGACATGCCATTGCGCGATCAGCTGATCACCATGATCGAGGAGAGTGGTGTGGCGCCTGAGCGATTGTGCTTCGAGATCACCGAGACGGCCGCCATCAGCAATCTGGCGCAAGCACGCGAATTCATTCGTGGCATTCGTCGCCTTGGCTGCAGCTTCTCGCTGGACGATTTCGGCAGCGGAATGTCCTCTTTCGCCTATCTCAAGGAGTTGCCCGTCAATCAGCTCAAGATCGATGGCGCCTTCGTGCGCAATCTGACCCGTGACAGCCTGGACGCTGCCATCGTCTCGGCCATCTGCCGCATCTGTGCCCAGATGGGCATCGTCACCATCGCCGAATACGTGGAGCGACGTGACTTGCTGCCGGCACTTGAGCAGATCGGTGTCGATCTCGTTCAGGGCTATGGTATCGGTCGCCCCCAGCCGCTGGGAGGGGTGCTGCTCACTTCTGGTCCCCGGCGCGACAACGGGCCTGCAGCCAGCCTGCAAGGTTGATAGAATGTCGCCTTTGCATCGGCACGCTTCGTGCCGATGCGTCTGTTTGCCGGAGTGTGCCTGTGAAACTCTTGCTGCTGGATGCCGGGCATTGCCTGAGCCTCGGCCTGGCCCGAGTGGCCAACACCCGTACGGATCTCGAGCTTCAAGTGCTTGATGCCGTGCGTATCGACGCCAGTGATATTCGCTCGCATCGCGCGGATGTGGTGATCGTGCCTCCCTTCGTCAGTCCTGCGGACTCGGCACCGGCAGACGTCACGGCGCATGCCGAGCATGTGGAAGCCGTGCTGGCGGCCTGTGTCGAGACAGACACGCCGCTGGTGTGGTGCGTGGCGGACCAGATGTTCGAGCAGGGCGGGGAAGGCTTGCTCGATGAGGAAGAGGTGCCGTCCCCCATCGATACGGCATTGCGTCGGGTCATCGCCACGGGCGACCGCATCCGCGCCGAATTGCCGAGCCATCTGATCGTGCGTCTCGGGCCGTTGTTCGGCCCTGACGGCCGTGATGCTTGGCTGCCGACGCTGATCGAGTCGTTGCTCGCGGGTCAGGAAGTCCGCGCTGCGGAAGACGTCATCCTGTGCCCGACCAGTGTCGACGCCGTGGCCATGGCGCTGGTCGGCATGCTGCAACAGCAACGTTGCGGTGCGGGTTCCTGGGGCGCCTATCATCTGGCGGGTACCGAGCCTGTCAGCAGTTACGCCTTCATCAGCGTGGTGCGGACTCAGCTGATCACTCGGCTCGAGGGGATCGGGGAGGAGGTATCACCCGGCCCGATCAAGGCGTTGACGCTCAACTCGGGAACTCCGCTGCGCCGAGTGCTCAACTGTCGACGAGTGCTGGAGACCTTCGGGGTGCATCAGAAACCCTGGCGGCTGGAGCTGTCCCGCCTGCTGGACGATTGGGTGGCACAGCGCACCCCGGTGACCTCACCTCAAGAGGATGTCTGACGTGCGGAGATCTTTACTGTGAATGCACTGCGTAGTGTGTTGTTTTACTTCGGTTATTTCATGGCGTTGCTGCTCAGTGCCCTGGTGCTGGTACCCGTGGCAGCCTGCTTGCCGCTCAAGGCACGTTATCGCGTTCTGCATAGTTACAACCACCTTGTGCTCTGGTGGTTCCGTCTTACCTGTGGCGTCAGGGTAGAGGTCAGCGGACGTGAGCAGCTGCCTGAAGGGGCATGCGTTCTGCTCTCCAACCACCAGAGTGAGTGGGAAACCATCTATCTGCAGGTGGTCAAGCGGCCGCTATGCACCGT
The DNA here is from genome assembly GCF_030397495.1 of Cobetia sp. 14N.309.X.WAT.E.A4. Classification (NCBI taxonomy): domain Bacteria; kingdom Pseudomonadati; phylum Pseudomonadota; class Gammaproteobacteria; order Oceanospirillales; family Halomonadaceae; genus Cobetia; species Cobetia sp. 14N.309.X.WAT.E.A4. The sequence continues at coordinate 45,703 of NZ_JAPNXT010000013.1, forward strand.
GCTCAAGCAGGAGTTGCTCAAGATTCCCGTCTTCGGTTGGGGTCTCAAGCTGCTTGAGCCGATTCCGCTGGACCGCAAGCAGCCCGCCAAGGCGCTCAAGCAGGTGTTGAGCGTGGGAACGCAGCGGCTCAAGGATGGCTTCACGGTGCTGATCTTCCCGGAAGGGACACGCCTGGCTCCGGGGACGCGCAAGAAGTTCAACAAGTCAGGTGCCGCGATTGCCTGTCGTGCTGGAGTGCCGGTCGTCCCAGTGGCCCACAATGCAGGCGAGATCTGGCCCAATGACAGCTGGATCAAGCGTTCTGGCACCCTGCATGTCGTCTTCGGGCCTGCGATCGAGACCAACGGCCGCAAGCCGGATGCGGTGATCGCGGATGTCGAGGGGTGGGTGGAAGACACCTTGCAGCGGATATCCCGCACTCCACGTCCGCCACTCGAGGAAAAGGCACCGGCAGACAGCGTGGGCGTCTGAGCGCTCCGATTGGAGGAAGTCGGGCGGTGAAGTGATGTGAAAGCCAGCCGATAGCTCGGCATCAGCAAAAAGGCCGCCCCATGGGGCGGCCTTTTCGTGTCATGCATCACCGGTCAGAGATCCATGATCTCAGTCCTGGAAGCGCTCCAGGATCAGACAGGCGTTGGTGCCACCGAAGCCGAAGCTGTTGGAGAGCACACGCTCGATCTTCACGCCATCACGGCGAGTGGTGACGATATCGAGGCCGTCGGCGCGTTCATCCAGTTCGCTGACGTTGGCGGAGGCGGCAATGAAGTCGTTCTCCATCATCAGCAGCGAGTAGATGGCTTCCTGCACGCCAGTGGCGCCCAGAGAGTGGCCGGTCAGCGACTTGGTGGAGCTCATCGCCGGGCTGTCCGCACCGAAGACTTCCTGGATGGCCTTGAGTTCGGCGACATCACCCACTGGCGTCGAGGTGCCGTGAGTGTTGATGTAGTCGATCTTGCCATTCACGGTTGCCATCGCCTGACGCATGCAGCGTGCGGCGCCTTCACCGGACGGTGCCACCATGTCGTGGCCGTCTGACGTTGCGCCGTAGCCTGTCACTTCGGCGTAGATCTTGGCGCCACGTGCCTTGGCGTGCTCCAGCTCTTCCAGTACCAGCATGCCGCCACCGCCAGCGATGACGAAGCCGTCACGGGTGGTGTCGTACGGACGAGACGCGGTTTCCGGCGAGTCGTTGTAACTGGTGGAGAGCGCGCCCATGGCATCGAACAGGCAGGACAGTGTCCAGTGTTCTTCTTCACCGCCGCCAGCGAAGACCACGTCCTGCTTGTTCAGCTGGATCTGCTCGACAGCGCTGCCGATGCAGTGAGCCGATGTCGCACAGGCCGAGGAGATCGAGTAGTTGATGCCCTTGATCTTGAACGGCGTGGCCAGACACGCGGAGACGGTGGAGCCCATGGTGCGGGTGACGCGGTACGGTCCGACGCGGCGCAGGCCCTTGGCGCGCATGATGTCAGCGGCCTCGACCTGGTTGGCGGAAGATGCGCCACCGGAACCGGCGATCAGGCCGGTACGCTCGTTGGAGACCTGCTCCGGGCTCAGGCCGGAATCAGCGATCGCCTGCTCCATGGAGATGTAGGCATACGCCGCGGCATCTCCCATGAAGCGCAGTTGCTTGCGATCGATATGGTCTTCGAGGTTGATGTCGACTACGCCCGCGACCTGGCTGCGGAAGCCAAGCTCGGCGTATTCCTCTTTGCGGCGGATACCGGAACGTCCCTCTTGGAGGGATTCCAGGACCTGCTGGCGATCATTGCCCAGGCAGGAAACAATGCCCAGCCCGGTGACTACCACTCTACGCATGGGAGCCTCCCGTTCAGAAGTTCGCAGTGGAGGTGAACAGACCGACGCGCAGGTCGTTGGCCTGATAGATGTCGCGGCCATCAACGGTGACTGTGCCATCGGCGATGCCGAGGATCAGCTTGCGAGTGATGACCCGCTTGATGTTGATGGTGTAGGTCACCTTCTTGGCGGTCGGCAGGACCTGACCGGAGAATTTCACTTCTCCGCAGCCCAGCGCACGACCGCGGCCCGGGTTGCCAAGCCAGCCGAGGTGGAACCCGACCAGTTGCCACATGGCATCGAGGCCCAGGCAGCCCGGCATGACCGGATCGCCCGGGAAGTGGCAGTCGAAGAACCACAGGTCCGGAGTGATATCGAGCTCAGCGATCAACTGCCCCTTGCCGTGGCTACCGCCTTCCTCACTGATGTGAGTGATGCGATCCAGCATCAGCATGTTGGGAGCAGGCAGTTGCGCATTGCCCGGGCCGAAGAGTTCGCCCTGGCCGCAGGCCAGCAGCTCGTCGCGAGTAAAGGAGTGTTGCTTGGTCACTGAGTCATTCCGAGTAGCGGGATGGTTATGCCGTACGGGGCGTAACAACGCCCGAATGGGGCTAGTCTAATGGCTGGCCCCACTGAATGCACGTGGGGGGCAGACTAAAGGGCACCATGGGGCGGTGCAAATATCTGCTTCAGCTTTTGGCGTGCCAGTCGATAAGACGATGGGTGTCAGCGGGCTGGCATGACATTTCCGTGGAGAATGGGCAGCATTGGTGCGCGGGCCAGCCTGGCTGTGAAGTGGCCATTTGCATGATGAAACCGTGTAGTGGATATCGTCATCTCGACCGAGGGTCCGGTATGTGGCCGAATGCTTCCTTCAATCGCCCCCTCATCTGGGGGGGAGTCATTGCTCTGTGCCTGATGCCGTGGCTGCCAGGCCTCGAACTGCGACTGTGCGCGCTGATACCGGTCATCCTGGCAGGCGCGGACATCCTGCGGTTGATGCGCCGACTGCATCTGCGGCGCGAGTTGCTGGAGGCGGCCGTGCACCTCAGCAGCGATGGACTCCTGATCAGTGATAGTCAGAACAAGGTATTGGCGGTGAATGCCGCCTTCAGTCGGATCACCGGCTACGCGCCGGAGGAGATCATCGGGCGCAACCCTTCCCTGCTGTCCTCGGGCCGCCATGACGAGGACTTCTATCGCCGCTATTGGCAGGCCCTGGCGGTGCATGGCTATTGGGAGGGCGAGGTCTGGAACCGGCGCAAGCAGGGCGATGAGTACCCTGAGTGGCTGAGGGCGCGACGCATGGAGCGCGCGGGAGAGGTGTTCCACATCGCGCTGTTCTCGGATATCTCGCGCCATAAGGCGCGGGAGGAAGACCTGCAGCGCATCGGGCTGGAGGACACTCTGACCGGCCTGCCCAATCGACGTCGTCTGAGTGACCTGATGGTGAGTCGTCTGGGCAGCTTGCGGGCCGGGGAAGCCCTGGACCTGGCGCTGATCGACATCGACGCCCTCAAGAGCATCAACGACTCGCTGGGCACCGAGGGGGGAGACCGTCTGCTCAAGCTGTTCGCGCGGCGCCTCACGGAGCTGGCACGCGGCGGTGTCGCAGGACGCATCGGCGGTGACGAGTTCGTGATTCTGCGAACCACGGCGGGGGGAGACCATGGTGAGTGGATCGAAGAGCTGCGCTCGACGCTGACCCAGCCACTGGAAGTGGACGATCAGATTCTCCACCTGGCGCTCTCGATCGGCAGCTGTCGTGCACCGGAGGACGGGCGTGATCCCGAAGTGGTGATGCAGCGCCTGGAAAGCGCGCTCTACGCCGCCAAGCGCCACGGTCGCAATATCGACATGCGCTTCCAGCCGGCGCTGGACTCCGGTGCCGATCTCCAGCTGGGATTGGCCAACGATCTACGGGCAGCGCTCGAGAGCCATGGCCAGTTGCAGCTGCACTACCAGTGTCAGCATCAGGCCAGTACCGGCAAGGTGAGCAGTGTCGAGGCGCTGCTGCGCTGGCAGCATCCATTGCGTGGGCCGGTGTCGCCTGCTGACTTCGTCCCGCTGGCCGAGCGCCATGGCCTGATGCTGCGACTGGGCAACTGGGTGCTGCGCGAGGCCGTGCAGCAGCAGGCGAACTGGCGACGTGCGGGGCACCGCCTGTGCATCTGGGTGAATGTCTCGGCACTGCAGCTGATACAGGGCAATTTCGAGGCCTCGCTGGCCGCGCTGCTGCTGGAGTATGACGTGCCGGCGGACAGCATCGGCCTGGAGTTGACCGAGTCGGTGTTGCTGGATGAGCGCGCCGGTGACATCTCGCGCCGGCTGGCGACCCTGCGCAGCAGAGGCCACCAGATCGCGGTGGATGATTTCGGGACCGGTTATTCGTCGCTGTCCTATCTGAAGGATCTGCCAGTGGACAAGCTCAAGCTGGATCGGGCCTTCATTCGCAGCTTGCCGGGGGAGCGCTCCGATGCGGCCATCACCATGGCGGTATTGGCGATGGCCAAGGGGCTGGGCATGGAGATGATCGCGGAGGGTGTCGAGACGGCAGAGCAGCGTGAATACCTGGTATCGCACGGTTGTGGCTGGATTCAGGGCTTCTACTTCTCCCGTCCCGCGCCGGCGGCGGATGTCATCGAGCGTCTCAATGGCTATGAATCCGGCCAGTTGTCCATGGCCATGGCCTGAAGCCGCCTCGATGCACGGACATCATGTGCCTGGCTGGGCCAGCTTCCAGCGCGAGATGGCCAGGCATAGCCCGCCCCAGATGAGGGCCTGTGCCGGCAACAGCCAATCGGCGAGCGTGACGTCAGCGAGCTGAGCGCCGCCGTAATAGGACAGGGGCGCGCTTGTCGCCCCGCCGATGGCGGCGAGCCATGGGCGCTGCCATAGCCAGTGCAATGCATGATGTACGGTACTGGCGAACAGCGGCCACAGGCACCACATCCACACGGGCAGCGGCAGCCAGTGTGTCCAGTCCGGCGCGGTGGCTGGCAGCGAGTAGCCACCGGCCAGGGTCAGGCCGCCGTCCACCACCATGCCCAGTGCCAGAAAGCCCCCCAGCCATCGCAGCTCTCGTGCGCGCCGGGCCTGTGGGACGACCCAGCCCAGATGCGCGGCCAGAATGAGCGGGGTGACCAGCAGTGCGACCCAGGCGCCCCCCAGCACGCAACTGAACCAGCCAAGCTGAAACAGCCCGGCATTCAGCAGTGGGGTGATGCGTGGGGAGCGCACGTTCAGGCGTTCCAGTCCTTGAGTCCCACCTGCACCGGGCGGGCGCCAGGACCTCCCAGCAGCAGCTGACAGGTGCCGATGGTGCGCTCCCGGAAGCCCCCTTCACAGTAGGCCAGGTAGTAGCGCCACATTCGCACGAAGCGTTCGTCATACCCCTGTGCATAGACATCGTCGAGGCGTGCCTCGAAACGCTGCCCCCACGCCTTGAGCGTGGCCGCGTAATGCAGGCCGATATCCTCGAGTGTCAGCAGGTTCAGCTGGGTATCACGTTGCATGGCACCCAGTATGGCGCCATGTGAGGGCAGGAAGCCGCCCGGGAAGATGTAGCGCTTGATGAAATCCATCTCGCGGCTGGCGGCCGCGAAACGCTGATCACGGATCGTGATGGCCTGCAGGGCGATCAGGCCTTCGGGCTTGAGGAGTCGCTCGAGAGTCTTCAGGTAGGTCGGCAGATACTGATGCCCGACCGCCTCGATCATCTCCACCGAGACGATACGGTCGAAGCGGCCTTCGAGGGCACGATAATCCTGCTTGAGCAGCGTGATGCGATCTTCCAGTCCTTCCTCGGCGATGCGTGCCGCCGTATAGGCATGCTGCTCATCGGAGATGGTGGTGGTGGTCACGTGACAGCCGCGCGTTCGGGCAGCATGGATGGCAAGGCCGCCCCAGCCGGTACCGATCTCCAGCAGATGATGCTGTGGTCCCAGCTCCAGCAGGTCGAACAGTCGCTCCAGCTTGTGCGTCGAGGCTTCCTCGAGGTCTGCCTGGGGATGCGGAAAGACCGCCGCGGAGTACATGCGGTGCTCGCGATCGAGGAACAGCGCGAAGAGGTCGTTGCCAAGATCGTAGTGCGCCGAGATATTGCGCTTCGAGCCCGCCAGGGTATTGCGCGCCAGCGCGTAGGCGACACTCAGTGCCCACTTGGAAAGGCGCGAGGTCCCGCTGTCCACCGAGTCATTGACCTGTTCTAGATTGAAGGCGAACAGACGCACCAGCCCCACCAGATCATCCGTCTCCCACTGACCGTCCATGTAGGCTTCCGCCGCCGCGACGGTGCCCCCCAGTGCCATGCGCCGCCAGGCGCGCGAATCGTGGATGCGCAGCGTGATGTCACGTGGCCCCCCTTGCCCCAGCACATGGCGCTCACGACCTTCCAGCACGGTCAGGCTGCCGCCCTCGAGTCTGTCGAGCATGCGCAGCAGCCGAGGGCGCAGCAGGCGGGTCAGGCGGTCATCGTAACGGGGGATTGCCACCGGACTGGGGGGAACGGGTTCAAACTGGCTCATGGTGATGTCCTCATGACGGATGCCGAGTCTCTGGCTGAGGGCGCGGATGATCGAAGATCGGCACGCGCTTGAGCGCCAGACGCAGCGCCTCGTAATGGATGCCTGCCACGGTCTTGAGCGTCATCCACGGGAAGCGCAGCAGCAGGCGGGTCATGGCGCGTGGAGTCGCGGGTTCCAGATGCAGGCTCAGGCTGGCATCGAAGAGTGATTCCCCGGGCTTGCGTGTCACTTCCTCGCCCAGTGGATGATTTTCCATGTGCAACAGGAGCTCATCGTTGCTGGGGTCATTGAAGCGCCAGTGATAGCGCATGCCCATCGGCATGAAGGGCGAGACATGCAGGCGCTTGTCGAAATGCGCCGAATGCATGCGCCGTCGCGAATCGGTGCGCGAGGCATACAGCACACGCTCGCCCCAGGGAATGTTGGTCACTTCACCGAGCACGGCGCCCAGCTGGCCCGTCGCGTGGTAGAGGTAATAGAGTCGGATCGGGTTGAAGCCCACCCCGAAATGCCGCAGCTGGGTCAGCAGGAAGATGCGGCCTTGCGGCAGGGGCGCATGATCGCCCGCCATGGCGAGCTCGCGTCGACAAGCCTCATGGACACGCTCGATCAATGGGCCATCCGTCAGACCGTGCAGGGCTGCCGGGAGATGGTCGCGCTCGCGAAAGGCCAGCGGTGCCGCCCGGCTGGCGCTTGCCAGACGCCGGCCTGCCATCAGGTCCGGCAGCTCATCCAGCGCCAGCCACACCATCGCGACGCGATAGCGAAAGGCATGCTGGCGCGGCGCATGGCGACGATGGCGCAGCGTGCCGTAGCCGATACGGCTGGCAGGCGCCTTCAATCGTCTGCCTCGCGGGCACCCAGTGCCTCGGCGACGCGCAATGCACTCCACACGCCATCTTCATGGAAGCCGTTGCGCCACCAGGCACCACAGAAATGGGTGCGTCCCAACGGGCCACCGGGCCGCGGCGAGACACCGGAGATCTCCATGAAGCGCTGCTTGGCGGCCTCGGCCTCAAGCGTGAAGCGCGGGTGATCATAGGCGTAACGGCCCAGTACGAGGGCGGGGTCGATGGCATCGCTGTCGTTGAGCGTGATGCAGAAGGTCTCTCGAGGCGGATAGTCGCGCTCATCGAGGCGCTGCAGGATGTTCATGTCGTAGGTGACGCTGGCTCGCTGGGCGTCATCCCGGCCATCGAGACGGTAGTTCCAGCTCGCCCAGGCCTCACGACGCCTGGGCAGCAGGGAGGTGTCGGTGTGCATCACCACGTCATTGCGCTGGGTCGTAATCGCCGAGAGCACGTCCTGCTCACGGGCGCTGGCGTCTTTCAGCAGAGCCAGTGCCTGAGGCGCATGACAGGCCAGCACCACCTGATCGAAGCGTTCGCAGCGCCCATCGACGTGCTCCAGTGTCACGCCGTCGACATCGCGCCGTATCTGGCGGATCTCGCTGTTGAGGTGAATGCGCTCGGCATAGCCCTCGGTCAGCGGGGCGATGTAGCTGCGTGACCCACCGATCAGCGTGAACCACTGGGGACGATCGTTGATCGACAGCAGGCCGTGATGGCGGAAGAAGCGCACGAAGAACTGCAGCGGGAAGCGCTCGATGTCCGCGATGCTGGCGGACCAGATCGCCGCGCCCATCGGCAGCAGATAATGCTCACGAAACACCTGCGAGTAGCCGTTGGCGTCGAGATAGCTGCCCAGGGTCGCGCCCTCGGCGAGTCTGCCGCTGTCCAGGTCCGCCGCGGCCTGCTGATTGAAGCGCAGGATGTCACGCAGCAGTCGATAGAAGCGCGGGCGCAACAGGTTGCGTTTCTGGGCGAACAACGACATCAGCGTATGGCCGTTGTACTCGAAGTCCTCGGCGGTGGTGTGTACCGAGAAGCTCATCTCGGTGGGCTGATAGGCGACATCGAGACGTTCCAGCAGGCGCTGGAAGTGGGGGTAGGTGCGGTCGTTGAAGACGATGAATCCGGTATCGATGGCCCATTCGCTGCCATCGGCGGTCTGCACGTCCATGGTCGCAGTGTGGCCGCCGAGACGCTCGGCCGACTCGAAGACATGCACCTCGTGGTGACGACTGAGGTAGTAGGCCGCTGCCATGCCGCTGATGCCGCTGCCGATGACGGCGATCCGCTGGCGGGGAAGAGGAGCTGTTGCCTGTGACGTCGTTGTATTCATGCCACTCCAGAGAAGGAAGACCTGCGATCAAGAAACATGCTGTTCGTGGCAGGCATTCGCATGCCTGATGTCGGTCAATCTCGCGTCATGCGCAGTCCGATCTGGCGGCGCAATGTCGGCGGTAGAATGCCCAGCAGCTTCACCAGCAGCGTGAAGCGCCTGGGGAAGTGGATATCGAGCCGGTGACGCGCCAGCCCTGACACGATCGCCTCGACGGCCTGATCGACCGTGACCTGCATCGGCATCGGGAAGTCATTGCGCTCGGTCAGCGGTGTCTTGACGAAGCCCGGATGAATCACGCTGACATCTATCCCCTGGGCATCCAGGTCCAGCCGCAGCGACTCGAGGAAGTAGCTCACTGCAGCCTTGGAAGCTCCGTAGGCTTCGGCGCGTGGCAGCGGCAGGTAGGCCGAGGCACTCGACACCGCCGCCAGCTGTGGCCGCTCTCCCCCCTGCGCGGCAGCCGTGCGAAGCAGGGGCAGCGCGCTCTCGATCACATCCACGGCTGCCTGGAAATTGGTGGCGAAGACTCGGTGAACCAGATCGGCCTCGAAATCACGTGCATCCAGATATTCGCAGGTACCTGCGTTGAGGAGCATCAGGTCGAGTCCACCGAAGTCTTCCTCGATCTGTCGTGCAGCCGTGCGGATGGCATCACGGTCGGTGAGATCCAGCGTGATCACCAGTGCATCACCGGGGCCTTGTTCGGCGTCGGCCGCGATGGCCTTCAGCTTGTCGGTGGAGCGTGCGCTCAGCACGACACGATGCCCATCGGCCAGCAGGCGACGCGCCAGCCCTTCACCGATCCCGGAGCTGGCACCGGTCAACCAGATGCGCTTGCGTGTCGTGGCTGGGGGCCTGGCTTGACTGGGCATTCTCTCTCCTTGGCGTGTTCGCCTGTCGCGATGAGCGCACCGCTTGACTGTCGGTGGGGGGATGTCATCTGCGTGCCTGGGGGCACATCAGTCCATGCGTCGCTTGAGCAGTCTGATCACCTTGCCCAGCAACGGCACCTGCTCGTAGAGCAGCTCGCCGGCATCGAAGAAGTCACGGTGCCGACATACCTTGCCGTGTCGGAATTCGAGGCGTGAGGCACCTTCCACCACGATATCGCTGCCGCCGTTCAGGCGCGGATGGCGATAGGTCATCGTCCAGCTCAACCATGCCAGTCCCTGCTCCGCGCTCTCCCACGTGTCCGGTGCCTCATGCGACGTGGCGGCCGGCTCTGGCCGAGTCGGGCCCAGCGGATGATGAAACACGAAATCAATCGATGAGACATTCGTGTACAACCCTGAGAAATACTGGTTGAGTGCTTCGAGGCCCTGAACTTCGTGCAGAGGATCGCGAAAAACGACATCGTCACTATAGACTGATTTCAGCAGCTCTGTAGAGGTTTTGTCCAGCTTTTCGTAAAGGCGACAGACCCGAACCAGCGCCGGGCTCATCTCGGGGGGCAGCGATTGCATGGCTGTGCTCCTGACGTCGAGGCAATGAAAAAGCGGCCCGCTGGAGATCAGCAGGCCGCCTGGCAGGGTCATTCGCTTCTGGTGAGCGCCTTGAAGGCATCGAGGGCTCGCTGGCGGGCGGCCTTGTGGTCGACGATCGGGCGCGGGTAGCCACAGGCATGGCAGTCGTCAGCCGTGGGCTGTTGACGACGCTTGGCGGGAAGTTCGGCCAGTTCAGGCACGAAGCTTGCGATGAAGTCGCCGTCCTTGTCGAAGCGTTGCCCCTGGGTGGTGGGGTTGAAGATGCGGAAATAGGGCGCGGCATCGGTGCCGGTCGAGGCGGCCCACTGCCAGCCGCCATTGTTGGCCCCCAATTCACCATCCACCAGGTGTGCCAGGAAGTAGGCCTCACCACGGCGCCAGTCGATCAACAGGTGCTTGGTGAGGAACATCGCCGTCACCATGCGCAGGCGATTGTGCATCCAGCCGGTCTCGACCAGCTGACGCATGGCGGCATCGACGATGGGGTAGCCGGTACGGCCTTCGCACCAGGCGGCGAAGCCTGCGTCATCATCGCGCCATTGCAGGGCTTCGGTATGGCGCTGGAAGGGACGGTGGCGATTGACGCGCGGGAAGCCGATCAGGATGTGCTGGTAGAACTCGCGCCAGATCAGCTCGTTGACCCAGGTGGTCAGGCCGACATCACCGTCGGCGAGACTGCCGTTTTCCGCCAATACCGCCGCGTAGCACTGTCGAGCCGAGATCATGCCGAGCGCCAGATAGGGGGACAGTTCGCTGGTGCCGCGCGTGGCGGGCAGGTCGCGCTGCTCGTGGTAGCGGCGCGCCCGGAAGGTCATGAAGCGCTCCAGGCGCTCCTGGGCGGCATCCTCGCCGGCAGGCCATCGCTCCGCCTCCAGCGGCTCGCTCGGCCCATGTTCCACGTCGACGCTTAGCGTGTCGGGAAGCGCGGGAATGGCGTCTCCCGAAATCTCGCGTCCCTCGGCGTCTCGGGGCGCATCCTGCACCGCGGGAGCCTCATTGAGCGCCAGACGCCGCGCGTCGATCTCCTTGTGCCAGCGCTTGGAGAAGGGCGTGAAGACGCCGTAGTAATCGCCCTTGCCGGTCAGCAGTTCGCCGGGCGTGAAGGCGAGCATGTCAGTGTAGCGATGCAGGCGGATGTCGCTGTCGGCCAGGCGCGCGCGGACGAGTCTGTCGCGTTCGCGCTCATTGACGGCGTACTCGTCATTGAAGTGCAGCGCCTGGACGCCAAGTTGCGTGCACAGCGTGGCCAGCGCTTCGGGTACTTCCGCGAAGGTGTCGCAGTCGAGGACCTTGAGCGGGATGTGATGGCCGGCGAGTGCCTGCTGCAGGACGTGCAGACCGCGACGCAGGAAGTCGAGCTTGTTGGCACCATGACCATGGGTCATCCACTGGGCGTAGCAGGGGATGACCACCGCCACCACCGGGCCGCGTGCGGCCGCTTGCGAGAGGGCGGTATTGTCATGCACGCGCAGGTCGCTTCGCAGCCACACGAGCTGCAGAGGCTGTCGGCTCGCATCGGAGTCAGCCCCGGATTCGGTGTCCGTACCGGGAGACCGTGAGGCGGTGGAAGTGCGGGATGTGGGAGAAGGGGCAGGCATGAAAGCTCCTTTGCGGTCGAAAATGTGCATCGCGCAGGAGCTTCGGGAGGATCAACGAGCCAGCAAGGACCTCAGGCGGACCACCGCTTGAACGGGGTCGGCCCCGAGACCTTCCAGGGGCCCGTCCACCAGCTCCTGCTGGCGAATCTGGGCGGCCGGGCCAGCGATGGCCAACGGCACGGAGAGTTGTTCTGCCACCCGCGGCAACTGGCGGCGCATGACATCGCTGCGCTCGGCCTGAGTGCCGACCAGGATCACGGCCTGCGCCTGGAATCGCTCAGCGGCCAGTGGCAGCTCGGCCAGGGGCAGCGGGCCATCCAGCAGGCTGACGTGATAACCGGCATCGCTGGCGACCAGCGCCAGCAGCAGCAGCCAGCTCAACCCCGGTTCATCCGGCAGGCGCGTCAGAGTGATGTGCGGGGCATGGCGCTCCTGATTCGCGAACATCAGGCGGGCGCCGATACGTGAGCGCAGGAAGCTCTCGAGGAAACATTGTGCCAATCGGGCCCCGAAGGTCGTGGTGCCACGCTCCTCCAGCTGCTCGACCACCGGCTTCCACAGGCGTTCGACCACACTGTTGACCGGATACAGCGCCAGACTCTGGTTGTAGAGCTCCGCCAGCCGAGACTCATCCTGGGCGTCGATGGCGGCCATGATCAGTTGCTGCTGGCCGCCCCAGCTGCCTTCATCCGGCATCGGCGCCGTCTCTGGCTGGGGCTGATCCAGCAGCTCCCGCACCTGACTGACGGGCACGCCCCTGTTGAGCCACTGCAGGATGTGCTCGATGCGCTCGATGTCCTCGCGGGCATACAGGCGATGTCCCTTGGGCGTTCGGCGCGGTTCGATCAACCCGTAGCGGCGCTCCCAGGCTCTCAACGTGACCGAATTGACGCCGGTCAGGCGTGAGACTTCACGGATCGGAAACAGGGGCGAGCTGGCAGTTTCCGTGGCCTTGTCAGTCATGGATGGTGTTACCTCTGCGGTGACGAGGCATCCCGGATGAAGCACGAAGAGGAACGAAGCACAGAAGTGGGAACTGAAGCATTCGAAGCGCTGCGGGATGCCGGCAATGCATCTTGTGCATTAGCTGTACATGTGGGGCTCAGGATGGCGCAGCCGCCTCGGCCTGACAAGTGGCATCACGCGTCAATTCACGTCGCATATTCGACGCGCAGGCCTGAAGGTGGCATCGCAGAGCCTTTCCGGTTCGCAGTCTCTCTCGGGTCATCGGGTCATCATGCGTTGTCCTGTTGCTCCACAATCTCGATCAAGGCCTCGACAAACGCTGGATGGGCACCCACCGGGTCCAGCAACGTGATCGGACAATCCGGATGCTGCTGGCGGGATGTCTCGAGCATGGCGGGGACGTCTTCGCGCAGATGGCGTCCCGCCGCAAAGAACAGCGGCAGGATGTCGATACGCGCCGCACCGTCTGCCGCCAGGGCGTCGATGGTGTCGGTCAGCAGCGGGTCACACAGCTCCATGTAGGCCAGACGTGTCGGGCGCTTCAGGCGACTGGCGAGCGAGGTCTCGAGTGCCTCGAAGGGCTCGCGCCAGCGTGGATCACGCGAGCCGTGCGCCAGCAGGATCAAGGCATCATCCTGGTGTTCCTTCTTGCTCATGAGGGCTTCCTGTCATGGGGGGATCGTGGGTCAGTTCTCTGAGCTCGTGAGCTCATGAGTTCAGCGCGTCAGCCAGTCGCTCTGCCGCTTCGCGTCCTGACAGCCAGGCATCTTCGACTCGCGGTCCTTTCAGTGCATCGCCCGCCAGGCTCAGACCGTGCTGGCTCATCGGCGAGGCGGGCATTGCCTGAGGTGCGCAGCGGGTCGGATGAGCATAGCGCCAGCGATGGGCCGTGAGCGATACCTTGTCTTCACTCCAGTCCTCGCCAAGCGCCTGGATCTCGGGCAGTGCCGTGAAGGCTTGCCAGAGTGCCGCGCAGATGTCCTCAGGCGAGTCTTCCAGGTGAGTCTGGCTCCAGCCGGCGGTGGCCAGCAGGCTCAGGGTCTCGCGAGCCCCCGAGGGGGGCTGGCGGCCGGGGCGCGAATGCTGTCGCATCACGCAGCGCAGTGGGGCGTCATCTCCGCGACTGACCAGCAGCCCCTGCCAGTCCTCGATGCCTGCCAGGGCCGGCAGCGGTGTCTCCAATGCGGCCATCACGGTCCAGGTGGGTGCCATCTCGATCCGCGAGAGCAGGGCGCTCAGCTCGGGCGCCAGAGAGTGTGAGGCGTGTTGCGCCGAGGCCGGCACGTTGCCTTCAGCGTCGGTGCCGGCGTCATTCAGCAGAGCACGGGCCTGAGGGGCCGGGGCGGTGATCATCACATGATCAAAGGGACCATGCCGCTCGCCGTCCCGGTCCTCAAGCTGCCAGCGAACCTTGCCGCCCGCCGCTTCATCGCGGACCAGGCGTGTGATGCGCAGGCGAGTGTGCAGGGTGGCATTGGCCGGCAGCTCCTCGCTCAGGTGGCGGCTCAGGGCGCTCATGCGCGGACTGGCCACATAGCGGGCAGAATCATCGCGAAGCCGCTGCCATTCCTGCGTGTCAGACGCTGTCTTGCCCAGACGCAACAGCCTGTCACCCCAGGGGACGACGATACCGTCTGCCCGCCATGTCTCGAGCGCTGACTGGAAGCGCGGATCACGCGCGGTGAAATACTGAGCGCCGATGTCGAGGGGGCCGTGGGGAGTGCGCCGACTGGCCAGACGACCGCCCGGGCCGCGTCCCTTCTCGAAGATCGTCACCGCGTGACCCTGCGCTGCCAGGTACGAAGCAGCAGAGAGACCGGCGATACCGGCACCGATGATGGCGATGGACGATACTGACATCAGGCAGGGCTCCTGCTGGGGAAGATGGACCGGGAGGATGGAACATGAAATGACGCCGGCATCCCTTGAAGTTAACTTCTTGTGCAGGATTGTACAATAAAGGTATAGATTCATGGCAAGAGTTGGCACACTCGATGCTTCATCGCCGAGGAGGACAGCATGCGAATCTTGATCACGGGGGCAACGGGATTTGTCGGTCAGGCACTCTGCCGCTCACTGGCCGCGGCCGGGCATGAGCTGGCAGTGGTGTCACGTCGTCCGGAGCGGGCCGAGCGGCAGTTCGCCGAACTGGGCATCACCCTGAAGGCGGCGGATTCGGCGCTGATGTTCAAGGACTGGCAGCCACAGGGTATCGTCAATCTGGCGGGGGAATCGATTGCCGGGAGGCGCTGGAGCGAGGATCACAAGCAAGAGCTGCGTCGCTCGCGGCTGGAAACCACCGAGCATCTGGTGCTGCTGTGTCAGCAACTGGCGGCTGAGGGGCAGGCCCCCCAGGTGATGGTATCCGGTTCGGCGATGGGGTATTACGGCGCGCAGCCCAAGGCGGGCGAGCCGGGTGATGTCGAGATCGACGAGCAGGCAACGCCTCACGATGACTTCAATCATCGCCTGTGTCGCGACTGGGAAGCGGCCGCCATGCCAGTCTCGGACTGTGGTGTTCGCCTGGCGATCATCCGCATCGGTCTGGTGATGGAAGCGGATGGCGGAACGCTCGCCAAGTTGTTGACGCCCTTCAAGTTCGGCTTGGGTGGGCGTCTCGGCGATGGCCGTCACTACATGCCGTGGATCCACCGCCATGATCTGATCCGCATCATCGAGCGTCTGCTGGAGGATGAGGACTTGAGTGGGGCCTTCAATGCCAGTGCACCGCATCCGGTCACCAACATGGGCTTTACCCACGCCTTGGCGCGCGGTCTGGGGCGTCCGGCGATCCTGCCGCTGCCGGCCAAGGCACTCAAGCTGGGGCTGGGAGAGATGAGCACGCTATTGCTGGAGGGCGCCCGCATGGTGCCGGCGCGCCTGCTGGCCGCAGGCTTCACCTTCGACTACCCGACCCTTGACGTGGCCTTCGCCGACATTCTGAGAAAGTGAAGGCCTGGGTCTGATGCTGCAGGACTTGCCCCTGGGGGCTAGAGCCTCCTGGCCAGAACTTGGCGGCTAGAACGGCAGCGGAGCATTCAGCACCAGCGATGGCGCGTCGCTGCCTGTCGCTGACGGAATCACCAGCTGAGCGGCATGCAGCAGCAGGCGAGGGCTGGCATTCAGTGCCGCCCCGCGTGCATAGAAGCCATCACCGATGATGGGATGGCCGAGCGCCAGCATATGCAGGCGCAGCTGATGCGAGCGCCCGGTATGAGGTGTCAGCAGGACACGGCTGGCGGCGAGGGTCTGAGGCGAGCCATCCGGGCGCTGGCCATCGAGCATCAGGTGACGCTCGACTTGATAGTGCGTCAGTGCCGGTTTGCCATGGAGGAAGTCGACGATCTGCCGCGGTCTGCGCGGCCAGTCACAGCGCAGCGGCAGGGCGATGCTGCCCTCGTCGGGCGTGAGATGCCCTGCCACCACGGCCACGTAGCGTTTCTCGAGGGTGCGCGACTGGAAGAGGCGCGACAGCCGCCGCTGTCCCTCGACATTGCGTGCCACCAGCAGCACCCCGGAAGTTGCCACATCCAGCCGATGCACGGCACGGGTGTCCTCGCTCAACCGGCACAAGCGCGAATGGACGCTGTCGAAGCGTGAAGGGTCGCGGCCCGGTACCGAGGGCAGCTCGGCCGGCTTGTCGATCGCCCACCAGTCATCGCCTGCCGCCAGCAGCGTCAGCCCCACTCCCTCGACACGCGCGACCTCCTCGGCAAGGCGTTGTCCCTGCCAGCCATGCTCGGTCGTGGTATCGGGTCGGCTTTCTGGATGTGATGTCGCCATGACGGTGCTCTAGGGTGGTAGGGGTTGGTCGGTCAGGCCCAAGAATAACGCTTTCGGCGACTCACAATGAAAAGCGCCCCACTTGCCGATGGCAGGTGGGGCGCTTTCCTTGCGTCATTGGCAAGCCGTGACGTCAGGGGCTACCTGACATCACGGCGCGGGCAGATCAACGTTCGTGAGCATCCACGGTGACGATGACGCGCACGCTGTCCAGACGCAGACGCGTGGTCTCGATGGCGCCATCGAGAGCGGCACGCTCCTGGCGCAGCGCTTCCAGCTCTTCCTCGCGCACCGACGGGTTGTGGCTGGCCAATGCTTCGAGGCGGGCGAGCTCAGCACTGAGCTGCTCACGCATCTGCTGCTGGGCCTGCTCGACGATGCTCGGCAGTTCGCGCTCGGCTTCCTGCTCGGCGTCGCTCATCAGCTTGCGCAGTGTCGCGTGGCTCTGCTTGATCAGATCACGTGCGACCGCCTTCTTGACCGGCTTGAGGTTCTTGGCCAGCCCGCCGAAGGAAACCTTGTCGGACAGGTTGCTGCCGTTTTCATCCAGCAGCACCCGGATGGCGGTCGGTGGCAGGAAGCGACCCAGGCGCAAGCCGCGCGGTGCGGTGGACTGGGTGCGGAACACCACTTCCGTCATCAGGCGACCGCCCGGGATCGCCGGGTGCTTGAGCAGTGCCAGCGCGGTGTTGCCCATGGAGCCATCGATGATGCGCACCAGCATCTCGCGGACCAGCGGGTGCTCCCACGACAGATGCTGGACATCTTCGCGTGACAGCGCCGTGGCGCGGTCGCTGGTGACGCTGAAGCCTTCCTCGCCCTTCACCAGCCCCGGCAGGCCGTCGAGCATGTGCGGGCCTGGTGCCAGGTAGGTGATGCCATCGCCGAGGTCCCGGCTCTCGATGCCGAAGATGTCGAAGGCGCGCTCCAGGTAGCCCGGCAGCGCCTTGTCGTTGTCCAGTGTCTCGATGGCGGCGATGACTTCCGCGGCGCGCTCGTGACGACAGGCATTGAGTTCCAGCAGACGGTTGCGGCCGGACTGGCGCTCGGCCTGCAGGGCGTCGAAGCGTTCGCGGGTCTGCTCGATGATGCTGTCGATCTCTTCGCTGTCGAGCAGGGCTTCTTCCAGCTCGTCACCGAACTGGGAATACAGCTCGCTGCCGATGCCGTGGGGCGCACTGAAGGCGTCCATGCCATCGCGGTACCAGCGCAGCAGCTGGGCGCCCGGTGAGCCTTCGAAGACCGGTACGTGGATCTCGATCGGGAACTGCTGGCCGATGCGGTCCAGACGCCCGATGCGCTGCTCGAGCTGGTCCGGATGCACCGGTAGGTCGAACATCACCAGGTGGTGGCAGAACTGGAAATTACGGCCTTCCGAGCCGATTTCCGAGCACACCAGCAGCTGCACGCCTTCTTCCTCGGAGGCAAAGGCGGCGGCGGCGCGATCACGCTCGACCAGGCTCATGCCCTCATGGAAGACCGGTGCATGCACGCCGCCCAGCACGCGCAGACCTTCGGACAGCTCACGCGCGGTATCGGCGGTGTGACAGATCACCAGCGCCTTCTCGTTGCCGAGGTCGGTCAGGGTTTCCAGTAGCCACATGACGCGCGGGTCGATCTGCCACCAGGGCTCGGCGTTCATGCGGTCATCAGGCAGGGCGCGGTACATCTCGTCGAGGAACAGCACCACCTCGGGGTGGTTCATGCCGGTCTCGATCAGCAGGTCATCGAGGTAGTCCTCGTCACGCTCCAGCTTGCGCACCACACGCCGGTAGGAGGAGGGCAACTCCAGCTCGTGGACGTGCAGACGACGCTCGGGGAAGCCTTCGACGTGGGTGCGCGAGTTGCGGAACATCACGCGGCCGGTGCCGTGGCGGTCGAGCAGCTGGTCACGCAGCTGACGACGTGCGCTGTCGCGCTGGGCGTCATCGCTGTCGCTGTCCATCAGGGTCTCGAGCAGGGCGCGGCTGTCGCCGTCATCCAGCACGGCGGTCAGGCTGTCCAGGCCGCTGGTGTCAGTCGGCAGGGCATCCAGGCTGTCGATGGCCGAGGCCACGGCGACGTAACCCTCTTCCTCGGCCTTGAAGCGCTCCAGGTCGTGGTAGCGCTCCGGGTCGAGCAGGCGCAGGCGCGCGAAGTGGCTCTCCAGCCCCATCTGCTCTGGTGTGGCGGTCAGCAGCAGCACACCGGCGGTCTGGCGGGCGAGTGATTCGACGCAGGCATAGCCCGGGCCGACCTTGTCTTCGCTCCAGTCGAGGTGGTGGGCTTCATCGACGATCAGCATGTCCCAGTCGCAGGCGGCAGCCTGGATCTGACGCGACGGGTTGGCGAACAGCCAGTCCTGGCTGGCCAGAATGATCTGGTTGCCTTCGAAGGGGTTGCGCGTGCCGTGGGCCTTGCATTGCTCTTCATCGAGCAGCGAGACATCCAGCGCAAAGCGGCGCAGCATCTCGACCAGCCACTGGTGGGTCAGGCTCGCCGGTACCAGGATCAGGGCGCGACGGGCACGACCGCTGAGCAGCAGGCGATGCAGGATCAGGCCGGCTTCGATGGTCTTGCCCAGGCCGACTTCATCGGCCAGCAGCACGCGCGGTGCGTGACGGCGCGAGACCTCATCGGCGATGTACAGCTGGTGCGGTACCAGGTCGACCTTGGGGCCGGAGAGGCCCAGCGCGGGGCTCTGCTCGACACGATGGAAGTGGCGCAGGGTGCGGTAACGCAGGTCGAACCAGTCATTGCGGTCGACCTGGCCGGTCAGCAGGCGGTCACGGGCCTGGTTGAACTGCATCTTGTCGTTGAGGCGTGCCTCGGGAAGCTCGAGCAGCTCGCCGGCGCTTTCGCCTTCACGTTCACAGATGTAGAGGATCTGGCCGCGCACTTCCTTGGAATCATCGACGATCAGCCATTCGCCATCGTCGGACTGGATGCGGTCGCCATTGCCGAAGGCGACTCGGGTCAGGGGCGCCTCGCGGAGGCTGTAGGTGCGGGTTTCTTCGCTGGCGGCAAAGAGGACGGTAACCGTGCGGAAATCGACATTGAGGATCGTGCCAAGGCCGAGATCGGCCTCACCATCACTGATCCAGCGCTGACCGGGAATGAAGTCGCTCATGATGCCTCGGGGTAGGACAAAGACGGGAATCGGGAATACAGGGGCGCGGTATCTTACCGGATCACGCGCCGTGGCTTAAGCGCCTTTTGTCCTTGTGAGGCGTCTTTGTCCTCTCGTGTCGTCACTGGGCGTGGTGCACCCATGGCATGAGGCCTTCTCTCATGATTTGGGGGAGAGTGTCCGTCACGATCCAGACGGGGGCATCAGCGCCTGCAGCTGGGCGCGGCTCAGCTCGCCGATGTGGCGTTCGATCAGGCGGCCTTCGCCATCGAATATCAGGGTGGCGGGCAGGCCCTGTGCGTCGGCGAGCCCCATCAGCTGCATGGCGGGGTCCAGCAGGGCGTATTCCAGCGTGAGTCGCTCACTCTTGAGGAAACGAGTGACCGCGAGCGCCTGTTCGCCCTGATTGGCCAGCACCACGGTGACATCCGGCCGGGCGTCCACCTCGGCCAGCAGCGGCATCTCCCGGCGGCAGGGCGGGCACCAGGTAGCCCACAGATTGACGATCACGCGCTGATTGCGGACCTCATCCAGCAACACCGGGCGACGATCCAGATGATGCAGGGTGATCGACGGCATGCGCTCGATGGAATGCGTGCTGCCCAGCGGGTCGAGCTGCTTGAGGCCGAGGAAAGCGGTCAGGCCCAGAGTCAGACTGCCCAGCGCGATGACCTGGCGAATCACGCCATGTCGGCGCAACAGCCACAGGCTGGCCAGGGTCGCGGCCAGCATGCCGCCGAGCAGGTGGTAGCCCGGTTGCCACAGCTTGAGAATATCCAGCGGTGTCTGCTGATAACTTGCCCAGTGCAGGGCGACGTAAGTGAGGCGCGCACCGATCACCCAGCTGACCAGCATGCGATTGAACCAGCGCGAGGGGCTCAGCGATGGAGAGTCGTGAGCGGGCGCGCCCCTGGCGTGCATGCGCGCCAGTAGACGAATCAGCAGCGAGAACTCGATCAGCATTACCAGGGCTGCCACGAAGGCATAGAGGCGTTCGACGGAAATCAGGGCAGGGCCCAGAGCGATGGCATCCATGCGGTTATCCTTTGGCGGTGTCCGGGAAGGGGCATTCGGGTCAGCACTACCTGTCGAGCGGCGCTTGGCCGGCGCTGCAGTCGTGAGGCTCGAGTATGCGATAATCGACGGACTTCGACATCCACGCCTCGCGCGCTGAGCATTGCTCTGGCGCCGAGGACGCTTCAGGGATATCCCCATGCTTTCACATCATTATGACCGTAGCCGTGCGATCGCCGTTGCCAGTCAGGCCGCCGGCCTTATCGCCATCGTCGCGCTGGAAACCTGGCTGGGGGATGCCGCCCGCCCGTGGCAGGGGCTGGTGTTCGCCCTGATGCTGGCCTGTGGACTGGGGCTGGCGCTGCGCAGTTACTACCTCAAGCAAAAGGCCCGCCGCGACCGAGAACGTGCTGGTCGCGAGCGGGCCCGCAAGGCGAGTGACACCTGGATGTCCGATTGACGCAGGTGAGCGACTCAGTAGCTCTGCAGTCGGTAGCCTTCTCGCTCCATGCAGTACTTCAGCAGCGTCTGTTTCTCGTTGTCTGACTTGTCCGTCAGGCCAAGTTCGTACTGGCAGCCGGCCCAGGTGTTGTGAGCCTCCGTGCTGTTGGCACCGGGCTTCTCCCATTGGGTACGGGTGGAGGCGCAGGCGGAGAGCAGGGAGGTGAGCAGCAGGGACAGCATGGCAAGGCGCAGTGTGTGCATGTGGCATCCTGAGGGATGTAAGGCGTTGGAGGGGAGTTCGTCACTGGGCAACATGAGCCGCAGGAAAACCTTCCAGCATCAAAAAAGCCGCTGATCAGTGATCAGCGGCTTTTTCAGATATCTGGTCGGAGTAGCAGGATTCGAACCTACGACCTCTGCCTCCCGAAGGCAGCGCTCTACCAAGCTGAGCTATACTCCGATGCGTCGTGAGCTTGTCTCGACGGAGGTGAATTATACGCAGACAGCTTTGCTTTGCAAGCCCTTGAGGTCAAAAAGTTTTATCGATGTCTCAAGGGGCAATTCGGCTGTCGAGCAGCGCGCTTCTCTTCACCTCATCCTGCCGGTACTTCTCGTCACGTTTTCCTGCTGGTGGTCTGTCTCCCCGTGGCTGAAAGGGGGATCAGGCCTGACGGCCGACACTCAACAGCGCGATGCGTTCGAGGCTGTCGCGGAAGTCACTCTCCGGCAGCGCCTCGAGTTCCGCCAGGGCGTTGTCGGCCATTTCCTGCGCGCGACTGCGGGTATAGTCGAGGCCGCCGGTGAGGCGCACGACTTCCAGTACCTCGTCGAGTTGCTCCAGTCCGCCCTTCTCGATGGCGCCACGTACCAGGCTGGCCTGCGCCGGGCTTCCGACCTGCATGGCGCGAATCAACGGCAGGGTCGGCTTGCCCTCGGCCAGGTCATCACCGACATTCTTGCCCATGGTCTCGGCGTCGCCCTGATAGTCGAGCAGGTCATCGATGAGCTGGAAGGCGAGGCCCAGGTAGCGGCCATAGTTCTGCAGCGCGCTGACCTGTGCCGCCGTGACGGTGCCATCCGCTTCCTGGGCGAGTATCGCCCCGGCATGCGCGGCTGCCTCGAACAGCATGGCAGTCTTGCCGTGGATGGTCTCGAAGTAGGCGGCTTCATCGATGTCGGCATTGCCGATGTTGGTCAGCTGCAGGACCTCGCCTTCGGCGATGGTGCAGGTGGCGGCGGAGAGAATCGCCATCACGTCCATCGAGCCGACTTCCACCATCATCTGGAAAGAGCGGGAATAGAGGAAGTCACCGACCAGCACGGAGGGCGCATTGCCCCAGGTGTCATTGGCGGTGGAGCGACCGCGACGCAGACTGGACTCGTCGACGACATCATCGTGCAGCAGTGTCGAGGTGTGCATGAACTCGATCAGTGCGGCCAGGTTGATGTGGCGATCACCCTGATAGCCGAGTGCGCGGGCTGCCAGCAGCACCAGGACCGGGCGCAGGCGCTTGCCACCACTCTGGATGATGTACTGACCGATGGTCTGGACCAGCGGCACGCGCGACTCGAGCTGCGCGAGAATGGTGCGGTCTACGGCGGCGAAGTCATCTGCCACTGCCGCGTGAAGGGTCGATGCGTCGGCTTGCATGAGGTCGTCGTGCCCGTAGCGAGAGGTGAGGCCGCCGTGGCGTGCCATTTGCCGGTTATGCTATGGGGCACCCCTATGGCCGTCAAGGCGTGCACCCGCGCAGGGATGCAGGCTGGCGGCGGGTCGGGCGTGTGCATCTTGACATTGCTTGTCGATCGCGGCACGCGGCGCTATAATACGCGGCCGTGACTCATCCCGCTCCCTGTCAGATGGCTCCAGAAGGGGCGCCACTCGCAGCAGGCCACCCAAGAGCACACCCTTGATGAGTTCGATGGAGAGAATCATGTACGCAGTTATCAAGAGCGGTGGCAAGCAGTACCGCGTTCAGGAAGGCCAGACCCTGAAGCTCGAGAAGCTTGAAGTCGCCACTGGCGAAACTATCCAGTTCGACGAAGTCCTGATGGTCGCTGAAGGCGACGACATCAAGGTCGGCGCTCCGCTGGTTGAAGGTGCCAAGGTTGCTGCCGAGGTCGTGTCTCACGGCCGTGGCGACAAGGTCACCATCATCAAGTTCCGTCGCCGGAAGCACTCCATGCGTCGTGCGGGCCACCGTCAGTGGTTCACCGAAGTCAAGATCACTGGTATCTCTGCGTAATTGCAGCGCTACCCACCATAGGAGAATTATCCAATGGCACATAAGAAGGCGGCGGGCTCTACCCGCAACGGTCGCGATTCTGAATCCAAGCGCCTTGGTGTGAAGCTGTTCGGTGGCCAAGCGGCTATCGCCGGCAACATCATCGTGCGTCAGCGCGGCACCCGTTTCCACGCCGGTACTGGCGTTGGCATCGGCAAGGACCACACTCTCTTCGCTCTGGCCGACGGCCACGTGAAGTTCGAGACCAAGGGTCCGAAGAACCGCAAGTTCGTCAGCATCGTTTCTGCTTGAAACGTCTGACAGCTTACGCAGACTGGACGATGCCCCGGTATCGTATGACGGTCTGCAAGGAAGCCCCGCTCAGGCGGGGCTTTTTTGTCGCATGACGGCCCGGGTCGTCGTCAGGAGAGAGCAGCATGCAGTTCCTTGATGAAGCGTCGATCATTGTCGAGGCCGGACGTGGCGGCAATGGTTGCCTGAGTTTTCGCCGTGAGAAATACGTGCCGCGTGGTGGCCCCGATGGGGGTGACGGCGGGCACGGCGGCAGTGTGTACCTGATCGGGGATGATTCCCTCAATACCCTGATCGACTTCAAGTTCCAGCGCTATTACCAGGCCGAGAGCGGTGACGCCGGCCAGGGCCGTCAGATGGCGGGCAAGGCGGGTGAGGACCTGATCGTCAAGGTGCCGGTCGGCACTACCGTGATCGACGAGGAAACCCTCGAGATCATCGGTGACGTGACGGAAATCGGCCAGCTGGTGCTGGTTGCGCAGGGTGGGCGTCGTGGTCTGGGCAACATCCACTTCAAGTCCTCCACCAATCGCGCGCCGCGCCAGACCTCCAAGGGCACCTGGGGTGAGCGTCGCAACCTGCGTCTCGAGATGAAGGTGATGGCGGATGTCGGCCTGCTGGGCATGCCGAATGCCGGCAAGTCGACGCTGATTCGGGCCGTCTCCGCGGCCAAGCCCAAGGTCGCCAACTACCCCTTCACCACGCTGGTGCCGAACCTTGGCGTCGTGAAGATCGGTAGCCACCAGCACTTCGTGATGGCCGACATTCCCGGCCTGATCGAAGGGGCGGCGGATGGTGCCGGCCTGGGGCTGCGCTTCCTCAAGCACCTGACGCGTACGCGCCTGTTGCTGCATGTGGTGGATATCGCGCCCTTCGACGAGAGCGACCCGGTCCACGCGGTCGAGGCGATTCTCAATGAGCTCAAGAACTTCTCCTCGGCACTCACGGAGCTGCCGCGCTGGCTGGTGATCAACAAGATCGATCTGCTGGCGGAAGAGGATCGCGAGGCGATGGTCAAGGACCTCGTCGAGCGTCTGGGCTGGGAAGGTGAGCTGTTCGTCGTCTCCGCGGCCAGTGGTATCGGCACTCAGGAGCTGGTGCAGGCCGCACACCGCTGGCTGGGCGAGCAACGCCTGCAGCTGGCGGAAGATCCGGAAGCTGCCGAGGCGCATGCCGCCCTGCTGGCGCGGATGGAGAACGAGTCGCTGGAGCGCGCTGAAGAGCGCCTGACACGTCGCAAGCGCAAGAAGGATGACGAAGAAGAGGACGATGACGACTTCAATGACGACGATTACGACGTCGAGGTCGAATACGCGCCCTGAGGTCGAGGTTCGTCCGGTGGCTGCCCTGCGAGGCAGTCACTGAGTGACGAGCGACCCGCTTCGCGATTCACGCCCCGCCCCGAGCCTTCTGGTCTCGCGGCGGGGCGTTTTCGTTGCAGGTGCCGCTCGAGGGTGATGACAGCAGCGGGGCGGGAGCGGACAATGACGCGACGGGGCAGTCACAGCCTGCCGAGCGGGGCGGGAGACCACATGACAGGAGATAGTGCGGTGGCGGAGCAGAAGGTGGCGGAAGTGGCGGAGATGGGCAGTCGGGTCGGACGTGAGGCATTGGCCAGGGCGCGGCGCGTGGTGGTCAAGATCGGCAGTGCGCTGCTGACCGACGACGGCCGCGGGCTGGACGATGCCGGCATCGGGCGTTGGGTCGACCAGATCGCGGCACTGCATGCGCGTGGCATCGAGGTGATCGTGGTGTCTTCCGGCGCGATCGCCGTCGGCATGTCCCGGCTTGGCTGGACAGCGCGACCCAGTGGCGTGCATGAGCTGCAGGCCGCGGCGGCGGTCGGCCA
This sequence comes from Cobetia sp. 14N.309.X.WAT.E.A4, assembly GCF_030397495.1. Lineage (NCBI taxonomy): Bacteria > Pseudomonadati > Pseudomonadota > Gammaproteobacteria > Oceanospirillales > Halomonadaceae > Cobetia > Cobetia sp. 14N.309.X.WAT.E.A4. The sequence goes on from NZ_JAPNXT010000013.1 coordinate 70,998, forward strand.
GAATGGCCTGACCCAGTGCTATGAAGAGCATTTCCATCGTCACGGCCTGACCACCGCCCAGATTCTGCTGACCCACGACGATCTCTCCAATCGCAAGCGTTACCTGAATGCACGTTCGGCGCTGCGCACCCTGGTGGAGCTGCGCGTGGTGCCGGTGATCAACGAGAATGACACCGTGGTCACCGACGAGATTCGCTTCGGTGACAACGATACGCTCGGCGCGCTGGTCGCCAATCTGCTGGAAGCCGATGCCCTGTTGCTGCTCACCGATCAGGAAGGGCTGTACGACGCCGATCCGCGCCATGATCCGGCGGCCAGGCTGATCGAGGAAGCGCAGGCCGATGACCCGATGCTGGTCAAGGTCGCCGGTGGCGGCGGGGTGCTGGGGCGTGGCGGCATGGCCACCAAGGTGCGGGCGGCGCGCCTGGCAGCCCGCAGCGGCGCGCTGACGGTGATTGCCTCCGGCCGCCAGCCTGACGTGATCACGCGCCTGGCCGCTGGCGAGCGCTTCGGTACCCTGCTGCTGCCCGAGCATGCGCCGATCGCGGCGCGCAAGCGCTGGATCGCCGGGCAACTGCAGGTGCGGGGCACCCTGACGCTGGATGCCGGAGCCGTCAGCGTGCTGACCACGCGTGGTTCCAGCCTGCTGCCGGTGGGCGTGAAGAAGATAGACGGCACCTTCAAGCGCGGTGACCTGGTGCAGTGTGTCGATGAATCCGGCGCGCGGATCGCCAAGGGGCTGGTCAACTATTCCGCGGTCGATGCCGAGCGCATCCTGGGGCTGCCGAGTCATCAGATCGAGGCTGCGCTGGGCTATATCGAGGCGCCGGAGCTGATTCATCGCGACAACCTCATCGTGCTGTAGGGCGCATGAGGCCTGCCGATGCGGGCCTCATGCTGGCAGTCATCCGTCTGGCCATGCTAGACTCTGCCGTCCTGTCGGGAGCTGGTCCGCTCCGATGGCGAAGGCTTGGCGGGGCTTCCACGTCAAGTCGCTGATTTCTCTATGGTCTTCACGTCAAGTGTCGAAAGCGAGAGATGACCGGACCCGCTGTCGCCCCGCGACAACGTCTTCCAAATTCAAGTTCATGAGTACGCGCCTACGGGTGGACTCATAAGGAGCATCAAAGTGGCAAACTCCAAGCAAGCTCGCAAGCGCGCTCGTCAGGCTGAAGTCCGTCGTCAGCACAACTCCGCACAGCGTTCCGCCGTGCGTACCAGCGTCAAGAACGTGCTGAAGGCCGTCAAGACTGGTGACCACGCTGCTTCCATGGCCGCTTTCAATGTCGCGCAGAAGGTCCTCGACCGTTACGCCGACAAGGACATCCTGTCCAAGAAGAAGGCCGCTCGCGTCAAGAGCCGTCTGAACGCACGCGTCAAGGCACTGGCTGTCTGAGACGTGTTCGCGTGAAAAAACCGGCTTCGGCCGGTTTTTTTGTGTCTGTCTATCGTGTTGGATGGCATCGGTATCGGATCAGGGAAGTGAAAGGGGTGTCAGGGTGAGCAAGCCGCAGGATGAGTCGCCCAGAGGCGATCAGGATGTCGGGAAGGAGTCGGGTCGCCAGGCCGTGCAGACTGGCTCTCAGGCGACGGCTCAGGCAGAGACCAGCAGTGGAGACAGCCTGCCGGTGCGCGCGGGACTGCTGCGCTCCGGACTGATCGTCAGCGTGATGACGATGCTGTCGCGGGTGCTGGGGCTGGCGCGAGACGTGATCATCGCCAGTCTGCTGGGGGCAGGCAGCGGGGCGGATGCCTTCTTCGTGGCCTTCAAGATCCCCAACTTCATGCGTCGTCTGTTCGCCGAGGGGGCCTTCAATCAGGCCTTCATTCCGGTGCTGTCCGAGTATGCGACCCGGCGCACGCGGGAAGAGGTCCGCGAGTTGCTGGATGCCGTCAGTGGCAGTCTCGGCGTCATCCTGGCGCTGATCACGGCGCTGGCGATGCTGTGCGCGCCCTGGCTGGTGTGGGTCTTCGCGCCCGGGTTCGGTGACGATGCCGGCAAGCTGGCGCTGACCGGTGATATGCTGCGCCTGACCTTCCCCTATCTGTTGCTGATCTCGCTGACCGCCTTCGCCGGCAGCGTGCTCAATACCTGGAATCGCTTCGCGGTGCCGGCCATCACCCCGGTGCTGCTCAACCTGAGCCTGATCGGTGCGGCGCTGTTGCTGGCACCGCGTTTCGAGACACCCGCCATGGCGCTGGCCTGGGGCGTGTTGATCGCCGGTGGCGTGCAGCTGCTGTTCCAGGTGCCGTTCCTGCTGCGTCTTGGCCTGATGCCCAAGCCATGGCCGAACTTCGCCCACGAAGGCGTGCGGCGCATCCTCAAGTTGATGACACCGGCGCTGTTCGGGGTCTCGGTCTCGCAGATCAACCTGCTGCTGGATACCGTGCTGGCCTCGTTTCTGGTCACCGGCAGCGTGTCGTGGCTCTATTACTCCGACCGGCTGGTCGAACTGCCGCTGGGCATCATCGGCATCGCCATCGGCACCGTGATTCTGCCGGCGCTCTCCAAGCGTCACGCGGAGCAGTCGCTGGAGCACTTCCAGAAGATGCTCGACTGGGCGCTGCGTTCGGTATTGTTGATCGGCGTGCCGGCGGCGCTGGCGCTGGGCGTGCTCGCGGAGCCGCTGCTGATCACGTTGTTCCACTATGGGGCGATGACGGACAATGATGTGGTGATGTCGGCCCAGAGCCTGCGGGCCTACAGCTTCGGGCTGCTGGCCTTCATGCTGATCAAGGTGCTGGCACCGGGCTTCTATGCGCGTCAGGACACGAAGACGCCGGTCAAGATCGGCATCATCGCGATGGTCGCCAACATGGCCTTCAACCTCGCGCTGATCGTGCCGTTGGCCCATGCGGGCCTGGCATTGGCCACGGCGCTGTCGGCCTTCCTGAATGCCGGGCTGTTGGCGCGTGGCCTGTATCGCGAGGGTGTGCTGCGCTTCCAGCCGGGCTGGGGGCGCTATTCGCTGACGCTGATTGGCGGTTGCGCCCTGATGGGCGGCGGCCTGCTGTGGCTGTCACCGGACTGGACCACCTGGCTCGGTTGGGGCCTGTGGGAGCGCTGTGCGATGATGGGGGCGCTGGTCGTCGGCGGTGTGCTGGTCTATGCGCTGTGGTTGGGGCTTTGCGGCATACGTCCGCGCCACTTCCGCATGCAGGGCTGAGCCCCGACTCCCGATTCACATCTCGCGTTCCAGCAGTTTTCTCTCTGGTGGGGCAACGGTGGCTGTCAGCGCCGTGCCCCTTCGCTATAATCGACCACTTTCGGCGGCTTGTGTGATGCACGCATGGACTTGATCAGAGGACTCCACAATCTCGCCCGCCTGCGCAAGCAGGATGGCAGTCGCGGCTGCGTGGCCACCATCGGCAATTTCGATGGGGTGCACCTCGGCCACCAGGCGATTCTGGAGCAACTGCGCGAGCGCGCGGCGGCCTATGGGCTGCCGGCCACGGTGGTGGTGTTCGAGCCGCAGCCGCGCGAGTTCTTCGCGGGTGACAAGGCGCCGCCACGCCTGACGCGACTGGCGGAAAAGGTCCGCCTGCTGGGTAGCCACGGCGCCGAGCGCGTGCTGTGCCTGCCCTTCAATGAGGCGCTGCGCTCATTGTCGGCCCGTGAATTCATCGAGCAGGTACTGATCGATGGCCTCGGCGTGCGCCACCTGGTGGTCGGCGACGACTTCCGCTTCGGCTGTGATCGTGCCGGTGACTTCGCGCTGCTGGAGCGCATCGGCGCCGCCGAGGGCTTCGCGGTGGAGCATACCCGCACCTTCGAGATCGCCGGTGAGCGTGTGTCCAGCACTCGCGTGCGCAAGGTACTGGCCGCGGGTGACATGGCATTGGCCGCCAGATTGCTGGGACGAGCCCATCACTGGCAGGGGCGCGTGGTCGCGGACCGTCAGCTGGGGCGTACCATCGGCGTGCCGACCGCCAATCTGCCGCTGCCGAATGCGCCGCTGGCGGTCTCCGGCGTCTACGCGGTGATGGCGCATCTGGCCGATGGCCGCGCCTGCCCGGCGGTAGCCAATATCGGCTGGCGCCCGACGGTCGGCACGCCGCGCCCGGTCCTTGAGGTTCACCTGCTGGACTTCGCGGAGGACCTCTATGGCCAGTCGATGCGTGTCAGCTTCTGTGCCTTCCTGCGTGGCGAGCAGCGCTTCGATGGCCTGGAAGCTCTCAAGGCCGCCATCTACGCCGATATCGCATTGGCACGCCGCTTCTTCGCGCTGGCCGCAGGCGAGACGCCCGCCAGTGATGAGCAGGCATTGCTCGATTGCATGACCTCGATGGCTGACCTGCCGCTGGCCAGCCGTCCGCTGAGCGCACTGATGAATGCGCCGACGGCACCCTTACACGGCACTGCTGAGGTGTCTGATTCCACAGCTCGGGAAGCTCAGGCTTCCCGCCCCCACGACGGCTGACCCGAAAGGCTATGAGCGACTACAAGCACACTTTGAATCTGCCCGATACCGACTTCCCGATGCGCGGCAATCTCCCCAAGCGTGAGCCGGACCAACTGGCCCGCTGGAACGAGATTGACCTCTACGCGCGTCTGCGTGAAGCAGGCAAGGGCCGTCCGAGCTTCGTGCTCCACGACGGCCCTCCCTATGCCAACGGCAATATTCACATCGGTCACGCCGTCAACAAGATTCTCAAGGACATCATCGTCAAGTCCAAGACGATGGCGGGCTTCGATGCGCCTTACGTGCCGGGCTGGGACTGTCATGGTCTGCCCATCGAGCACAAGGTCGAGACCACCCACGGCAAGCATCTCGAGTCCGAGAAAGCCCGCCACCTGTGCCGGGAATACGCGGGCGTGCAGGTGGAAGGTCAGAAGCACGAGTTCATCCGTCTCGGCATCGTCGGTGACTGGGGCAACCCGTATCGCTCCATGGACTTCGCCAACGAAGCCGGTGAGATCCGTGCGCTGGCCGAGATGGTCAAGGGCGGTTATGTCTTCAAGGGCCTGAAGCCGGTCAACTGGTGCTTCGACTGTGGCTCTGCGCTTGCGGAAGCGGAAGTCGAATACGCCGACAAGACCTCTGACGCCATCGATGTCGCCTTCGCGGCAGACGACAGCGCGGCGCTGGCCAAGGCCTTCGGCCTCGAGTCACTGAGCAAGCCGGCGGCGATCGTGATCTGGACCACCACCCCGTGGACCATTCCGGCCAACCAGGCGCTCAACGTTCACCCGGACTTCGTCTACTCGCTGGTCGATACCGGCGAGCGCCTGCTGGTGCTCGCCGAGGAGCTGGTCGAGGACAGCCTGGCGCGCTTCGGGCTGAGTGGCGAGACACTGGCGACCGTCAATGGCGCGGCACTGGAGAATCTCAACTTCCGCCACCCGATCTACGATCGTCTGTCGCCGGTCTATCTGGCCGACTACGTCGAGACCGGTGCCGGTACCGGTATCGTCCACTCCGCGCCGGCCTACGGCGAGGATGACTTCCACACCTGCCGTCGTTACGGCATGAGCTTCGACGAGATCGAGAGCCCGGTGCAGGGCAACGGCGTCTACGTGCCGGACCTGCCGGAATTCGGTGGTCAGTTCATCTGGAAGGCCAACCCGAACATCGTCGCGCGTCTGGAAGAACTCGGCGCGCTGATGGCGCACGAGAAGATCACCCACAGCTACATGCACTGCTGGCGCCACAAGACGCCGGTCATCTATCGCGCCACGGCCCAGTGGTTCGTCGGCATGGACATCGCCGGCACCGATGGCGTGACCCTGCGTGACAAGGCGCTGTCCGCCATCGAGGACACCACCTTCATCCCGGCCTGGGGCCAGGCGCGCCTGAAGAGCATGATCGCCAACCGCCCTGACTGGTGCATCTCGCGTCAGCGCAACTGGGGCGTGCCGATTCCGCTGTTCCTGCATCGCGCCACTGGCGAACTGCACCCTGACAGCGTCGCGCTGATGGAAGCGGTCGCGGATCGCGTCGCCGAGCACGGCATCGATGCCTGGTGGTCACTCGACAGCCAGGAGCTGCTGGGCGATGAGGCCGAGAACTACGAGAAGGTCACCGACACGCTGGACGTGTGGTTCGATTCCGGAACGACCCACTGGCATGTGCTGCGTGGGTCGCACCCGCATGGTCACGAGGTAGGTCCGCGTGCCGACCTGTATCTGGAAGGCTCCGACCAGCACCGTGGCTGGTTCCACTCGTCACTGCTGACTGGCTGTGCCATCGACGGCCACGCGCCCTACAAGGCACTGCTGACTCACGGTTTCACCGTCGATGCGCAGGGCCGCAAGATGTCCAAGTCAGTGGGCAACGTGGTCGCGCCGCAGCAGGTGATGGACAAGCTGGGTGCCGACATTCTGCGCCTGTGGGTGTCCTCCAATGACTATTCCGGTGAGATGGCCGTCTCGGACGAGATCCTTAAGCGGACTGCCGATGCCTATCGCCGCATTCGCAACACCTCGCGCTTCCTGCTGTCCAACCTGAACGGTTTCGAGCCCGAGCGTGATGCGCTGGCCTTCGACGACATGCTGGCGCTGGACCAGTGGGTGGTCGATCGTGCCGCCCAGCTGCAGGCACGTGTCGAGCTGGCCTACGAGGAATACCGCTTCCTCGATATCTATCAGCAGGTGCTGACCTTCTGCTCGCGTGAGCTGGGCGGCTTCTATCTGGATGTCATCAAGGACCGCCAGTACACCACGCAGCCGAACTCGCGTGCGCGTCGCAGCTGTCAGACGGCGCTGTATCACGTGATCGAGGCGCTGGCACGCTGGATGGCGCCGATCCTCTCCTTCACCGGAGAAGAGATCTACGCCAACATCCCGGGCCCGCGCAAGGACACCATCTTCCTGGAGACGGCCTACACCGGCCTGACCACGCTGGCGGATGATGCCCCCATGGGGCGTGAGTTCTGGGAGCAGGTGCTGCACGTCAAGCAGGCGGTCAACAAGACGCTGGAAGGCGCGCGCAACGCCGGTCTGGTCAAGAATGGCCTGGCGGCGGAAGTCACCCTCTACGTCAATGATGAGCTCAGCACTCTGCTGGCAAGTCTCGGCGACGAACTGCGCTTCGTGATGCTGACCAGCGGCGTGACCCTGGCGCCTCTCGATGCTGCGGGTGACGCAGAAGAGACCGAAGTGTCCGGCCTCAAGGTGGCGGTCAAGGTCAGCGAGAATGTCAAGTGCGAGCGTTGCTGGCACCACCGTCCGGAAGTCGGCACTCTGCCGGAACATCCGACCCTGTGTGGCCGCTGCGTGACCAACCTGCCGGATGGCGAAGGCGAGACGCGTCACTTCGCGTGATCGCTGACGCGACCGCGGCATCGTTCAGCCTCCGCTGAGCGCTGATATCGAACGCCGGGCTCTGGCCCGGCGTTCGTGTCTTGCCGCCGACGGATTCATTTCATGCAGGGATGCCCATGGCATCCCCGACAGGAAGGTAACATGACGTCTTCTTCACAACCGCCTGCCAGTGAGGCCGGCTCGGCCGCCAGTGAGCCGATGCGTTCGCCGTTGCGCTGGCTGTGGCTGTCAGTGGTGATCGTGGTGCTGGATCTGACCACCAAGTGGTTGGCCAGCAGTTCTTTGATCTACGGTCAGGCCAACGAGGTGCTGCCGGTCTTCAATCTGACGCTGCTGCACAATACCGGCGCGGCCTTCAGTTTCCTGGCCGGTCATGACGGCTGGCAGCGCTGGCTGTTCGCCGGCATCGCCGTGGTGGCGGCCATCGGTCTGAGCATCTGGCTTGCGCGCCTCAAGCGTCACGAGACCTTCACGGCGCTGGGCATCGCGCTGGTACTGGGTGGCGCACTGGGCAATCTTTATGATCGTGTCGTGCATGGTTACGTGGTGGACTTCCTGTCCTTCCACTGGGGCAATGCCTTCTTCCCGGCCTTCAATGTGGCGGACGTCGCCATCAGCCTGGGAGCCGTGGCACTGATCATCGAATCCTTCCGTGGCCGCTCCGAGTGAGTGGCGCAAACGAGGTCAGCATGAGCGAATATCGTATCGCCGAAAACATGGAGGTCAGCCTCCATTTCCGTCTGCGTCTGGAAGACGGTACCGAAGTGGATTCCACCTTCGACAAGACGCCGGCCACCTTCCAGGTAGGCGATGGCAATCTGCCGCCGGGCTTCGAGCGGCCGATCATGGGCATGGCGGCAGGTGAGACCGGCAGCTTCACGGTCACGCCGGAGCATGCCTTCGGTCAGCACAATCCGCAGAATGTCCAGACCGTGGCGCGCAAGAGCTTCGATGACGAGATCGAGGTCGGCATGGTGATGTCCTTCGCCGAGCCGTCAGGCTCGGAGCTGCCGGGCATCATTCGCGAGATCGATGAGCGTGACGTCAAGGTCGACTTCAACCACCCGCTGGCCGGGCGTACCCTGACCTTCGAGGTCGAGGTGCTGTCCGTCTCCCCCGCGACCACGCACTGAGTCTTCTTTTCCAGGGGCGCCTCACACGTGTGCCCCTTGCCATCAAGCGGAGCCTGTCATGCAGATCAAGCTGGCCAACCCGCGCGGTTTCTGCGCCGGAGTGGATCGCGCCATCGATATCGTCAACGGGGCGCTCGACGTGTTCGGGCCGCCGATCTACGTGCGTCACGAGGTGGTGCACAACCGCTTCGTGGTCGACTCCCTCAAGGAGCGCGGCGCCATCTTCGTCGAGGAACTGCACGAAGTGCCGGATGACGTCATCGTCATCTTCTCGGCCCACGGTGTCTCGCGTGCCGTGCAGGAAGAGGCCGAGCGTCGCAACCTCAAGGTCTTCGATGCCACCTGTCCGCTGGTGACCAAGGTGCACATGGAAGTGCTGCGCTATGCGCGCAAGGGCCAGGATTGCGTGCTGATCGGCCATGAGGGTCACCCGGAAGTCGAGGGCACCATGGGCCGCTATGACACCTCCAAGGGTGGCACCATCCACCTGGTGGAGGACGAGTCCGATGTGGCGCGCCTGGAGGTCAAGGACCCGGATCAGCTGGCCTTCGTCACCCAGACTACGCTGTCCATGGATGACACGGCGCGTGTGATCGATGCGCTGCGCGAACGCTTCCCGGCGATTCAGGGGCCGCGCAAGGACGATATCTGCTACGCGACCCAGAATCGTCAGGACGCCGTACGCATGCTGGCGGAAGCCTGCGATGTGGTGCTGGTGGTCGGCAGCCCCAACAGCTCCAACTCCAATCGCCTGCGCGAACTGGCCGAGCGCATGCAGACCCCGGCCTGGTTGATCGATGATGCCGAGCAGATCGAGGCCGCCTGGCTCGAGGGTATCGGCAGTATCGGGATCACGGCAGGCGCAAGTGCGCCCGAAGTGCTGGTGCAGGGCGTGATCGATCGCCTGATGGCACTGGGGGCTTCGGCGCCCGAGGAACTGGAAGGTCAGGAGGAGAATATCGTCTTCTCCATGCCCAAGGAGCTCAAGGAGCGCTTGATCGCCTCGGATCAGATTCGCGAGCTGTAACGCTCTGTAAGTCATTGGTCATCTGAAAGCCGCGACTCTGTCGCGGCTTTTTTCATGTCTGAACCGCAATATCTGGCTCTTTGTGAGTTTTTGCGCATGTTCTCAATGCCCTGATCATTCCGGTGAGCGTTGATCTGGCCTGAGGATATATGAAAAAAAATGTAATGCTCAGTTACGAAAATGATACATAATGGAGGGTAAGCCACCTCTGGAGATATCGGCATGCCATGCCATCCCCTAGCCAAAAGCGTCATCGGTGCTCGTGCACGACGCGGGGCAGCGGGAGCGTGCGGGCCCAGAGGAGCACGAGGCTTCACGCTCATCGAAGTCATGATGGTGGTCGCGATCATCGGGATTCTGGCGGCGGTAGCAGTGCCATCCTATCTCGGGTACGTGGAGCGCAGCTGGCGTTCTCATGCTCAGCAGGCGCTGGGCCAGCAGGCCAGGCAGTTGCATGGCTTCTATGGACACGATTTCTCCGAGGCGCCGGTGCTGGAGGGGGAGTTGCCAGCCGATGGCGTCAGCAGTATCGAGGATGCCGGCGGCAATCTGCGCTACCTGATCTCCTATCGCAGCCTCACGCCGAGCACCTTCGTGTTGCAAGCCACTCCGCAGGGAGCACAGCTCAACGATGACTGCGGCATTCTGTGGATGGATGAGGTCATGAATACCGGCGCGGAAGGAGGGGGGCGGTGTTGGTGAAGTCTGCGAGACCATCCTCTCGACATCGGGTCGGGAGAGAACTGCCTTTCGCGTTGCATGAGAGGCCACGAGAGGCCGGGGAGCCTGACATTATGCGTCATTCACGCGGTTTCACGCTGATCGAGCTGGTGGTGACGGTGGCGATCATCGCCATCATCGCTGCCTGGGCGGTGCCTGCCTGGCAAGGGATGGTACAGCGCTCTCAGGTGGAGTCCGACGTTCGCGCCCTGACGCATGCCCTGGCGATGGCACGCAGTGCCGCGACCAGTCGCGGCACCATGGTCAGCGTCTGCCCCTATGCTCCGAGCGTTGCCACGCCGAATCCCACTGTCTGTGATGCGGACTGGTCGAATGGCTGGGTGGTGTATGAAGGCAGTGGAGCCAATTTCACGGCAGGGGATCGCATGTGGGTTCATCAGGGCAGCAACTCGGTGGCGCAATCCGGCGGTGCCAGTCGTATCACCTTCAATGATCGCGGCACACTCAACAGCGGCAACAGCACGCTGGTGTTCTGCGCAGCATCGGATTCCACTTCCGTGGTGGTGGCGCCTTCAGGGCGCGTGAGACTCGAGACGGGAGGTGATTGCTCATGACAAGACGTAACCCTCCGAAGATCGCGACGGCGCATCGTCAGCGTGGCGTCGGCCTGATCGAGGCGCTGGTGGCCGTGCTGCTGCTTGGTGTCTCCTTGCTGGGGCTGGGGCTGCTGCAGGTGCAGACGTTGCAGCATCAGCGCGTCAGTTACAGCAATACGGTGGCACAGCTGCTGTCATTGGACATGGCCGAGCGCATCCGGGCCAATCTCGAAGCCATTGCGCAATACGATGGTGCCGATACGCAGGACCCACCGGACAATGGATGCTCGTCAGACTGCACGCCTGCTCAGTTGGCCAATCAGGATGTGATCGACTGGCGAACGGCCATTCAGGGTTCCACTCTGACCAGCGGTGTCGGCAACGTGACGGTAGACGAGCGCCTGGTCGGCGGTGCCGGTATCGGGGTGCATGACGTCAGTGTCCAGGTGCAATGGAGCGATACGCTCAATGGTGGAATGGATATCCAGGCATATCGCTTCGAGGTGGAGCCATGAACCCGCGTGTCTATATCGCTGGCAAGAAGTTCTCTCGCTCTCCAGCCTCTCGCGCGCATCAGGCGGGGGTTGGCCTGGTCGAACTGATGATCAGTCTGGTGCTGGGTCTGCTGATCACGGCGATGGCGGTGCAGATGTTCTCGACGTCACGCAGTACCGTGAGTACCCAGGAAGCCCTGTCCTATCTTCAGGAGTCGGCGCGTTATGTCTCGTTCCGGCTTCAGCCCCTCATGCGCAATGTGGGCTACGCGGGGTGTGCCAACAGTCGTGATATCACCAATGCCAGTTCAGTGGATGACTCCCACGATCTCACGGCGCCCTTCGGTGGGCAGCAGCGTACCCAGCGTAGCCTCAGCTATTTCAATCTGACGTTCGTCGCCGCCAGCAAGGATGGCGATGAGACCACGCTCATCAGCAGCATGACCTCACTGGGCGGACCGCTGAGCGTGCGCAATGGCAGTGAAGCGGCCTTCGTGACCGACGAGTTCGCACTGGTCAGTGATTGCAACAGCACCGATGTCTTCAAGGTGTCGGGGACGACCCAGGGCAGTATCGAGACCAACGATACCCTGTCGCGTTCCTATGGCAGTTCACAGTCATCGAACGCCTATCTGTATCCGGTGCAGGCCTGGGAGCTCCGGCTGGATGATCAGGCCAATGACAGCTCGGTGCGTGCGCTGTATCTCGATCGCATCGATGCCACCTTTGCGCGCGAAGAGCTGGCCTCTGGCGTCGAGGGCTTCGATGTCAGCTTCAGTCTGGACACCACTGGCAACGGCAGTGTCGATCGGGTCAAGGTGCCTGCCGCCACGGTTCGCAGCGAAGACCGTTGGGATGAGGTGCGTCGCATCGAGATCGCCCTGACGCTCGAGAGCCTGCCAGGCGTGGTGCCGGGCGGAGATAACGATGGCCGTCTGACACGCACCTTCAATCTCACGTTCACGCCGCGCAATCTGCAACTGAGGGGCAGCTGATGCATACATCGCCGTCAACATCCGGGCCCTGCGCGGCAACGAGGGGGCCCGCGCATCAGCAAGGCATCGCACTGCTGATCGTGCTGGTCATGCTGGTGGTGATCGGCCTGCTGGCCGTCACCGGCGTGGAGGACAGTCAGTTGCAGACCCGGATGGCCGTCAACAGCCGTAACTTCGAGCAGTCCTATTACAACGCCGAGACCAGCCTCAGCATCGGTGAGCGGGCGTTGCAGGAGGGGCTGGAGAATGGCGCCTGGGAACTGGGCGATTTCGATGACTCGGCTGGGCTGATGCTGGCACTCCCTGAGGATGCGCCGCCGATCAACCCGCTCTCTGAAGCGGATTGGCAGGCCAATGGCATCGATACGCTGGACGATGATGACGGCGCGGTGATCGGGGCGTACGTGATCGAGTATCTGGGCAAGGTCGGGCAGCCCCCACTGAATACCAGCAACGAATTGAATGCGGTCGGTACGCGCCTGGATGCCTTCCGCGTCAGTGCAATGGGCCTGGGAGGCGGCAATGGCGCCTCCTGGACAGTGGTGCAAAGCGAGTTGGAACTGGGCCCTTACTTCTGAGAGGAGCATGAACATGCGTTATCTGCTGAGTGGTGCCCTATGCCTTTTCGCTCTGCCTTGCCTGGCGGCTCCCGGGGAAATCGCTCGTGCGCCAGTGACGGAAGCCACCGGTGTTCAGCCCAATATCCTGTTCATCCTTGATGATTCGGGCAGCATGGCCTGGGAGGATACGCTCAATCAGGGCGTCGAATACTGGGGCTATCAGCCCGCCTCGTCGGTGCTTGGAGACTCCGGAGTCTACTCGATCAGCAACTTTGGGACTGTCAGTCATCAATCCCAGACCAGCGTTGCCCGCGCCATTGGCTCGTGCAATGGCTTCAATGTCCTGGCCTACAATCCGGCGCTCACCTATGCCCCTTGGGCGGGCAAGGATCGCTTTGGAGCGGATTACCTCGACGCGACGCTCCTGACGGCGCGCGCGGATCCCTATGAGCCGACGACAACCGTCAATCTTACCGGGGTCTATTACATGCCCTGGACGGACAATGACGGTGACGGCGAGTATGACTTCGAGGAGTGCGGGCTCTATCGAAGTGGCAATGGTCTTTATGTGGATACCACGCGTCAGACCTACATCAACCAGCAGTCCGCCGCGCAGAAGACCAACTTCGCCAACTGGTTCACCTATTACCGCGACCGCATGTCCGTTGCCAAGTCGGCCATGGCAGGCGTCATCGATACCAACGAGTCTCGGGTAGGCCTGCGTACCATCCAGGGGCGCAACAACCGCAACGTCGCGGACATGACCGATGCCGATGAACGTGACGACCTGATGGAAGAGCTGTTCACCGCTTATCCCTCCGGCGGGACTCCACTGCGCACGGCCTTGAAGAATGCCGGCGAATACTTCGCCAGTACCGGGAACAATGCGCCCATCCTGAGTGCGGATGAAGGCGGCATGTGTCAGCAGAATTACGCGATCATGATGACTGATGGCTATTGGAATGGCTCAAGTCCCAGTGTCGGCAATGTCGATGGTGGCAGCGGTGATTACATCAGTGCCAGTCACCGTGACAGTTACTCCAATACCTTGGGTGACGTGGCGATGTATTACTATCGCACCGACCTGCGCACTGATCTGATCAATAGCGTTCCCACCGTGCCGGATGTGGATGAAAACCCGTCCCAGCACATGGTCACCTACACTGTCGGCTTCGGGGTGGATGGTTCCCTGACCGAGAATCCATCCGGTATCGATACCTCCTTCACCTGGCCTCAGCCGGTGTCCAATACCAATACCACCATTGATGATCTTCGCCATGCCGCCTGGAATGGACGCGGCGAGTATCTGAGTGCTGCCAACCCCCAGGCCCTGATCGATGCATTGAACAATATCGCCCAGTCAATCGCGGGGCGTGCTGCCAGCACCGGCAGTCTGGATATCAGCAGTGGTAGCCAGACCAGTGATGCCTATGTCATCCAGACGACCTATGACCCGGCCAACTGGGCGGGGGATGTGGTCGCACGCAAGATCGGCAGCGATGGCACCTTGAGCAGCACATCCGAGTGGTCCGTCGCGGAGTGGTTGCGTGACGATGCCGGTCGCAGCAGCAGTCGCAAGGTGATCACCTATAATCCGGGGATTTCGGACGTCGACGAGAAGGCCTTCTTCTTTGATATCGAGGAGGCCGGCTCATTGGAGGCGGAACAGATTCTCGACCTCGTCGGTTTCCTGGACGAGACGCTGTTGACCGATGCCGTGCTGATCTCCGTGCGTGAAGCTGCAAACGGGGTCTCCGGGACTCTCGGCAACGGTCTGGGGCTCGGCCTGGGGAATGGCAATGGTCTGGCCAATGCCCTGGGGTTGACCGGCGGGCAGAGCGGCGTGCTGGAGCTGGTCGGTGATACCGTGACGCAGCTGACGGGGCAGATTCTGGATACGAGCGGGACCTTCCTCACGCTCAATGGGACACCGCTTGCCGTGAGAACGTCGGAGCTCGAGAATCTGATCGGCTATCTCAAGGGCGATGATACCTATGAAGGTACCTTGTTCCGTGATCGTGACGACAACTATCTCGGTGATATCGTCCACGCCTCGCCGGCCATCGTCGGCCCGCCTTCCGCCAGCTACCGCAATGACATGGAAGTGTCTTCGTACCGCTCCTTCAAGACCTTGCATGAAGATCGCCAGTCGATGATCTACATCGGTGCCAACGATGGCATGTTGCATGCCATCGACATGGAAAGCGGGGAAGAGAAATTCGCCTACATGCCATATGCCGCTTTCAGCATCGAGGGTGGGCGTGGCATTCGTCAGCTCGCCGACCAGAATTATGTTCACCAGTATTACGTCGATGCCACGCCTGTCGCGCGCGATGTCCACGTACAACTGGGAGAGGAAGACGCTCCCAGCTGGCATTCGGTCCTGGTGGGGGGGCTTGGCGCGGGTGGCAAGGCGGTCTACATGCTGGATATCACGGATCCCGAAGCCTTCGACACGCTGGGGGAGTCCAATGGCACCTCGCCGGCGGATATCGTGCAGTGGGAATTCACCCACGAGGATCTCGGTTACACCTTCAGCGACATTCAGGTTGCTCGACTTGATGATGGCAAGTGGTACGCCATCTTCGGCAATGGCTACAACGCGGATAGTGACGGGCGTGCCAAACTGTTCATCGTGGATCTGGAGGACCCGGAAAACTTCGCGCTGCTGGATTCACAGCAGGGCAGCAATGCCGGGGGGTCCTGCACGTCAGCCAACAGCGACTGCAATGGCATGTCGAGCCCGGAGCTGGCGGACATCGATGCCGATGGCATTACCGATTGGGTCTACGCGGGTGATCTTCACGGCAATGTCTGGGTGTTCGACATGCGTGATTTCTCGTTGGATGACGTGGGGAGCGGCGAGACGTCGCGCCTCTTCCAGTCATGTGCGGTGGCTCTGAACAGCACGACATCGACCTGTCCGACGGCTTCGCGCCAGCCCATCACCTCGCGAGTGGCCGTGGCACGCAGCGGTGTCTTCAACAGTACCGTCGATACGCCGTACCTGAATGTCTATTGGGGGACGGGGCAACTGTTGACACTGCAGGATGCCATCGACACCTCGACGCAGTCTTTCTATAGCGTATTGCACACGGGCGACACGACGCGTCGTTATCACGGACAGCTGGAAAAGCAGAGCTTCACGAACATCACCGGGGTCAGTGATGCACGTACCGTCACCGGTGTGGGTGTCGATTATGCCAATCAGAACAACAATGGCATCCAGTACGGGTGGTATGTGGAGCTTTCCGATTCCGGGGAGCGTCTGGTGACGATTCCGGCAGTACGTGGCGATCTGATCGTCTTCAATACCACGATCCCGGGCAGCAATGGCCCCTGTACCGGTGGTGCCAGCGGCTGGTTGAATGCCCTCAGCCTGCGCAATGGCCTGCAACCGGTCCGCAGCAACAACAGTGTCCAGCAGGTCTTTGACTACAATGGCGACGGCAAGGTGGATGCCAGCGACAACGTCAACAATCAGGTCGTGCTGTCGATAAAGACGGACGGGGAGCCCACCTCGCCCAAGTTCCTGGGAGATACCCAGTACGTCGGTCAGGGCGGTACCAATCAGGTGGTCGAGATGGCCATGGACTTCGGGATCGATGGACTGGAAGGCCGTAGTGCCTGGTACCAGCTGCGCTAGGAGAGGGAACATGCAGATATCACGACACAAGTGGCAGCGGAGCGGCGGCGCATGGATGCTGGCAGCCTGTGCACTCCTCACGGGGTGGGGCGGGACGGCCATGGCGGCAGATACCTTGATTCAGCTGGACATGGAGCAGACCGTCACAGGCGTGATTGACCAGGTGGAGGGGGACCAGCTGCAGCTCAACGACATGGGGTTCGTGATCCTGCCCTCCACGCGCGTCCTCAATCGCAATGGGCGAGAACTTCAGGCATTCCACCTCAATCCGGGGCAGGAGGTCGAGGTACGCTTCGATCCGCGCGGCGAGCCAAGACCGGTGATCGATATCACGCTGCTTCGCAGGGGGCGTTGATGATCAGACGAACTGGCGGTTCTCGATCACAAGGTGGTTTCGGCTTGATGGAGCTGATGATTGCCGTGGCCATCATCGGAATCCTGGCCGCTATCGCCTATCCCAGCTATCAGGATCAGGTGGAGCGCTCACGCCGCACGGATGCCATCACGTCCCTGCTGGCGCTTGCTCAGACCCAGGAGCGCATCATGGCCACCTGCGGAGAATATGCGACCGCCAGTGTGACTACCGCCACGGACTGTGATGATGCTCTGGGGCTCGGCGGAGACGGGATCGGGCTTGGCCAGGCGGATACGGCCAGCGAGGAGGGCTTCTATACACTGGCCGTCGCGGGGGACGCCGACAGCTATACGCTGACGGCCACTGCCACGGGCAGTCAGGCCAATGATGAGGACTGTGCCACTTTCACGTTGACGGAGCTGGGTATCAAGGGAGCTGCGGTATTGGCAGATTCAGAAGGCACCGACAGTAGCAATTGCTGGTAACGCAGCACACCCTGCCATCCGTTTGCAGCAGACACGAGCCCCGATTCTTTTGGATCGGGGCTTTTCGTTGTCCAGAAACTCGCGCCACCAAAGATGAAACAATGATGAATATGAGTAATTTGTGGGATGTCAGGTAATTCTATGTAACATAATAATTCCATTATGTGGCTGGTTGACGTTACATTGCCCCATTTCACATCGCGAAGGGCACCTTCGCCTGCGTGTTTCTCAGGGATATGACGATGTCAGTTTTGCATGTGCTTCGACGCACACGTCAGCAGGAGGGGCAGCAAGGATTCACGTTGATCGAGCTGATGATCACGTTGGCAGTGCTGGTCATCACGATCACGATCGCCGTCCCCGCCTGGCAGGGAGTGGTCGCGCGCAATGCCGTGACCAGTACCGCCGAGACACTCATTGCCTCGGTCAACTACGCGCGCAGCGAGGCGGTGGCCAGTGGTGGCAGCATCACGCTCTGTCCGCTGAATGCCGCGGGTGATGCCTGCATGAATTCGACCCGCTGGAGCAATGGCTGGGCGGTCGTGCAGGGCACTCAGGCGGATGCACGAGTATCGCTGGGCGATGATCTGTTGCGTCTGTTCGATGCCGCCATCACCGTGCAGGCAGATGTCGCCGGCGTGACCTTTGATGACCAGGGCGCGACACCGGACTCCACCTGGCTGTTGATCTGTGACCAGTCGGGTGGTCAGGGCCATCGCCAGCTTGAATTGACCCCCATTGGACGAGTACTGACGGAGACATATGGCAGCGATGACCAGAGTTGCTGAGGTGGGCTCGCATCCCGCGAGAGAGGGGCAACAAGGTACCAGTCTGCTGGAGGCTCTGATCGCCCTGTTGCTGATGGGGCTGACGTTGCTGGGTTTCGGACTCATGCAGATGGAGAGCCTGCAGGCCAACAACGAGAGTTATGCGCGTACCGAAGCTCGCATCCTGTTGATCAGCATGGCGGAGCGTATCCAGGCCAACCCTGACGGCGTGGATGACTACGCTGGTCTCGACACCGAGAGCGCGGGCAATCCCGGCAATTGTCCCTGCAGTGTTGCTGAGCTGGCGGCACGCGATGTAGCGGTGTGGGCGGACAGGCTTGAGGACAGTGGACTGAACGCGCCGGTCGGGGCCATCGCCAGCAGCGGGAGTGATCTTCTGACACTGACTCTCGGCTGGAGCGGTGCCGCGCCGCTGGGTCAGAACGCAGACAGCATGGACGCCGATGCTCAGGCGTTGAGCGAGACCCTACAGATACGAGTGGTGCCCTGATGTCATTGAAAGTCTCTCTTTCGCGGCGAGCCTGCGCGTCGCGCTCGCCCAGGGCGCCTCGCTCGATGCCTTCACGGCGTGCCCAGCAGGGCGTCGGCCTGGTCGAATTGATGTTGGCGCTGGTGCTGGGGTTGTTCATTTCCGCCATGGCGCTGGAGTACTTTCTCGCCTCGCGCTCAACCCTCAACACGACGTCTGCCGTGTCCTACCTGCAGGAGTCTGCGCGCCATGTCACGCGTCGCTTGCAGCCATTGGTGCGCAATGCCGGTTTTTCCGGCTGTGCGTCGGTGAGCAGTGTCAGTGATGGCACCGGCAGCCACGCGCTGTCCGATGCTCCCTTGACGGCCGAGTCCGACACGGTGGCGGGGGTCACCTACGACCGCCTGGCCCTGCAGGTACCCGCACTGGGAGCGCAGCGTGGCTGGCAGCTCGGGTCGAGTGTCGCTCAGGGGGATACGTCGTTGGTACTTGAAGATTACGCCGCCGATACGCTGGAGGCGGATAGCGTCGTGCTGATCAGTGACTGCGAGAGTGGTGATATCGCTCGCCTGGCGGGCGATGGCAGCAATTCACTGGATCTGTCGAGTGCTGTGGAACATGGCTACGGCGGTGCCCAGCAGACCCAGGCATATGTCTACCCGTTGCAGCGTTGGTATCTGCTGGTGTCGCAGACCGATGACGATTCTCCCGTCCGTCTGTGCCTGAACGGAGAAGATGTCGATGGTGACCCGACCGCAGGCTGTGATGAAGAAGTGGCGCGATACGTCGAAGCGCTGGATCTGTCCTTCGATACGGCCTCGGGCAGTGGCAGTGCGAGTCGTTTCGCAGTAGAGCGCAGCGCGGCGGAAGTGGAAGCCGCAAATGACTGGGGTAGCGTCAGACGTATCCACATCAGCCTGACCCTCAAGACGCCACCGACGATCAACGTCGAGGGTGAGGATGATGGTGAATTGGAACGTACCTTCGACATTACCCTGAGCCCGAGGAATATCGGTCTATGAATCAGATGAACGCCCCCCGGCATCCTCGTCAGCAGGGGATGGCATTGCTGGTCGTGTTGATCATGCTGATCGTGGTCGGCGTGATGGCAGTGACGGGCAATGAGGATACCCAGTTGCAGACCCGCATGCTGATGAATACCCAGTTCTACGACAATGCCTATGCCGAGGCCGAGAGCCTTCAGCAGCAGGCCGAAAGTCGTCTGCTCGAGGGCGAGCTGACGCTGGATGACTTCGGCGAGGATGGTTTCTATGACCTGACGGCGGGAGAAAGTCTGGACTTCGATCCTCTGCAGGCAGACGCCTGGGATGGCGAGGGCATCCTGAGTGGCAATGCGGCTGCCAATGGTAACTATGTCATTGAATATCTTGGGGAAACGACAGAAGGCGTTCTGAATGACGACAACCTGAGCAGCAGCCAGTTGTTGAATGCCTTCCGCATCACGGCCGCCGGTTGGAGTCTTGAGAGCGCGGGAGACCTTGAGAGCAGAAAGCGTGCACTGGCAGTGGTGCAAAGCGAAATCATGATGGCCGATTGAAGGGAATCTATCGATGAAATCGAAGCATTCACCCCGCCCCAGCGGCTTGCGTCGTATTCGCCTGCCGGTCTTGCTCTCAAGCGGACTGCTGGTGGTCACCTTGCCCGTACTGGCAGACAGCGACACGCTACTTCAGTTGCCCACTACCCAGAGCGTCGGCGTCACCCCCAATGTCCTGCTGGTATTGGATGATTCGGGCTCGATGTCTTTTGAAGACACTTTTGAGGGTGGAGAGTCCGTCCAGAAATATGATCTGGTCTATGGCTGGTACTATAAATACTCCAATTGCACCAAATATTGGTGTGATGTTGAGTTTAGGCCTAGATATAACTTATCCAATGATTATTTTTGTGCTGTTGAAAACAAGCAGGCTTACGACCCTACTCAAACCTATCTACCTTGGAAAAAGGGAGATGGTGACGAACGCTATGCTAATATGGACCCGACAGCAGCATGGATTGACTTTGAGGGCGGCAACTCCAAAAGCAATCTTGTTAACCTGACAGACCCTGATCTTGATTTTCGTTATTATACAGGTGATAAATGCAAGGATAAAACCGAGGTTAGAATATCAGATAAGACACTTTCAGATGCAGAGAAAGTTAATTACGCTAATTGGTTTACATACTATCGAGATCGTCTAGGCGTCGGTAAAGCTGCAGCATTGGAGTTATTGGCCGGTACTGAATATAGGACAGGTTACCTAACTATAAATCCCCGCAATGGTAGTGAAAAAGCTGTCGTTGATAATATTGTCGATCAAATTGTCGAGCTTGTGACCAATGTTTTGGGTAATGTGGTTGAGTTGATTACCAATAGTGATAGTGGTAACGGCCATCTGACCGAAGTAAGAGATGCAATTGTCGACTCTGAAATTAGTACGAGTAACACCTACCGGGGTACACCATTACGAGAAGCTCTCTATCGCGCTGGTGAATATTACAGTGATAATTATTCCGGTCTGGGCTCTACACCGATTCTTTCCGAAGATGAAGGCGGCATGTGTCAGCAGAACTTCACTGTTCTGATCACGGATGGTTTCTGGAATTCCGAGAATTCTACCGCCTCCAGTAATATCGAAAGCAAGATCGGCGATGCCAATGGGGACGGACGGACCTGGCGGGAAAGTTATAACTACAGTTATGGCGGTAATGCCACGCTGGCGGATGTCGCTTATTATTATGCCCATAATGATCTGTTGCCGAAGCTTGGAAGTGGTACCTATGAAAAGCAGGTGATGACGACCTATACCGTCGCCTTCGGGGTGGACTCCGACAGCAATGACTGGAGCGACAACAAGCGTGTCATCGAGAGCAGCTCCAGCACCATCGATGACCTGGAACAGGCCGCCATCGATGGCGGCGGCTCCTACTTCAATGCCTCCAGCCCGACGGATCTTGTCTCGGCGCTGGCGGCGATCGCCTCCGAGATCGTCGCGGTAGGCAACAGTGTCAGCGGCCTTTCTACCAATCTGACGACGGCCAGTGTCGAGACGGACAGTCGACTGGTCGAGAGCCGCTATTCCGCCTCGACCTGGACGGGAGATGTGGTGGCCTCCTCGGTACAGGAGGGCAATGACGTCGAGGAGGACGATCAGCTCTGGAGTGCTGCCACCCAGCTGAGTGAGGCATTGGCAGAGGAGGGTGGCCTCGAGTCACGTACGGTCTTCACCATGTCCGGGGGGAACGGCGTCGAGTTCACGACTGACAACGCGGGCCGCCTGAGCTCGAGCCAGCGCAACGATCTCGCGCGCATGGAAGTCGGTGGCAACTCTACCGATGACCATGTGAAGGCAGCGATCGAGTGGTTGCGGGGCAGTGATGAATATGAGGGCGATGGTCTGCGCAATCGCACTGGCGTGCAGCTGGGCGACATCATCGGCTCATCGCCAGTCGTCGTGACACGTGAGGACTCGACGACACAGGGCAGTGTCTTCGTCGGGGCCAACGACGGCATGCTGCACGCCTTCGACCTCAATACCGGTAGCGAGCAGTTCGCCTACATTCCGGAGCTGCTCTATAGCGAAGAGGACGACGCAGGGCTGGGCTATCTGACCGACCCGGGCTATCAGCATCGCTATTATGTCGATGGTGAAGTGCGTATCGCCAGTCTGGATGGCGAGGAGTGGCTGGTATCCGGTCTGGCGGGCGGTGGACGCGGCCTGTTCGCGCTCAATGTCACCAAGGCCGTGGCGGGTGAAGACTTCGATGAAGATGATGTAGTGCGCTGGGAGTTCGGTTCAAGCGACGATGATGACATGGGGCATGTCTTCGGCAGTGCGCATATCGTATCACTGAACAATGGTGACAGTGCGGTGCTGGTCGGCAATGGCCTGGAAACGGCCGATGAGAATGCCGCGCCGACGTTGTTCGCGCTGGAGCTCGATGGAGTCAATGCCGGCGGCGTGATCGCCAAGCTGTCCCCCAGTGGGGTGACCGGCGGCCTGGCCAATCTGCAGGTTGCTGATATCGACAGCAATGGCACTGTCGATTTTGCCTATGGGGGAGATCTTCAGGGGCGGTTGTGGAAGTTCGATCTCAGTGATGACGACAGCAGCAAGTGGAGTGTCACGCGGCTATTCACGGCCTGTGCTACCAGCCTGACTGGCGGGGAGTGCCAGACGGATGCGCTGCAACCGATCACGGTCAAACCGACGCTGAGTCGCTACTCCGGAGGCACGCAGACCATGTCTTCGCCCAATCTGCTGGTGTCCTTCGGAACAGGGCAGGACATGTACGCTGATGCCGAGGACGAGGCCTGGGTCACCCAGAGCCTCTACACCGTGCTGGATGCCGGTGGCAGTCACACCAGCTTGATGCGCAGCAACCTCGAGGAGCGGACTTTCGTCAGTGGCAGCTACACCAACGGGGAGCTGACTGGACGGACTCTCGGTGGCGACAGCTTCAGCTATTACCCCAGCCAGCTGGAAGATCAGGACAGCGATCGCTTCGGCTGGTATCTGGATCTGGATGCCTCCGAGCAGGAAGAGCTGGTCGAGCCGGCCAACCTGCTCTCGAACCTGGTGGTCTTCTCTACCAGCACCTCCAGCACGGGGACCAACTTCTGTGAAAGCACCGGGGGCGGCTGGCTGGTCGCGCTGGATACCGAGACAGGGTTGCCGACCTACGACGACAGCGAAGGCAGCTATGTGACCATCTTCGATTTCAATCAGGATGAGGCCTTCAGCGCCGATGATCTGGTCGGCACCATCATCGACAACACCGTCGCCGTCGGCAATGTGGTCGTCAGCGTGAAACTGAGCGGTACGCCGACGTCCAGCGTCAGTGTCGGCAATACGGTCTATGTGGGTAGCAGCTCTCTGGGAACGGTAGAAGGCACCGTCTCATCCTACGACCTGAACGTGTCCAGCTCGACGGATACCGGTCGTGTTTCCTGGTATCAACTGCGCTGATCGCATTGCATCTGTGATGCATGACCCGACGCCGTCACGCTCTCTCAGAGTGTGGCGGCGCCTTCACTTCTCAGCAGTACCTTCAAGTCCGCCTTTCAAGGAAGATCTTCATGGCCAGCTTTCTCTCTCTAGGCGCTAGCCTGTCCCGCAGTGCCCTGTCTCGCAATGCGCTGTCTCACCGCAGGTACGCCCGCGGTTTCACGTTGACGGAAATCATGATCGTGGTCGTCATCGTCGGCATCCTCGCGGCGATCGCCTACCCGAGCTATCAGGATCAGGTAATCCGCTCACGTCGTGCCGATGGGCAGGCGGCACTGATGTCATTGGCCCAGGCTCAGGAGCGTTACATGGCGCGTTGCGGTGGCTACGCGACCAGCATCGCCGGTGACAGTGATTGTGACGAGGAGGGACTGGGGCGCGCCACCGAGTCGCCGGAAGGCTATTACGCCCTGAGCCTGGAGGATGGCGCCACGACGACCCGCTTCACGCTGATCGCGACTGCGGTGGCGCCTCAGAGCGCCGATACCGATTGCCCTGCGCTGACCCTCACCAATACCGGCATCCGCGACACGACCGGCGATGGCGATTGCTGGTAGCAGTGGCGAGAGCGGCCTCGGTGCGATGCTGGATTGCGCGCGGCTCGCTTGCACCGCCTTGCGGGCGGCGTATTCTGGAAGCCTTTCCCGGTCTTGAGGCAGGAGCGAACAGGCGTGAATGACTTTGTGGTGGTAGGCGGTGGCGTGATCGGCACGCTGACTGCGCTGGAACTGGCGGATGGCGGTGCCGAGGTCACGCTGGTCGAGCGGGGCCAGTGTGGGCGCGAGGCATCCTGGGCGGGCGGCGGTATCGTCTCGCCGTTGTATCCGTGGCGTTATAGTGCGCCGATCTCACGCCTGTCTGCCTGGTCGGAAGGTTTCTACCCCACGCTGGCCGAGCGCCTGATCGAGACCACCGGCATCGACCCCGAATATCGCCAGCAGGGTCTGTTGTACCTGAATGTCGAGGATGCCGAGCAGGCACTGAGCTGGTCCGAGGAATACGCCAAGCCGCTGACGCGCGTGGAGGCTGACTTTCTTTACGACAAGGCACCGGCCGTCGCGCCCGGTTGCGAATCGGCGCTGTGGATGCCGACGCTGGGCAGCATCCGCAATCCGCGCCTGGGCAAGTCACTGCGCGCCGCTCTCGATGCCCACCCGCGCGTACGTCTGCTCGAGAATGTCGCGGTGCAGGGCATTCTGCTGCAGGACGACACCGCCATCGGCGTGCAGACCGCCAATTCAGTGCTGTCCGCCGGACAGGTCGTGGTCTGTGGGGGCGCCTGGAGTCGCGAGATTCTGAGTAAGGCGGGGCTGGCGCTGCCGGTGCGGCCGGTACGCGGCCAGATGGTGCTGTTCAAGGCACCCAAGGGGCTGGTGGAGCGCGTGGTACTCAAGAATGGACGCTACGTGATACCGCGGGGCGATGGGCGCATCGTGGCGGGTTCCACGCTGGAGGAGGTCGGCTTCGACAAGGCGACCACCCTTGAGGCGCGTGAGTCGCTGATCAAGAGCGCCTGCGAGATCATCCCGGCGCTGGCCGAGTGTGAGGTCGAGCATCACTGGGCGGGGCTGCGTCCCGGTTCGCCGACCGGCACGCCGTTCATCGGTGCCGTGCCTGAACGCCGCCACCTGCACGTCAATGCCGGTCACTATCGCAATGGCCTGGTACTGGCGCCGGCCTCGACCCGCCTGCTGGCGGACCAGTTGCTGGGGCGTACGCCGATCATCGACCCCACCCCCTACCAGCCCGAGACCTTGCTGGGCGAGATCGCCACGCTGGAAGCCTCGTCCCAGCCAGACGCGACGCGCTGGGCCTGAGCATCGTCATGGCGTCTTCCCCCTCGAGCCTTCGTCTCGAGGGGGAAGACAGTGCGTTATTTGCGTGGGCCCTCGTCGAGGAAATGCTGCTGGTGCTCCTGACAGCAGAAGTGCAGCGCTTCATGGCGGATGGCGTCATTTTCCGGCAGATGCAGATCGCAGTAGGCGCAGCGCACCATGTTCTGGGCCTCGCGCTCGGCAGGCTGGCCGTCATTGTGGTTGTCCTGGCTCAGCTTCCATTGGCGATACATGCGATAGAGGCGCAGGCCTGCCCAGAACAGGACGACGAATACCAGCAGACGGATGATCAACAGGCTCATTCCTATATGACTCCCAGATGAGGCGGCGCGCGTGGCTTTTTGCCAGCGGCGCGACCTTGCGGGACAATGGCGGCCATCATGAGACTGATGAGCCGGTGCACGGCTCAGCAGTCTGAGCCAGATGTCTGGCCACAGTGTACTGGCCCCTTATCGAACCGCCAATCGAGAGATCCTTACCGCATGCAAGATCTGACTCTGGTGATGGCCCAGCTCGACCCGCTGGTCGGTGATATCCCCGGCAATACCGAGCGTGCCATCGAAGCCGTCCGTGAAGCGAGTCTCGAGCACAAGGCCGACGTCGTCGTGCTGCCCGAGCTGTGTCTGACCGGCTACCCGCCGGAAGACCTGTTGCTGCGCGAATCCATGGAGGCACGACTCGACGAGGCGCGCGCGCGGATGGCCAGCAAGGTCGCGCGTGGCGTGATGGTCATCGTCGGCTACCCCGGCATGCGTGACGGCAAGCGCTACAACCTGGCCGGCGTGCTCAAGGATGGCGAGTGGATCGCCGAGTACGCAAAGCAGGCACTGCCCAACTATCAGGTCTTCGATGAGCAGCGTTACTTCACGCCGGGCTCCGAGGCCTGCGTGGTGGAATGCCGCGGCGCCCGTCTGGGCATCGTGATCTGTGAAGACCTGTGGGATGGCGCGCCCGTTCGTCAGGCGCGGGATGCCGGCGCGGACATTCTCGTCAGCCTCAATGCCTCGCCCTATCATCTGGAGAAGCCGGCCGAGCGCAATCATCTGTTCGCTCAGCGGGCGGCCGAAGTGAAGTGTCCGCTGGTCTACGTCAATCAGATCGGTGGCCAGGACGAGCTGGTCTTCGATGGTGGCTCCGCCGCCATCGATGCCGAGGGCAATACCTGCGTGCAGGCACCCTGGTGGGATGTCGGCCTGATGCCGGTGCAGTTCCTCAAGGAGGAAGGCGGTAGCTGGGCGCCGCAGAGCGGCGAGATCGCCGAGCTGCTGTCACCGGAAGAGTCGCTCTACTGTGCACTGGTCACCGGCCTGCGTGACTACGTCAACAAGAGCGGCTTCAAGGGCGTGGTGCTGGGTCTCTCTGGTGGCATCGACTCCGGCCTGTCGCTGGCGATTGCCGTCGATGCGCTGGGCGCGGACCGCGTGCATGCGGTGATGATGCCGTACCACTACACCGCGGACATCTCCAGGGAAGACGCTGCCGAGCAGGCGACACTGCTGGGCGTGAATTACGAGGTGATGCCCATCGCCCCGATGGTCGAGGCCTTCACCGAGACACTGGCGGAGAGCTTTGCCGGCAGTGAGCGCGATACCACCGAGGAGAACCTGCAGTCACGCTGTCGTGGCGTGCTGCTGATGGCCATCTCCAACAAGAAGGGCCTGATGGTGCTGACCACTGGCAACAAGAGCGAGATGGCGGTGGGTTACGCCACGCTCTATGGCGACATGGTCGGTGGCTACAATGCGCTCAAGGACGTCTACAAGACCTGGGTATTCCGTCTTGCCAACTGGCGCAACACCATGGGCCCGGCGATTCCGGAGCGTGTCATCACGCGTCCGCCATCCGCGGAGCTCGCCGAAGACCAGCTCGACAGCGACTCGCTGCCGGACTACGACACCCTGGATGCGATTCTCACCCATTACATCGAGGGTGACATGAGTGCCGAGGCGATCATCCGTGCCGGTTTCGAGGAAGAGGATGTCTATCGTGTGGTGCGTCTCGTCGACCGCTGTGAGTACAAGCGCCGTCAGGCGCCGGTTGGCGTGCGTGTCACGCCGCGTGGCTTCGGGCGTGACCGTCGCTACCCGATCGTCAATGGCTGGGCGGCCGGCGACTGAGGCAACTCATGTCCGGTGTCAGGGATTGCGAATTCTTTGCGCAAGATGCCGATGACGCCCGGATGCAGCGATGTTGAGTCGACAATCGCATGAAAAAAGCCCGTGATCGGTGATCACGGGCTTTTCGATGGTGAGGCGGGAAGCCTGATCGTCAGACGGTCAGGTCATCCGCCTTCACGTAGCGCGGCTCGAAGGTACGGCCATCCAGACGTTCGTTGTCCGGATCATTCTGGATCAGCACCTTGAGCGTCTCGCTGGCGCGGTCGCGCAGACCGAGGCCCAGATAGCCTTCGACCATCACGGCCAGCGCATCGCGAGTGGCAGGAGTGTTAGGGTAGTGCTCGATCACCCACTCACCACGCTTCACGGCGGCCAGATAGGCCTGCTTGCGCAGGTAGAAATCGGCAGTCTGCAGCTCGCCACGTGCGAGTACGTTGCGCAGATAGATGATGCGCTGACGCGAATCTGCGGCGTAGGTGCTGTTGGGGAAGCGGCGCACCAGCTCGCCGAAGTCGACGTAGGCGTCCCGCGTCGCACCGAGATCCCGCTTGGAGATGTCGATCAGGTCCAGCGATTCTAGGCTGAAGCGCCCTGCACTATAGGCTGCCAGTCCACGCATGTAGTAGGCATAATCGACCTGCGGGTGGTCCGGGTGCAGCCGAATGAAGCGGCTGGCCGCCGCGCGTGCGGCTTCCCAGTTGTCCACCTGGTAGTAGGCGTAGATCAGCTCCAGCTGCGACTGTTCGGCATAGCTGCCGAACGGGAAGCGAGTATCCAGTGCTTCAAGTTGCTGCACGGCGGAGTTGAAGCGGCTGGTATCCAGGGAAACCTGAGCCTGACGGTACAGCTCCTGCTCCTGAAGATCCGGTGCCGGCTCGTTGGACGCACAGCCGACCAGCAAGGTGCTGGCCAGGGCGAAGGCAGTCAAGGGAAGGGCGCGCATCGGTTTCCTCATCTCGGGCAATCCATGGCGGGCATGCTAGAATCCGCCGATCCGCACTCACTATAAAGCAAAGGCCCTTTCCTGCGAAACGGCCTCAGAGAGCAATATGGCAGACACCATCAACCGCGAAGAGCGGATCCCGGAGGCGATGATTGGCATGCGCCTTGATCAGGCCTGCGCCGAGATCTTCTCCGACTATTCCCGCGAGCGCCTCAAGCACTGGATCAAGACCGGTGCCTTGACCCTCGACGGTGCCGCCGTCAAACCCCGCGAGAAGGTCTATGGCGGTGAACGTCTGGCCCTGACCGCCGAGCTTGAAGAAGAAGTCAGTCATGGCCCCGAGGACATCGAGCTCGAGATCGTCTTCGAGGATGACGACGTGCTGGTCATCAACAAGGAGCACGGCATGGTCGTGCACCCGGGGGCCGGCAATCCGGATGGCACGCTGCTCAACGCCATCCTGCACCATTGTCCGGGTAATGCCATGCTGCCGCGTGCCGGGATCGTGCATCGTCTCGACAAGGACACCAGTGGCCTGATGGTGGTCGCCAAGTCGCTGACCGCCCAGGCGGACCTGGTCGAGCAGCTGCAGGCGCGTACCGTGTCTCGCGAGTACGATGCCGTCGTGACCGGGGTGCTGACGGCGGGCGGTACCGTGGATGCGCCCATCGGGCGTCACCCCAAGGATCGCAAGCGTCAGGCCGTGACCCATAGCGGCAAGATGGCGATCACGCATTTTCGCGTGGTGGAGCGCTTCCGGGGTCATACCCATATCCGCTGCAAGCTGGAAACCGGGCGTACCCACCAGATCCGTGTGCACATGGCGCACCAGCGCTATCCGCTGATCGGGGACCCGGTCTACGGAGGCCGTCTGAAGCTTCCGCCGGGGGCCAGTGATCCGCTCAAGGAGCTGCTGCGTCAGTTCCCGCGTCAGGCGCTGCATGCCCGTCGCCTCGCCTTCATCCACCCGATCTCGGGCAAGGAAGTCGAATTCCGCGCCGAGATGCCGGGTGACATGCTGGTCTTGATCGACTATCTCAAGGAAGACATCGCCCGCTGAGGGGCTCGGTTCGCGTATCCCATCGCGCCAGGAGAGGTTATGCACGACGACAGTCTACGCCCGACCCTGATTCTGCCGGACTGGCCAGCCCCCAGTCCGGTGCAGGCCTTCGTGACCACGCGTGAGAGTGGCCCGAGTCAGGGGCCATACGCTGGCTTCAATCCGGCGCGGCATGTCGGGGATGATCCGGCGATGGTCGCGCGGGTGCGTGATCTGCTCGCGGCGGAGGTCGATGATGGTCGTCCACTGGCGTGGCTGGATCAGGTGCATGGGACTCAGGTGGTGGATGCCTTTGACGTCTGTCACGCCGATGAGCGCCATGAGGCGGTGCCACCACGTGCTGACGCCTGCATCAGTACCGGTACGGGGCAGGCCTGCGTGGTGATGACGGCGGACTGCCTGCCGGTGCTGTTCTGTGATCGTCAGGGGACGCGGGTCGGGGTGGCGCATGCGGGCTGGCGTGGCCTGGTGGAAGGTGTGCTGGAAGCCACTGTCGCCCGCCTGGGAGATGACCCGGGCGAGCTGATGGCCTGGCTGGGCCCGGCGATCTCCAATGCCCAGTTCGAGGTCGGCCCCGAGGTGCGTGACGCCTTCATCGCGGATCTCCCCGAGGCCGACGACGCCTTCGAATCCAGTCCCTACCGGCTGGGCCACTATATGGGCGACCTCTACAAGCTGGCTCGTCTGCGGCTGGAGCGTGCCGGTGTCGGCCATGTCAGTGGCGGTCACTTCTGCACCGCCTCGGAATCGCGCTTCTACTCCCATCGCCGTGATGATGGCGTGACGGGGCGAATGGCCACGGTGATCTGGTTACGCTGATAGCATGAAGTGGAGACCTGGCCGCCGCGATGCACCGACGCTCGGCAAGCCGAAAGACAAAAGCGCCCCGTTGACCTGATCACTCAGGTTGGCGGGGCGCTTTTCCGTGTCGAGCGAAAGCCCCTGGCGACATCTTCAGGCGCTGAGGGCCAACCTGCTGCAGGGGAACCTGATCTGGATCATGCTTCGCGGACAACATGCTGCGTTGCCGCAAATCACGCCTTGAAAGCGACCTCCCAGCCCCCCATCTCTAGGGTTAGATACGAAATGTTACAGGCGAAGCTCCTGAGAAGAGGAGTACCGCCATGACTCTCAGGAGAAGGCACCATGCGCATCGACAAACTCACCAGCAAGCTGCAGAACGCGCTTGCGGATGCCCAGTCGCTCGCCGTCGGGCGAGGCCACAATGAAATCCATCCCCAGCACCTGCTGCTGGCCCTGCTGGAGGACCGCGATGGCGGTCTCAAGGCGTTGGTCAACAAGGCGGGCGGTGATGCCACCAGCTTGATGAGCGGGCTCAAGCGTCAACTGGATGACCTGCCCACCGTGTCCCAGTTCGACGGCAATGTCGCGCCTTCCCAGGCGCTCGGCAAGCTTCTGAATCTGGCCGACCGCGAAGCCCAGAAACGCGGCGATCAATACATCGCTTCCGAGCTCGCGCTGCTGGCCGCGCTGGAGCTGGGCGGTGATCTTGGCAAGTTGTTCACCTCCTCGGGCATCAAGAAGCCCGCCCTGACCTCCGCCATCGATGCACTGCGCGGTGGCGAGGCGGTGGGAGATGCCGACGCCGAGAACAATCGCGAGGCACTCAACAAGTACACGATGGACCTCACCCAGCGTGCGCGCGACGGCAAGCTCGACCCGGTGATCGGGCGTGACGAGGAGATTCGTCGCACGATTCAGGTCCTTCAGCGTCGCACCAAGAACAACCCGGTGCTGATCGGTGAGCCCGGTGTCGGCAAGACCGCCATCGTCGAGGGGCTGGCCAGCCGTATCGTCAATGGCGAGGTGCCGGAAGGCCTCAAGAACAAGCGTGTGCTGTCTCTCGACATGGGCTCGCTGCTGGCGGGGGCCAAGTTCCGCGGTGAGTTCGAGGAGCGCCTCAAGTCCGTCCTCAAGGAGCTGTCGCAGGAAGAAGGCCAGGTCATCCTGTTCATCGATGAGCTGCACACCATGGTCGGCGCGGGCAAGGCCGAGGGCGCGATGGATGCCGGCAACATGCTCAAGCCGGCACTGGCGCGTGGCGAGCTGCACTGTGTCGGTGCCACCACGCTTGATGAGTATCGCCAGTACATCGAGAAGGATGCCGCGCTGGAACGTCGTTTCCAGAAGGTGCAGGTGGATCAGCCCAGCGAGGAGGACACCATCGCCATCCTGCGTGGCTTGAAGGAACGCTACGAGGTGCACCATGGGGTGGATATCACTGACAGTGCGATCATTGCGGCCGCGCGCCTCTCATCGCGCTACATCACGGACCGTCAGCTGCCGGACAAGGCGATCGACCTGATCGATGAAGCCGCGTCACGCATCCGCATGGAGCTGGACTCCAAGCCGGAGGAGATGGACCGTCTCGACCGCCGTCTGATCCAGCTCAAGATGGAGCGTGAAGCCCTCAAGAAGGAGACCGACGAAGCGGCACTCAAGCGTCTCGGCGCGCTTGAGGACCAGATCGCGGAGCTGGAACGCGAATATGCCGATCTCGATGAGGTCTGGAAGGCCGAGAAGGCCAGTATCCAGGGGGCAGCGCAGTTCAAGGCCGAACTGGAACAGGCGCGTATCGATCTGGAACAGGCGCGGCGTGCCGGCGACCTCAGCCGCATGTCGGAACTGCAGTACGGCGTGATTCCGGGGCTCGAGAAGCAGATCAGCGAAGCCGGCGAAGGCGAGGCGGATACCTCCGCCCACGTGCTGCTGCGCTCCAATGTCACCGAGGAGGAGATTGCCGAGGTCGTCTCGCGCTGGACCGGCATTCCGGTCTCCAAGATGCTCGAAGGCGAGCGCGACAAGCTGCTGCGCATGGAAGAGGCGCTGCACGAGAAGGTGATCGGTCAGGATGAGGCGGTGATCGCGGTGGCCAATGCGGTGCGTCGCTCACGCGCCGGGCTGTCCGATCCGAATCGCCCCAACGGCTCCTTCCTGTTCCTCGGCCCGACCGGGGTCGGCAAGACGGAGCTCTGCAAGTCGCTGGCCAGCTTCCTGTTCGATACCGAAGAGGCGATGGTGCGCATCGACATGTCCGAGTTCATGGAGAAGCACTCGGTGGCTCGTCTGATCGGCGCGCCTCCCGGCTATGTCGGCTATGAAGAGGGTGGCTATCTGACCGAGGCCGTGCGTCGCAAGCCGTACTCCGTGCTGTTGCTCGATGAGGTCGAGAAGGCGCATCCGGATGTCTTCAACATCCTGCTGCAGGTATTGGAAGATGGCCGCCTGACCGATGGGCAGGGGCGTACCGTCGACTTCCGCAATACCGTGATCGTGATGACCTCGAATCTGGGGTCCGAGATGATCCAGCGCATGAGCGGTCTCAATGGCGAGCTGGCGGACGAGGAAGACACGCAAGAGAGTGTCGGTCGCAAGGCGGCCTTCCAGTACGACGACATGAAGACGGCGGTCATGGAAGTCGTGGGCAATCACTTCCGGCCGGAGCTGATCAACCGCATCGATGAAGTGGTGGTCTTCCACGCGTTGGGGCAGGCGCAGATCGCCTCCATCGCCGGCATTCAGCTCGAGCGGCTCAAGGCGCGGCTGGCCGAACGTGATCTCGGCTTCGAGATCACCGATGCCGCGATGGCGCTGCTGGCCAAGGCAGGCTTCGATCCGGTCTACGGTGCGCGTCCGCTCAAGCGCGCCATCCAGAGTCGTATCGAGAACCCGCTGGCCCAGGCGCTGCTGGGCGGTGAATTCGTGCCCGGTGACGTGATCCAGGTCGGCGAAGAGGGCGGAGAGCTGACCTTCACGCGCTGAATCGCGCGCCCGTGAGTGACGCCCCACCGTGACGGAAGTCTGTCTTCCGCTTGCGGTGGGGCGTTTTCGTGTCTGTCGTCTGGGCGCAAAATGACAACCCGGCGGCAGGGATGCTGAAAATCACGAGGCAGAAAATTGCGAATTAAATGCCATCTGTGAGGTTTTACGCACGCATATGGCCGGATTTCCCGTTATCGGTGTGGCATTTGGCGTAGGCGGCGCACACTGGCGTAAGGTTGAGTTGACAGCCCCTTGCGGCTGTTGGACTCTTGACCATTCCTGATTGCGGGCGTGGCCATTCGGGCGACCCTCGAAGCGCCACGTGAAGGACAGACGCTGAGTCGCTGTCCGCCTGTCGAAGGATATGCCGATCAGGGTACGCCAACCGTACCGATCGGCCATCAGCCCCGACCGCATCCAACCGATGCGACAAGAGTGCAGGCCCTAACCGGGCCGCAGACGCCAGGGTTTGGCATCAGGTGCCGCAACTGTTGCGGTAGCGACATTCAGGTCGCACTCGATCCGGCTTGCGTATTGCTGCCGGACGCACTCGAGACCTCCAGGGGAGAACAACCAAGTGGAATTGCTTTCCGGCGCTGACATGATCGCCCGCGCGCTGCATGACGAGGGCGTGGAGTATATATACGGCTATCCCGGTGGAGCGGCGCTGCACATCTATGACGCCCTGTTCCGTCAGGACAAGGTCCAGCACATTCTGGTCCGCCACGAACAGGCTGCTACCCACGCAGCCGATGGCTACGCACGCGCTTCCGGCAAGCCCGGAGTCGTGCTGGTCACCTCAGGCCCCGGCGCGACCAATGCCGTGACCGGTATCGCCACGGCCTACATGGACTCGATTCCCATGGTCGTGCTGTGTGGCCAGGTCGCCAGCCACCTGATCGGTGAAGACGCCTTCCAGGAAACCGACATCGTCGGTGTGACTCGCCCGATCGTGAAGCACAGCTTCTCGATCAAGCACCCGAGCGAGATTCCGGAAGTCATCAAGAAGGCCTTCTATCTGGCCTCCAGCGGACGCCCGGGGCCGGTCGTCATCGACATCCCGAAGGACATGACCGCCCCGACCGAGCGTTACGAGTACAGCTACCCCAAGAAGGTACGCATGCGCTCCTACAGCCCGGTCACCCGTGGCCACAGCGGCCAGATCAAGAAGGCCGTCGAGCTGATGCTCAAGGCCCGCCGCCCGCTGTTTTTCACCGGCGGTGGCGTGGTCTCCGGTCGTGCCAGCGAAGCGCTGACCGACCTGGTGCGCCGTCTGAACTTCCCGATCACCACCTCGTTGATGGGCATCGGTGCCTATCCGCAGGGCGATCGCCAGTGTCTGGGCTGGCCCGGCATGCACGGCTCCTATGAGTCGAACAATGCCATGCACCACACCGATCTGATCATCTGCATCGGTGCGCGCTTCGATGACCGCGTGACCAACAACACCTCGAAGTTCTGCCCGACGGCCAAGATCATCCACGTCGACATCGACCCGAGCTCGGTCTCCAAGACCGTGCGCGCCGATGTGCCGATCGTCGGTCCGGCCGATGCCGTGATCAACGAGATGATCAGCCTCGTGCAGGGGCGTGAGCTGGCCAACCCTGATGCACTGGAGGCCTGGTGGTCCCAGATCGATGGCTGGCGTGCCGAGCGTGAAGGCAAGCTGTATGAGCCGTCCGCCCCGGGCGAGCCGCTCAAGCCGCAGCAGGTGGTGGAAGCCGTGCACCGCGCGACGCGTGGCGAAGCCTTCGTAGCCACCGATGTCGGTCAGCACCAGATGTTCGCCGCCCAGTACTACAAGTTCCAGCGCCCCAACCGCTGGATCACCTCCGGTGGTCTGGGCACCATGGGCTTCGGCTTCCCGGCGGCCATGGGCATCAAGATGTCCTACCCGGATGACGATGTGGTGCTGTTCACCGGGGAAGGCAGCTTCCAGATGATGATGCAGGAGTTCTCGACCTGTAAGCAGTACGGGATCGGGGTCAAGATCATCAACCTCAACAACCAGTCGCTGGGCATGGTGCGTCAGTGGCAGGACCTGAACTACAAGTCCCGTCACTCGCATTCCTATATGGAGTCGCTGCCTGACTTCGTGCAGCTGGCGGGCGCCTATGGCTTCCGTGCCATCAAGGTGCACACGGTGGAGGAGCTCGAGCCTGCGCTGGAAGAAGCCTTCCGCAACAAGGACGAGCTGGTGTTCCTCGACATCTATGTCGACCCGCGTGAACACGTCTATCCGATGCAGGTGCCTCTCGGCTCCATGCGTGACATGCTGCTTACGAAGACGGAGCGGACCTGATGCGCCATATCATCTCCATTCTGATGGAAAACGAACCGGGCGCGCTGTCACGGGTCGTCGGCCTGTTTTCACAGCGCAATTTCAACATCGAGACCCTCAACGTGGCCCCGACCGAGGACGCGACCCTGTCCCGTCTGACCGTCACCACGGTCGGTGAAGATCGTGTCATCGAACAGATCACCAAACACCTCAACAAGCTGGTGGATGTGGTCAAGCTGGTGGATCTCACCGAGGGCAGCCACATCGAGCGCGAGCTGATGCTGGTCAAGGTCAAGGCGTTGGGCGCCCAGCGTGACGAGATCAAGCGCACGGCGGACATCTTCCGTGCCCAGATCGTCGACATCACGCCGAGCCTCTACACCATCCAGATCACCGGTGATGGTGGCAAGCTGGATGCCTTCCTGGCGGCGATGCAGCCGGTAGGGGTGCTGGAAGTGGCTCGTACCGGTGTCTCCGGCATCGCCCGCGGTGAGAAGGTGTTGAGCCTGTAAGACGGTGATTGTGGAAACGCAAAACAAGAACGGCGCCCCTCGGGGCGCCGTTTTCGTTGTGGCGTGGGGCAGGCCATGTAGCGCAATGTTCCGTGGCGCAGGGTCACTGCGTCATCACTCCTCTGGCCGCCGCGGGGTGCCGGGCAGCTGTTCCCAGAGTGCGCGTACCAGTGGATGTCGAAGACGTTTCTCCTGTACGCACAGCCCGACCTTGTAGGGGGTCAGCGGCGGATCGACATCGAGGATGCGCACCTGATCGGCCAGCGGGGAGTTGTCGAGCACGATCTGCGGCACCACGCCGATCCCGAAGCCCAATCCGACCATGCTGACGATGGCCTCGTTGCCGGCAACCTGGGCATACAGGCGCGGCTTGATGCCACGAGTATGGCACCAGGCATCGAAGCGCTCGCGCGCCAGGCCGGTCTCGGAGAGGATCATCGGGACGCGCGCCCAGTCGATGTGGTCGTCCCCCGCTGACGAATCGTCCGCCTCGCCGATGCCTTCCAGCTGATGGCCGGGGCCATCACGACGCGGGGCAATGAAGCGCAGCGGCGACTCGGCGAAGTCGGTGAAGGCCAGGCGCGAGGGCAGCACGTCCGGGCGTGCGGCGATCGCCAGGTCCTCGTGGCCCATCAGCACGCGCTCCAATGCCACGGCGGGGTCACCGGTATGCAGTTTGAGCTCCACATGCGGATGGCGGGCCCGGAAGGAGGCGAGAATCTCATACAGGAAGCTGTAGCTGGCGGTCACCGAGCAGTACAGGGATAGCTCGCCACGCAGTTCGTCGCTGTCTTCCAGCAATGACTGACGAATGTCATCCCACTGACTCAGGAGTTCGCGAGCATGACGACGGAAGCGCTCTCCCGCCGGTGTCAGTGCGACGCTGCGGTTGTCGCGCTCGAACAGGCTGACGCCCAGTTCCTCTTCCATGGCGCGAATGGCACGTGACAGGGCAGAGGCGCTCAGGTGCAGGGCAGTGCTGGCGCGTCCGAAATGCAGCGTTTCGGCGAGGGTCAGGAATTGCTTGAGTTGACGATTGTCCATGCCGGAGTCCGCTGTCGATGAGTGCTGAAGGGGGAAATGCCTTGTGTTGCGCTATATGGCATATGATGGTGCAAATATAGCATTTTACGCAATGTCGAGGTGCGGGTAAGGTGGACTCATCGCCGCGCAGGAGGAGGACGGCAGACCTTGATCCAAGGCGCACGACCTCCCAGGGACGCAGAGCGGTCAGGATAGATGGCCGTCGGCGCTGGACACTGACATACGCCCTTCCCTCGCGGGAAGGGTCGCAAGAACAACAGACACTCTTTCAAGATCTCACGCCATCCCGCTGACGGGGTGAGCCGCCAGGAGCAATGACGATGAAACTCTATTACGACAAGGATTGTGACCTCTCCCTCATCCAGGGCAAGAAAGTGGTCATCCTCGGTTACGGTTCCCAGGGCCACGCCCACGCGAACAACCTGAAGGAATCCGGCGTCGACGTCACCGTAGCCCTGCGTCGCTCTTCCTCCAGCTGGGCCAAGGCCGAAGCGGCTGGCCTGAAGGTTGCTGAAGTCGAGGAAGCGGTCAAGGCGGCCGACCTGGTCATGATCCTGGCGCCGGACGAGAACCAGAAGGCCATCTACGAGAACCAGGTGGAACCGAACCTGAAGCAGGGCGCGACACTGGCCTTCGCTCACGGCTTCAACGTCCACTACAACCAGGTCGTGCCGCGTGCTGACCTCGACGTCATCATGATCGCGCCGAAGGCACCGGGTCACACCGTGCGTTCCGAGTTCGTGAAGGGCGGCGGTATCCCGGACCTGATCGCCATCCACCAGGATGCGACTGGCCAGGCCAAGGACATCGCACTGTCCTACGCGGCAGGCGTCGGCGGCGGTCGTACCGGCATCATCGAGACCACCTTCAAGGACGAGACCGAAACCGATCTGTTCGGTGAGCAGGCTGTCCTGTGTGGTGGCGCGGTCGAGCTGGTCAAGATGGGCTTCGAGACCCTGACCGAAGCCGGCTACGCACCGGAAATGGCCTACTTCGAGTGTCTGCACGAGCTCAAGCTGATCGTCGACCTGATGTACGAAGGTGGCATCGCCAACATGAACTACTCCATCTCCAACAACGCGGAGTATGGCGAGTACGTGACCGGTACCGAAGTCATCAACGAGCAGTCCCGTGTCGCCATGCGCAATGCACTCAAGCGCATCCAGAGCGGTGAATACGCCAAGATGTTCATCCAGGAAGGCAACACCAACTACCCGTCCATGACGGCCCGTCGTCGCCAGAACGCCGAGCATCCGATCGAGCAGACTGGTGAGAAGCTGCGCGGCATGATGCCGTGGATCACTGCCAACCAGCTGGTCGACAAGTCACGCAACTGATCCTGGCTATTGGGTCCGGCGTGAAATGAGCGGGGCGCTCTCCATCAGGAGGGCGCCCCGCTTGCGTTGTTGCTCTATAAGCGCTATCGAATGGGAGAGGGAAGTGACAGTCGACGGTGAGGCCGCTAGGGTGTCACCACTATTCGCGCTCACTGGCAGGTGTAGAATGTGGTTACCCTGCCACGACGAGGCATGATGCAAGGAATCCCATGACTGACGAAAATCGACATCCCGGCGCAGAAGAAGCCCCCGAAGCACAGACACGCCGCAGCAGTTCAGTGCTGGACAAGGTAGTGGAGGAGTTCACCGACGACAGCGAAGTCGTGGAAGAAGCCATCGAGGACGGCAAGCCCGTTCGTCGGCGTGGCATCTATCTGCTGCCCAACCTGTTCACCACCTCCGCGCTGTTCTCCGGCTTCTTCGCTGTGGTGTGTGCGCTGAACGGGGAGTTTGCCAACGCCTCCATCGCCATCTTCGTCTCGATGGTGCTCGACGGCCTGGACGGTCGTGTGGCGCGCCTGACCAATACGCAAAGCGCCTTCGGTGCCGAGTACGACAGCCTCGCGGACATGCTGTCCTTCGGCGTGGCGCCGGCGTTGGTCACTTTCAGCTGGATTCTGCAGGATGTCGGCAAGATCGGCTGGATCGCCGCCTTCGTCTACGTGGCAGGCGCTGCACTGCGTCTGGCGCGCTTCAATGTCCAGATCGGCTCCACCGACAAGAAGTGGTTCATCGGTCTGCCGAGCCCGGCAGCGGCGGCACTCGTGGCCGGCTGCGTATGGACCATGCACAACTTCGACGCCGAGACCTTCGCCTTCAAGTCGCTGATGGTCTTCGTGGTCGCGGCTGCCGGTATCCTGATGGTGTCGAACATCCGCTACTACAGCTTCAAGGAAATCGACCTCAAGGGGCCGGTGCCCTTCGTGGCGCTGCTCGCCATCGTGCTGGCCTTCGTGGTCATCTCGCTGGAGCCGTCCGTGATGCTGCTGGGCCTGTTCGGTTGCTATGTCGCCAGTGGCCCGATCATGGCGCTGGGGCGCAAGCTGCGCGGCAACAAGTAAGCGCCAGCTGGCATTGGTGTGATGATCGATATTCGGCCCCGCCATTCCTAGCGGGGCCGAATGCGTTTCTGGCCGGGGAAGAGATGTGTCAGCAAGCAACGGCGAGACGAGGCCCAAGGAGCAAGAAGAGGTGATGAGGGAAGAGATGTCGCCCGCATGTCCTCGAAATGACAATCGATGGAAAAAGCCCTTGTGCTCAGCCCGGATCGTGCGTAAAGTACGCATCCGCTGCCGG
>NZ_JAPNXT010000014.1:0-93375 GCF_030397495.1 Cobetia sp. 14N.309.X.WAT.E.A4
ATCACGAGATCTACACAATCGATCGCTTCCACGATCTTGGCACGCTGATCGTAGGGAATCAGTGTCTTCTTGCCTTTCAGCAAGTTGAACTCATCAGTTGACACACCGACTATCAGACGATCACCTCTCTCACTGAGACGCTTCAGGAGATTGAGATGCCCGATATGGAACATATCAAATGTTCCATAAGTAATTATCACCTTTCCATCATTCATATTATCACCTGGAGCTTACTTTCAAGATTAAATATCGAGACTATTGCAATAAATTTTAGCCATTTCAATATATTTAGGTCTAGAAGAAAAGCTAATGACTTCTATTACGTTAATACCTGGCACAATCCTTCTTAACTCTCTATCGTAAGATTTCTTAACCAAGCCGCTCAATATTTTAAACTTCCGCCACAATCTCAAAGCAATTAAATCAAAAACATTAAACAAGGTATCTTTTGGCACAACAATCACAGTACATCCTTGCTCTAATAAGTATTTTGACAAGTCATCGCTAAAGTTATTAGCATCCAGTATGAAGACATAGTCTTGCAACTTACTTTCCCTTCCCTCCAAAAAGGTTTGTTCTTTACGACTCAAATTGCCGGATAAAAACACTACTATCTTATCAACAGATTTACACTTCTTAGGATATCTACCATTATAATTCTCAAAAAACCTAGAGTTTATATATCTAGCAGGCATAATGTTGTCGTGCCTATAAGGGGCTATATTAGAAGCTTTGAACTTTTCTTCTTGTGAAGAGCTCGCATCCTCAATATGAGTAAGTAATTGATCTATTGATTCACTTTGAGGAAATGGCAATTCTGTAATTGGAAAATAAAAACCTCTCCCCTCTATATACTCTTCTTTATCTGGAACATACAACAACACAGGTTTAGAGCTAGCAGCATAGTCAAACATTACACTGGAATAATCTGTTATCAATACATCTGTACAAGTTAAGAACTCATATACTTCGAAGCCATCAGGGAAGGGCTGCACCTTATTGCCAATATATTTTTTGATTTTTGAAGAAACTAGCTGATGCAAGTTATAATATACCATAGTATCTTCTGGCAATTCTTTTTCTAACTTATGGAAAAGCTCCGTGAACAAGTTTGCCTGAGCCGTTATATCCATATTACCTGTGCTAACGCCTCTCCAAGTGGGCATATAGGCAATAACCTTTTTATCATTAACGCCAAGTACCGTCCTTATCTCCTCTCTTCTCTCCGAAGAATCAATAACCTCGTTTTGAGGATAATCACTTTCTAAAACTTCACCATAGTAAATTTTATCTAAGTTATATGCCGGAAGAAGTACAGATTTTGCATATGGATTTGGTACTAAGAAATAATCAGCCATAAGAAACTGATTTTGATTTCGCCAAACATCTATAGCACCTTCCTTAATATCAAAACCAAGCGTTTTAATAGGAGTTCCGTGCCATGTGTTTAGTAGTATCTGTGAACAACGTTTAACAAAAAAAGTCGGGAATCTGGAGTTACTCACCAAATATTTACTAGTGGCAAGTCGATATATATACTTAAGTGATTTTGTATGGACCAACTCTACATTGTTAATATCATTTTTAATTAAAAACCTTTTATCTCTAACAAAATTGTTAGTTGCAAAAGAAATTTTAATATTTTGTCTACTTGCCTGTACATCTTTCATCAAGTGATACGGCGAGCCGCTAATATTGGCTCCAGAAAAAGAGGCATAAAGCACTCTATCTACTTCCAAACCACAGTATTTACCAAAAAAACAATAAACATTTTTTACTACACTTGCTTTCGATAAAATTCTATCCGACTTAAAAACTATAGACTTAGCCCAGTTAGGCGTAAATATATACAAACAAGCTTTCCAACGTTTATCTATCAACTGAGCTAGTCTTTCTACTTTACTAAGATTCTTTTCAACATAATCAATATCAGAAAAATGGTTTTTTATAAATGATTGCATCTTTCTAGCAAAACTTAGCTGTATTATTTTATTATCTTGCTGTGAGAATGCTTTTAATCTTCTCCCATAAAACCCTAAAGCCACTCTATATAAATCTTCTCTATTCCTAGAATAAGCGTTATTATTTTTTAAGCAATCAGCGATCAATTGTAGTGCTTTTTCTATATCTAAAACATTACTGGTGATACTATTAGTAATACTACCGCTCGTGCTTACACGATAGTTATACAAACATTCATTGACAACTTCTACCTTTTTTGACCGCACCAAGCTATTTATCAAGAACAAATAGTCTTCAGCATAATTTAAGGTCGTATTAAAAGATATTCGGTTCTCTTGAATTAAACTTTTACTGAATATTTTATCCCATACAAAAACAGATACTTTCCTTAAAAAACCATTTCCTTCACGTATATTCAAAGAGTTGAAGAAATTATCCTTATATAATTTTGGTTTTTTTTGTCCAGATTGCAGCAGGTTATTCCTGCATGTAATAACAATATCGGCTCTAGAGCTTACAGCCTTAGAATATAGCTTTTGATACATTTCCTTTTCAATATAGTCATCGGCATCTACAAAGCCAATATATTGACCTCTAGCAACTAAAAGCCCTCTATTTCTCGCATAGGAGACACCAGCTTGTTCTTCAAATTCAGACACTATAATATCTGGATAGCGATATGAAAAGTCATTTATTATATCTTGACTATTGTCAGTACTATTATTATTGACAACTATAACCTCAAATGAATCAAAGCTCTGTTTAACCAAGGAGTCTAGACATTGCTCCAAACTATTACTTGAATTATAGACCGGAACAATTACACTTAACTTAATCATTGTATACCTTTTATCGTGAGTTTGATAACCTGATCAGGAAATTTTATGTGATTGGATATGTTGATTAAGATACATAGTCTCAACCATTATACGCTGCAATCCTTGAAGATATAAACGGGAAATAAGCAATAGAAAGATAGTTTCATACACACCTAATAAACTATAATATACAAAAGCAACTAAAGAGAAAAAGACCGCCATGTAGGACAAAGCTAATGTATATTCAATCAACTGCTTTCTGTGAATTTTCACAAAAGTTACTCTGTCATCTTCTTTTGCTTGAAAAGCGTGTTTTAAAAACACATTAACCATTACATATGACAAGAGCAATACTAAGACACCAATATAAATATTAATACTCAATGCTATTATCGATACTACAGAGCAGAGGAATATATCACTCATCAAGCGTGATGTTTGTGTATAGGCTATCCGCAAATCTTTTGTTTTCAATTGAAAACCGTTTCCGTCATATTGCGAACTCCATATTACTTTCAAATCTAAATCTATTAACTTTCTATACACCAACCCTAATAGCATATACAAAATATAAAAAAATGGTACTGAAAGTAAGACTATAATTATAAAATTTCTGTAAGGTATAACTTCTTTTAAAGACTCGAAATATGCTGGTGGCTTATCCATAGAAATCATAATTAATACTTTAATTGGCAAAAAGAACGATATAGTTTGTGCCACTTTGGATAATGAAAAAAAACTCGCTGCCGAAAAAAAGAATTTTACATTTTTGTGAAAAAACTGCGTTAACAAGTAGCATTGCTTAGCAAAAAAACTCAAAGACTTACCCATACGTTTCACCAATGAATACAGAAATTATATTAGGCCATAATACTTATTGCAGTATACTGCATAAACAAATTCATAGCGGAGCTGTCATACAACTGCACCTCATAAGTAAGCAACTAATATCATGATATATTTTCGCAATTGGCAATTAATAGGCCTCTAAAAGAGCAAACTTAAAATTTAATGCTTTTTGACATCTCTATGCTTTTCTGTGTAGATCAACACATCCAAAAAATATTTTAAACACGCTACCGCCCCAGGATTGTGGGGCAATTCCTGAAGCCAGACGACAGACAGGGCGCGATGGTAAGATCACGATACCCTGTTTGAGAAAATAGAGAGGTTTTTTATTCAAAGCTTCATGGATTATACATATTTTCGTCATATTTGGCTAGATTCAGAGTAGTGAAGTCCACCTTCTTGCAGGGGGTTAATCAAGAAAGCACCAGATAATCATCACCTTAGTGTGCGTCGAAGGTATGGAGCGGCCAGCGGGTCAACAAAAAAGGGCTGTTCTTGTGAGATGCGCCCGGCACTGGAAGAGACAGAACAGACTCGCAAGCATCAGATCATGTTAATGATTTATCATGAGAGGGATATCAATACGACAGTAATGCGTCTCGGTCGCTAGATATTTTCTGGCTCTAATTTCTCGCTTTCTACATTAGTCAGTAATTAATCGCTTCATCAAATACCACTACCCAGCTCCTATTTTCATTGAATTGTTCATTTGCAGTACTTAAACATTCTATGTAGTTACCTATCGGAGCAACAGTGGAGAAAAGTCAAAAGTCTAAAGGATATCTCCAGATGGTGGTAAACGCGTAGCGGATCGTGTCTACCTGATGACCTCTTGAGATAGCTCATACCAGAAACCCGGCTCATTATTTATTAATATGCCAATGAAGTACAATATAAAAAACATGGATTACCTCGTCCAATAACAGCTTACTGGCATTTCTTATTTATATTAGGTAACAACCGATATTCTTGTAATCAAAAATAAAGCGCGCCAGAATGATCTGACGCGCTTTATTCATACTTATTAACAGATTCGATTACGCAGTCTGTTGACTCAAACGCCAACGCCAATAATGTGTGACCAAACCACCCACGATCAGATTATGTACAAACAGGCCTGTCGGGAATGAATTATAAGATTCAAAGTTACTGATTATCATCCAATAGATGAAGAACATCAGGCCGAAGCAGGCAATGTCATCAGGCATCGCATTACCCCGCCACGCTAGCCAGGTGGCACGGCCAATCCAGAATGCCAATAGAGACATCGCGACAAGTCCAACAATTCCATATTCGACCCAGGTTTCAAGGAAGTAATTATGCAGATGGCCATATTTTGCCAGTACCCAATCTGGCAGCCAGGTCGTTTCCGACATGACCAACTGACGGCCTTCAGGCCCCCACCCTGTCATCGGGCGTTCCGCAATCCACTGGCTT
The DNA here is from genome assembly GCF_030397495.1 of Cobetia sp. 14N.309.X.WAT.E.A4. Classification (NCBI taxonomy): domain Bacteria; kingdom Pseudomonadati; phylum Pseudomonadota; class Gammaproteobacteria; order Oceanospirillales; family Halomonadaceae; genus Cobetia; species Cobetia sp. 14N.309.X.WAT.E.A4. The sequence continues at coordinate 5,067 of NZ_JAPNXT010000014.1, forward strand.
GCCGCGATCCAGCTATTGATACGAATGCCGATGCTTGTATAAGGAACTTCCGTGATTTCGCCATCTACCAACTGAGATATCACACTGCTCTCTTTATGGAAGCGATGATTGAGAGAGTCTCCCAGTGTAGAGACCAGTACCCCTGCCCCGATTACGATAGATAATAGAATTGTGACGAGATACTTTGTCAAATGTCTGGTTCTACCCTCCAGTACGGACTTGATAACCCAGAGTATCAGACCAATGCCACTCGCAATCGTTGCACTGAGCCAGACGGCTCTTGTCTGACCAACGGCGATGCCAGTCACTACCATCACCATCGCCAAGCACCAAAGCGCTATTCTCAAATACCGCGCGTTACCGTTGCTCCAAAAGCGACGAGCAAAACAGAGCAAACCCAATAGCGAAACCCCAAACAACATGGATGCATGCTGGTTGTTACGGATTCCGAATCCCACTCTTTCCCCAGTAAACCCGGTGAGCCATCCGTCGTCACCTGGTGCAAATAGCGTCGTGACCAAGACCCCGCCGACTGCCAGTCCCCACACGATGAGAGTATTTCGTGTACTTCCGTTCAACCACCACGCCACACTGATGAAGATAAACAATTTGGCCAGATCCTGGAGCCTTGGGTCATCTATCGCCCATTGCGGGTACTGCCATAATCCCAGGCTCCAGGAAAACAATTGTACGCAGAGAAACCCCAGCAATAGTAAGAGGGGGGCCTTGCGCAAGCCTTTACCGTATACACAGAATGCGACAAGCCCCGAAAATGCCAAGACTCGTTCCATCACTTCTTGAGTGTTTGGCAAGACAAATTGTAAAGCGGCATATAATAATAACGATATGATGCCTATATAAGCCAGCCAACGAGCTCCGAGACGATCATCAATCGAATACCAACACTTTACAGGTTGCATAATGACTCTACTTATCCAAGGTGTCTTTATCACACTGGGGTTTATCTTGGGGATATCAAAGAGTCTTGTCTCTATGCGATCTAGATAGACTCTTTCAAGCTGAGTTATCGAATGACGAACTCTGGACGCGGAATTTTACACAGTCTTTCCTGCCACCACAATGAAGACCGCTCAAAGGAGGAGACGCCACCCACTTTTTGAGTAGTGAAACAGGAGGTTGCCATTAGTCAAGCCATCGCAAAGCCCTGCTTGCCCATCATCGGGTCAGCCTTCCCAAGACCTGGCAAAATGAAGCAGGTCTGCAGACACGACGACGTCACGCACAATATTATCTGAGTCATGACTACGCTGGGGGTCCACATGACAAAGATAACTTCTGATCACTGGGATGATACGTTAAATCACTCTCTGTTACAGAAGGCTCATCTCATCTGTTGAGCGATAACAGGTCAAGGATTGAGCTCATCCCTGAGACAAGAACTCCAGGGAGCGATGATGTCTGAATGCGTCACCACTGCGACGACACTTCGGCAACTAATCCGATGTCCGTCATTCGACTTTGCGTCTTGAGCTCTGATTCTGACCTTGGTTGTCAGTATCCGCCATCCACTGACTTGATATTGCCCCCCTGGCGATCAGCCAACCCCTGAAAAATCGCGCGGAGGCCGGTAACGGTCGATGAGGGCCGTGGACAAGATGCTCAGCCAGGCCAATGATCTCGCGATGGTCTGTGACGCGCACCAGCTCGCCCTTAGCGATGGCGTCTCCCGCCATGAAATCCCAGGCCAGACCGGTGCCGGCGCCTCGCTGAATGGCGGCATGCATTGCCAGCACGCTGACGGTGTCAGGGTGCTGTCGCGCGCAGGCGTCGCCGTCTTGCAGCCGCGAATACTGCCTCTGGAGCTGTCATCAGAGCGCTGGTGGGCTTTCGGTGCCGCAGTCGTCTTCATGTCGGTGGGCGGTTCGTGGATTGCCAATGCCTTGTGAAACTCCTCCGCCCAGCGGTTGCCGGTCTCCGTGGGTGGGCAGATGACCGTCTTCGAGACCTGCTGTGTGTTGCTCTACGGATACCTGCTGGCATGGCAATGGCCCCTGACCAACGAAGTATTGGGCATGCTGCTGATGCCTGGAGGTGTCACCTGGATTCTCCGTGCCGAACAGCATGTGTCCGGCCCCCGCCAGATAGCACAAGGCGTGCCGGTTGCTGGACCGGAAAAGTGAAATCCCCCGCCTGATGCAGCGTGGATTGCCTGAGGGGCATGCACCTCGGGGGTCGCTTGCTGGCTTCAGACACGCCAAGGCCGCCTCAAAGGGCGGCCTTGGCGTGTCTGGTGAGCAGTCTCCATCACTGCCCTACTTATCTACCTACCTCTCTACCTATCAATCAAACACTCACCCATAGAAGTGCTCGACAAGGCTCATGGGAATCGCCGGCACGTAGGTGACCAGCATCAGCACCAGGAAGAGCACGAAGATCATCGGCAGATTGACCTTGGTGGTTTCCCACATGTCCGTTCTGGCAATCGAGCAGGAGGTCGCCAGCACCGAGGCGACGGGGGGTGTCTGCTGACCGATGGCGAGGTTGAGCGTCAGGATCAGGCCGAAGTGGATCGGGTCGATCCCGATCTGCTGGATCAGCGGCATCACGATCGGCACGACCAGGATGATGGCCGCTGCACCATGCAGGAACATCCCCAGCAACAGCAGCAGGATATTGAGCAACGCCAGCACCGCCACCGGGTCCGTGGTCAGTGAGGTGATTTCCTGCGCCAGTTGCTGCGGCAGCTGCATCTCGGTCAGGAACAGCCCCAGCACCGCGGAGGTGGCGACCAGCAACATCACGACTGAGGTCTGGATCACGCCATCGATCACCGCGCGATATAGCACCTGCAGGTTCAGCTCACGGTAGACCAGCCCCCCGATGACCAGCGCCGCCAGCACGGCGATGCCCGCCCCTTCCGTGGCGGTCACGAAGCCGCCGAAGATTCCGCCCAGGATGATGACCGGCAACGTCAGCGCCCAGAAGGCTTCCCGGAACGCCTTGCCAAGCGCCGACAGCGAGAAGGCAGCCTCACGCGGCATGTCGTACTTGCGGGCATAGTAGTAGCAGAGCACTGCCAGGCCGAATCCCCCCAACAGGCCCGGAATGATCCCCGCCACGAACAGTTTGACGATGGAGGTATCCGCGATGGCGCCATACAGGATCATCGACAGCGACGGCGGAATGATGATCGCCAATGACGCGGAGGATGACGTGATGGCCGCCGAGAACTCTGGCGTGTACTTGCGCTTCTTCATCTCGGGAATCAACACCGACCCCGTGGCTGCCACGTCCGCGACAGCCGAGCCGGAAATCTCGGCAAAGAACAGCGATACCCCGACATTGACCATCGCCAGGCCACCGCGCACGAACCCTACCATCGCCGTGACGAGGTTGATCAGTCGCATGGAGATGCCCGAGGTATTCATCAGCGCGCCGGCCAGAATGAACAGCGGAATCGCGATCAGCGGAAACTTGGTCGCACCATTGAAGAGCGTCAGCGGCACGTTCACCAGCGCATCCACGCCCATGAAGATCACCACACCGACGACCCCGACGGTGCCAATGGCGACCGCAATGGGCACGTTGATCAACACCAGTGCGAACAGCGCCGCGATAATGATCAGTAGCGTCATGAACGGTGCTCCTTGAGGTCTTGCTCGGCCAGACGGATGGCTTCCGCGATCTCTTCCTCTTCGCTGTTGACGCCTTCACACATCTTGCGCCATGCGTGGGGCAGGCTCAGCAGCTCACACACGATGAAGAGTGCCGCACTGAGCGGGATCACCGACTGGGTGACATCCAAGCCGATGCTCGGCAAGGCGATCAAGGCATCCCAGGCCAGCACGTCCAGCACCTGATACCCAAACCAGCCCACCACGGCAAAGAATCCGATCACGATTAGCTCAGAGGTAATGAACAGCGTACTGCGCAGTGCGATGGGCGCCTTGGTGATCAAGCCGGGAAAGCCCATGTGCGAACGCTTCAAGGCCGCGAGACAAGCGCCATAGAAGCTGAGCCATGCCAGATTGATCGAGGCGACCTCGTCATACCACGGCAAGGAGCCACCGAAGGTACGCAAGGCCACTGCCGCCAGCACGATCACTGTCAGCGACAACAGCAGGCTGACGGTAAATACCTCAAGGCAGCGTTCTACCACACGGTTGATCCTGTCCAGCACTGTCAAGTCAGCCTTGGGCGTCAGTCCTTCCCCACTCTCGGTGGGGAAGGTTGCCTTGGCCGCATGGGAATGCGAGCTCATGACTTACTCCTTGGCCAGTGCCATGGCCCGGTCAACCAGCGCCTGGCCGCCATCGACCTTGTCGGAGAACGCCTGATAGACCGGCGCACTTGCAGTGACGAAGGCATCCCGGTCCACCTCGTTGACGGCCATGCCACCCGCCTTGAGGCTTGCCAGCAGCTTGTCATCAAGCTCCGCCCCCTTGGCGAAGGCCCAGCTCTGAGTCTCGGCGGAGACTTCGGCAATCGCTGCCTTCACGTCCTCGGGCATCTTGTTCCAGCCGGCCTGACTGCTGGTCAACCAGATGGGCGAATAGACATGATTGGAGAGTGACAGATACTTCTGCACCTCCTGGAACTTGGCGCCATCGATGTTGGACAGCGGGTTCTCCTGACCATCGACGACCCCGGTCTGCAGCGCCACGAAGACTTCCGAGAAGGCCATCGGTGTCGGGTTGGCGCCCCAGGCGTTGAACATGCCGGTCCGCCATTCGCTCTGTGGGGTACGCAGCTTCAGCCCGTCCAGGTCTTCTGGCGCCACGATCGGATGCTCGTTATTGGTGATCTGACGGAAGCCGTTCTCCCAGGTGGAGACCAGCTTGAGGCCCTTGGACTTGGCATCCTCGGCCAGATCCGTCATCACGATCTCGTCATCGATGCGCTTGAGGTGCTCGCGGTCCTTGACCATGAACGGCATGTCGAACAGGGCGAAGCTTGGTGACACGGACGACATCACCGAGGAAATCGCGGCCAGGTCGACCGTACCCAGGCGCAGCTTCTGGATCAGCTGGCGCTCATCCCCCAGCTGCCCACTGTGGTAGTACTCAACCTGATGCTCATCACCGAGCCGGGCTTGCAGGCTATCGGCGAAGTACTGCGCGGTCTGGCCCTGCAGACTGTTGGGACTTCCCCCGATGGCAAACACGATCTTCTCGGCATGCGCGGTCGTGGTACCCAAGGCGGCGGCTAACAGCGTGGCGGCAAGCATGACTCGCTTCATTGTCGAATCCCTTTGATTGTTCTGATTATGGGTATGGACGTATCGCGTCTGGCATGACGCTTGAGGACGGTGAGCGTGTGCTGGCGACGGAGCTTCGAGCGCTTCACGCGCAAGAGCCGCCTTCCTCAAGTGGACTGCAAACCATACCAGATAGAGCAGAACTTAGACGCCTTCCGACTCAAGGGTCAATCCAATTGGCGCAGAAATAGACCTTTGTCTAGACATATACGCAATATATCGCTCTACACCATAGCATCTGGCCTGTTTTGCAAACCACATGATGCCTGATGGCGGTGCTCCAGACGCGAAGGCCCCACCGGCATCGCCGGCAGGGCCTGGACAGATCAGGACATCAACCTCGATGTCTCTTCAGCGGGGCCATGAGCTGGCACTCACCATGGCGCAGGGGGTTTCTTACGCACCACCTCCCCAGGCCACGGCATCATGGGGGTGAAGGCTCTCGATATGCCGCACATGGACATGCGCCTCACCCTGTGAGAGCGCCAGGCCATTGATCAAGCGGCGCGCGGCGTCCTCGACGAACATCAGATTCTGACCATTGAGCGCGGCAAACGCCTGCTCATCGGCGCGTTTCACGGCCGTCTGGACAGGCGTCGCCACGGCCTGCTCGATGGCATCGATCAGCGCGATCAGCCCCAGATCCTCGGCCTCAGGCTTGAGCGTGACCCGGACAATCGCTTCACTGCGCTGGCTGTGGGGCGTGGCCAGGGTGGCATGGTGGGTGAGCCACTCGGCGACCTGCTCTGGGGTCAGCGTTGCATCATGGCGGTGAGCCTCCAGGAATGCCTGCTCGATCAGCTGACGCGACAGGGCCGCCGAGCAGGGACAGGTGGAGGAATAGCCCACCGTGACACTGGCCTGCAGCGTGAACCTGCCCTCGTGCAGACTGGCCTTCAGCGTGACGGGATACGACTTCCATCCGTAGAGTGCCGGCGTGACTAGCGCCGGACGCTTCACCAGCAGTGCGAACGTCATCTTCACGCGGGCATTGCGCGAGGCGCAGTCATGATGACTTTCGACCATTGCAGCGAGCACATTCCGCAGACTGCCGGGGGTCAGCGCCTTGCCCTCCGCCAGCCCATCCAGCAGACGGTAGAGGCGCGACATGTGAATGCCCTTGGTGTGCGGCATCGGCAGGTCGACCTGCGCATCCACGCGGGCATGCAATTCACGGCGGTAATCGCCCTCCTCGATGAGCACGGGCAGATCAATGCCCTGCATGCCCACCCACTGAAGGGGGCTCAGGGAACGGGAGCGCTCGGTCAGGGAAACGTCGGGGAGTATTGCGGTCATTCGTCAGATATCCAGAGCGGCTCTCATCAGTGCCGCCTTCCTCACGCCGGTGGGAGGCAGGCACTGAGTTCCGCCGAAGTGTGGGGGAGTGTCAGGAGAGGTGATGAACACAGCGCGGACGACTCGCCGTCAGCGCAGGATCATCCCGCCAGTCGCGAGGAGTGATGGCCGGTGATCCTCCACTCGCCGAGGATCTCCTCGAAGGTGAACAGAAAGCGGGCCGGAATCGTGACCGTCTCGTCAGCGACGCGATACTCGAAGGTGTAATGCCCGCCGATCACCACGGTGCCCAGCTTGCGACTGACCCGTGGCGAGTACTCACCCAGCTCGCAGGCCAGCGCCTCATTGGCGAGAAAACCATCGAAATAGGCCTGCCGCTGCTGGCGATTCTCACGCACATCATCGGCGACCGTCGGCACCAGAATCGCGTCCTCGGCATACAGCGAGAGAAGCGTTTCCTTTTCCCCACGCGTGACGGCGATCGCCCAGCGTTCGAGCGTGCGCGTTGCGGCATTGATGCAGAATTCAGCGTCACGTTCCGTCAATGGTGGGGACGTCGGATGGGGCATGCAGTGGCTCTCCCTTGAGGATGAGGCTCTTGAGGATATGGAAGGAAAGACGGGGATCTGCCGGCCTCCCCGTCCTGATGTCACGTGATCGCTCAGGCGTCGGCGCACCGCAGGATGCCCTGCCCCAAACGCTCGATCAGCTGCGGATAGAGTGTCTCGCCCAGCGGCAGCCCGACCCCCAGCGGCTCGAAGACGATGGAGGTCTTGACGCCGGTCCCCTCGAAGACACTCTCGATCAACGCCGGGTTGTACTGTGGCTCACGGAAGACGCACTGGATGTTGTCCCGCGCCACGCGCGCTTGGATCTCCTTGACGCGCGCCGGGCTGGGCGTGGAGGCATCGCCCAGTGAGATGGCACCGGACGCGGGAGCATCGAAGCGGTGCTCGAAGTACTGGTAGGCATCATGGAAGACGATGTAGCGAGTGCCCTGCACCTGTGCCAGACGCGCTGACAGTGACTCTGTCATGGCGTCGAGCTCCCGCTGGCCCGTCTGGGCATTCCTGCGATAGGTCGCAGCATGCTCCGGGTCCTGCGCTGCCAGCGATTCCGCGATCGCCGCCAGCCAGAGACGCGCATTCATCGGGTCCAACCAGCCATGCGGGTTCATGCCAGCGTGGGCATGCTCATGGTGATCATCATGGCTGTCGTGATGCTCGTCGTGCTCCGCATGGGCTTCGTGACCGCCATCATGATGCTCGTCATGGTCACCGTGCTCTTCATGATCACCATCGTGATGCTCTTCGTGATCGCCATGCACTTCATCATGTTCAAAAGACACCTCATCATCATGATGATGCGCTTCGAAGGTGGCGCCCTCGCGATAGCGCAGATGAAGGGTGCCGGGCACTTCCATCAGCTCGAGGGTGTCGGCATCCGCGGCCAGCGACGCACGCGCCTTGGCAAGCCAGGGCGTCAGCTCATCACTGACGAAGAACACGATATCCGCGTCGGCCAGTGACCTGGCCTCCGAGATCCGCATGGAATAGCCATGCGGCGATGCTCCAGGCTGGATGACAAGCTCGGGACTGCCCAGCTCCCCCATGACGCGCGAGACCAGTGAATGCACCGGCGGGATGTCCACCGCGACGGAGGGCACCTCCGCCATGGCCACGGCGGGCAGCATCAATACTGGCAGCGAGAGTAAGGGCAGCAACCGATTGCGCATGACGGTTCTCCAGAAGATGCGATGACACGGAAGGAAGTTTGGAGACGCTACCGCCTCGACTCAATATGTTATAACATAACACTTACAGACACTGAACCGTCAACGTTGTCATTCTTCAAGGGCCCGCTTCCCATGCCGCTGTTATCGATCGAGAACCTCTGCGTCACCCTCGGCAAGCACCGCATTCTCGAGGAGATCGAGCTACAGGTGGAACGCGGTGAAATCGTCACCCTCGTAGGCCCCAATGGGTCTGGCAAGTCCACGCTGCTTCGCAGCATCATCGGGTCCATCACCCCGTCGCACGGTCGGATACAACGAGAGCCGGGACTCAAGATCGGCTATGTTCCTCAACGTCTGAGCCTGGACCCGACGCTGCCGATGACGGTGGAACGCTTCCTGAACCTGCCACATCGACACTCGCTGGATACCGTGGCCCATGCCCTCCTGCAGGCCGGTATTCCCGGTGCCGAGGTTCAGCAGATCGCCAGTCTCTCCGGTGGTCAGTTCCAGCGCATTCTGCTGGCTCGTGCACTGCTGGATTCGCCTGATCTCCTGCTGCTGGATGAGGCGACCCAAGGCCTGGATCATCGTGGCATCGCGGATTTCTATCGTCAGATCGACCGTGTCCGTCACACCCTCGGCTGCGGAGTGCTGATGGTCAGCCACGAACTGCATGTGGTGATGCGCGCCTCCGACCGCGTCGTCTGCCTGCATGGGCACGTCTGCTGCCAGGGCACGCCAGAGCGCGTCATGGCCTCACCGGCCTATCAGGATCTGTTCGGACTCGATACCGCTGACGCCCTCGCCTTCTACCGACATGACCATCGACACAGTCATCACCACAGCCACACAGCCCCGCCGATGGATGACAGGGTGCCGCCTGCACAGCCCCTCACGACACCCGCGACACCGATCACAGAGAGATTGTACTGATGCTTGACGCCCTCATGGACGACTTCATGGTCCGCGCCGCTCTGGCAGGCATTGCCGTGGCGCTTGCGGCAGCGCCCCTGGGCTGTTTCGTCGTCTGGCGGCGCATGGCCTATTTCGGCGATGCCACGGCCCACGCCGCAATTCTCGGGGTGGCGCTGTCACTGTTGATGTCCACCTCGATGCTGGCAGGCGTGCTCGCCGTCTCGCTGATCATGGCGACGCTGGTAACCCTGCTCAGCGGACGCGGCTATGCCATGGACACCCTGCTTGGCGTCATGGCGCACTCCTCGCTCGCCTTCGGGCTGGTCGCCGTCTCCTTCCTGCCTGGCGTACGGATCGACATGATGGCCTATCTGTTCGGCGACATCCTGGCCGTCAGCAAGACGGATCTCGCCATCATCGCCACAGGCGGCCTGCTGGTCCTCGGGCTGCTCCGCTGGCGCTGGTCGGCATTGCTCACCGCCACGCTCAACGAGGACCTGGCGCGTGCCAGCGGCATCAACCCACGACGCGAACAGCTGGTGCTGACATTGTCGCTGGCCGTGGTGGTCGCGGTCGCTCTGAAGGTGGTCGGGGCGCTTCTGATCACCGCGCTGCTGATCATTCCAGCGGCCACGGCACGCCGCTTCTGCCACACCCCAGAACTCATGGCGGTTACCGCTGCCATCGTCGGCGGGATTTCCACCACCGGCGGTCTGCAGGCAGCCTACTGGCTGGATACGCCCACCGGCCCCACCATCGTGTGCCTCGCGACCCTGCTGTTTGCCCTGAGCACTGCAGCGGCACGCATCTCACGCCTCGTTTCTCAGACCGGCAGCGAGACTTCTACTCGAGGTTGACCTGGTGCATGCCCCTACAGAGGCCCGATGAGTGCGGCATGATAGCTAGCGTTCTTCATCAGTCATTAGCTTGCGCAGCAGACAGGCAAGCTGATGTTGCTCATCGCTGTCCAGCGCACTCGCCATCCGGTGCTGATTCTCGACATGCGCTTCCAGAGTGGTGTCGATCAGACGACGCCCTGCTTCCGTCAGCGCGACGCGATTGCTGCGCCGATCCTCATCACTGGCCTGGCGTTGCAACAACCCTCGCTTCACCAGCTGATCTATCCGCGTGCTCATGGCACCGGAAGAGAGCATCAACGTCTGATACAGCTGAGTCGGGGTCAAGGGCATCTGTGAACGTCGCAGCGTCGCTAGGATGTCAAACTCGATAGTCGACAGGCCCTCCTTCTCGAATACCTGCTCCATCCTCGAGCCAAACACACGACCTGCCCGGCTGATACGCCCGAATATGCCCATCGGCCGGCAATCCAGATCGGGGCGAGCTTCCTCCCACTGCGCAAGAATGCGATCCACGGTATCCAACATCATGAAACCTCCTATTTATCTTTCCCAAAAGATACTTTGACGTCGGCGGTTTTGCGAGTACTCTTACACTTATCTTTTTAAAAAGATACTTCAAGGAGAGGCAAGCATGCCATCTTCACACCTGAAGGTTCTCGCCATGACCGCTACAGCCCCGATCATTTGGGGGAGTACTTACCTGGTGACACAGACCCTTCTCCCTGCCGACACGCCATTCACCGCAGCCACCATTCGTGCCCTTCCCGCGGGAATACTGATTCTGCTCTGGACTCGACAGACCTTGTCGGGAGGGTGGTGGGTGAAGGCCATGGTGCTGGGCACCCTCAATATCGGACTCTTCTTTACCTGCCTATTTGCCGCGGCATACCGCATCCCCGGCAGCATGGCCGCCTTGCTGCTGGCAAGTCAGTCGGTGTGGGTTCTACTGTTGAGTCGCTGGTGGCTAGGGACAGACTTCAACATGACAGCCGCAATGCAGTGTGGACTGGGCATGGTCGGAGTGGTGATGCTGCTCAATCCCGGCCAAGGTGGACTGGACATGACAGGGGTCGGGGTCGCACTGCTCGGTGCTGTATCGATGGCCGCCGGCATCGTACTCAGCAAGCGCTGGCAACGTCCGCCCGACGTCAGTCAATTGAGCCTGACGGGCTGGCAATTGATCTTCGGTGGACTGTTGTTGCTGCCTTTGGCCGCCTGGTCGGAAGGTATTCCGACCACCCTCGAGCCGCAACATCTGCTGGGCTATGGCTACCTGATCCTGCCGGGTGGCGTGCTCGGCTATAGCCTCTGGTTTGCCGGCGTCCAGCGACTGCCCGCCTTTTCCGCATCACTGCTGGGAATGCTCAGCCCGCTGACGGCAACTGTGTTGGGTTTTCTATGGATGGGCGAGTCATTCGGCTCCCTTCAATGGCTTGGCACTCTTTGCATCGCTTCTGCCCTGACATGCCCTCTCTGGGTATCGCTCAAGCGACGTAGCACTCAGCCAAGCCGTCATGAATTGACTCGATGACACAACAGGGAAAATCCCACGTGCATAGGCAGTCTGCCTTGAACGGGAAAGTCATCTCTTCAAGGAACGAAGAGCAGGTGCATCAAGCAATGAACGTAGAAACAGAACACCCCACTGATCGCGTATCAGTGGGGTGGGTTGGTGAGTGCCAGCAGATCAGGGACTCAGGTGCTATCGCTCATTCCCAGGCGGGAAACGGGTCCGGCAGAATACGCCAGGCTTCCTTGCCTGCCAGCAGCGTGGCGTCATCGAGCAGACACTCATCCAGCGCCTGGCGGATACGGTCTTCCTCCAGGTTCTGACCGATGAACACCAGCTCCTGGCGCATGTCGCCGAAGGGCTCCTGCCATTTCTCCTGTATCGACGCCAGATACTCGTGATCTTCAGGCCATTCGACCTTCGGTACCGCCTTCCAGAACATGCCGCCGAATCCGTAGTGGGCGATGCCACCGGCCTGGTTCCACTGCCCCGCGAACTGCGGGCGCGTGGCCAGCCAGAAGAAGCCCTTGGAGCGCAGCAGCTTGCCACCGAACCAGTCACCGTGGAGCAGCTGGTAAAATTTCTCGGGATGGAACGGCACGCGCGCATGGTAGGAGAAGCTCGAGATGCCGTACTCCTCGGTCTCCGGCACGTGCTCGCCGCGCATCTCCTTCAGCCAGCCCGGTGCCTGCTGTGCACGATCGAAACTGAAGCGACCGGTATCCAGCACCTTGGAAAGCGGCACGGCGCCCTGCGCCATGGGCAGAATCTCGGCCTCCGGGTTGAGCGAGCGCAGCACGGCCGTCAGCTCATCCAGCTGGGTTGCCTCGATCATGTCCGTCTTGCTGATCAACAGCACATCGCAGAACTCGATCTGGTCAACCAGCAGGTCGGCGACATTGCGCTCATCGTCCTCGCCGAGGCTTTCCCCGGCTTCGGCCAGTGACTGCGCCTCGCGATACTGGGCAAGGAAGTTGGCACCATCCACGACGGTGACCATGGTGTCGAGGCGCGCGACATCGGAGAGGCACTGGCCATCCTCATCCTCGAAGGTGAAGGTTTCCGCCACCGGCAGTGGCTCGGAAATGCCGGTGGACTCGATCACCAGGCAGTCGAAGCGCCCCTCCTCGGCCAGCCGGCGGACCTCGAGGAGCAGGTCCTCGCGCAGCGTGCAGCAGATGCAGCCATTGCTCATCTCCACCAGCTGCTCCTCGGCGCGATTGAGCGCCACCTCGCTGCCTGTGCCGGGTGCGCCACGCACCATGGCGGCGTCGATATTGACCTCGCTCATGTCATTGACGATCACCGCCACCCGACGCCCTTCGCGGTTGGCCAGGATGTGATTGAGCAACGTCGTCTTGCCGACGCCCAGAAAACCGGACAGCACAGTGACTGGCAGGGATTGTGGCAGGGGCCGCGACAGGGCTTGAGACGGGGATTGCGTTGGAGACACTCGGGGGGAAGTCATCAGGCGGTACCTCGATAGGATAGGGTCTTGGCCACGTCGCTTTCGCCTGGAGGCATTCTTGCCGGCGCAGGGTCAGGGCGAGGGTCAGGCGAGTGCCTGGACGTGGGGGACCGCTGGTTTCTCGATCATCAGATGCGGCAAATGATACGTTATAACATAATCTTCCGTCAGCCATTTTCTGATGAACCGCCCCACCTCCTTGTCTCATCAGCATCAGAAAGAAAGAAAACGCCCCGCTGGCAAGCCAGCGGGGCGTTTCTCGTCGTGAGCAGAATGTCAGGTGACGATCAGACCGCCATCATCACGGCAGAGGCCATCACTGCCCCACCCACCAGACGAGACGCGATGGTTGGCACGCCCATCAGGCGCTGACCCACTGCACGGCCCAGCAACGCCAGAGCCAGTGTCGCGACCACGAAGCCCGCCATGTAACCCATGGCATTGCCAGCCGCCGGCATTTCCAGCGCATGGGCGAAGCCGTGGAAGGCCATGAAGCCGGCCACCATGACGGCACCAGCCAGAGTCGGCAGACGCAGCAGCAATGCCACCAGCGCACCGGACACCAGCACCGAGAGCAGGATGCCCTGCTCGGCGATCAGCGCATGCAGCGCCTGTCCACCGCTGAGAAGCGCAATACCGGCCCCCGCCAGCATGCCGAAGGCCATCAGCAGCGGTGTACCAACCCTCAAGGCCCGTGACTGGCGCACGCTCCAGATGCCGATGGCCAGCATGGCCAGCAGGTGATCCAGCCCGGTGAAGGGATGCGTCAGGCCGGCCATCAGTCCCTGGGCATCATGGCCGGGATGTGCGGAGGCCGAGGTCGCCACCAGTAACAGTGAGGTGGCCAGCAGTGCGGAGTGAGAACGCTTCATGTGTCATTCCTGAACAAGATGATGATGAATTCACCCGATATCCGTCATGTGTCGACTACCGGGAGACAATGGATCCCAAGCAAGCGGCAGAAAACGCTGCGCCGTCAGGCCTGTGCGGCCAACTTTTCCGGGCGGCGCTCCGGCAGCATGCCGCGATCCAGAATGAAGGCGATGATCTCTTCCAAGCCGACGCCGTCATACAGGTTGGCGAACACGAAGGGCCGCTCGCCACGCATCTTGCGCGAGTCGCGGTCCATCACCTCAAGCGAGGCATGCACCTGCTCGGCGATGTCGATCTTGTTGATGATCAGAAGGTCGGACTTGGTGATGCCCGGCCCGCCCTTGCGCGGAATCTTGTCGCCTGCCGAGACGTCGATCACATAGAGGGTGAGGTCGGAAAGTTCGGGGCTGAAGGTCGCGGACAGGTTGTCACCGCCGGATTCCACCAGCACCAGCTCCATGTTCGGGTGACGCGCCTGGAGGTCATCGATGGCCGCCAGATTCATCGAGGCGTCTTCGCGGATTGCGGTATGCGGGCAGCCGCCGGTCTCGACGCCGAGAATGCGGTCCGCCTCCAGTGCTTCATGACGCAGCAGGAAATCGGCATCTTCGCGGGTGTAGATGTCATTGGTGACCACCCCGATGTCGTAGTGATCGCGCAGGGCCAGACACAGCTGACGCAACAGCGCCGTCTTGCCGGAGCCCACCGGCCCACCCACTCCTACGCGTAGACAATGCTTCATGACAGCTTCCTTTCTCGTGAGATATCAGGCGTTCGTGTCGGTCGGTTCAGGCGCCGCTGCCTCAGGACAGGCGGCGTTCGCTCAACTCCTGAACAGACGGGAATATTGTGTTTCGTGCTGTGCGGAGGCGAGTGCCAGCCCCGGCAGTATCGGGCCAAGCGCTGCATCCGGGCGCTCAAGCGCCTGTGCGACGACTTCCACCACGCGGGGGCGCAGTTGCTCGGTCAGGCGCTGCGCGGCGGTGTGCCCAAGCGGCATGGCCTTGCAGGCCACCGCCAGCTGGTTTTCCAGCCAGGCCCAGGCGAAGCCGATCAAGGTCTGGCGCAGTGGCACCCCACGCTGGTGCGCCACCCAGGCGAACACCGTGACGTAGCCCGGTGTCTCGGGCATCAGCGCCGCTGGTGGTTCAAGCGCGAGGCTTCTGAGCAGGCGCAGCAACGCCGCCCCGAGACGCGCGTCCTCATCGCTGAGTTCGGCGGTTTCGCGTGTCGCCTTGAGCCAGCCATCCCACTCATTGAGCGCCGCCGCATCCTCCTCGGCCCATGCCTGCTGCAGGCGCACCAGCAACGGCAGTTCGCAACGGCCGAGCCCGTCTTCCAGCACGCCGTCGATCCACTCGCCAAGCTCCTGCTCCTGAGTGACCCACCCCAGTTCGAAGGCACTTTCCAGCCCCTGGGACCAGGCAAAGGCACCGATGGGCAAGGCCGGACTCACCAGCTGCAGGAGCCCCAGCAGTGCAAGGTCCTCCTGAGCCGGCAGGCTCGCCATGGCATCAGTGCTCATGCGTGTGCTCATGGGCGTGGCTGTGAGAATGATCGTGGCTGTTCTCATGCCCGTGCGAATGACCATGATCGTGAGAATGAGCCCCCTGTCCCGCCTGGGCATAGGCACCCGGCTCAGGATCAAAGGGCGCCTCGTGATGAGTGAGGGTCGCGCCAAGGCGCTCGGCCAGCGCTTCCAGCACGTGGTCCGGCGGGAAGCGCACCCAGCCGGTTTCGCCCTTGGCTTCAGCATCAGCGTCAGGCGTATGCATGCCGATCGCCAGCTGCACATGGCGATTGCCCAGGTGATAGCAGAGCGCCGCCATCGGACGCCCGGCGGCGATGTGGGCAGTCACTACCGGCTCATCCGCGGCGCGGATGCAGATCTCCTCGCCCTCGCGCGAGGCCAGCCGATCGCCGTCACGCAGCACCGGTCCACGATCCAGAAACAGGCCGACCTCGCGCCCGCCGTCCGTGGTGGCACGCAGCCGCCCGCGGATGCGCAGCTCCAGCGGCAGAGTCAAGGTATCCAGAGGCTCTGCCTCGGTGTGAGCGCTCGCTGGGTCGCCTGAGCCACTGGCGTCTGGCAGGCGATGTATCAGTTCCATCATGGCGTCAATCTCGAATAGGGAATCAGAACAAGCACTTGAAACAGGCCCTCAGAACAGGCACTTGAAACAGGCCCTCAGAACAGGTCTTCAGAACAGGTGATAGCGCTGGGCCAGCGGCAGCTCGGTGGCAGGCTCACAGGTGAGAAGCTCACCGTCGGCGAAGACTTCGTAGGTTTCGGGGTCGACCTTGAGCTCCGGGCAGGCATCGTTGAGCTTCATGTCACGCTTGCGTACCTGGCGTACGTCGCGACAGGCGGACAACGGGCTGTCGAGTCCGAGGGCCTCGCCGACCCCCGCCTTGAGTGCCGCCTGAGAGACGAAGGTCAGGCGCGTGGCGCTGGCTGCCTTGCCGAAGGCGCCGAACATCGGGCGGTAATGCACTGGCTGTGGCGTGGGAATCGAGGCATTCGGGTCGCCCATCGGCGCGGCGGCGATCATGCCGCCCTTGAGAATGCAGGCCGGTTTGACGCCGAAGAACGCCGGTGACCACAGCACCAGATCCGCCAGCTTGCCGACCTCGATGGAGCCGACCTCATGGGCGATACCGTGGGTAATGGCCGAGTTGATGGTGTACTTGGCGATATAGCGGCGGGCACGGAAGTTGTCGGTGCCACGCTCGGCATCCTCCGCCAGCAGGCCACGCTGCTCGCGCATCTTGTGCGCGGTCTGCCAGGTGCGGCAGATCACCTCGCCCACACGGCCCATCGCCTGGGAATCCGAGGACATCATCGAGATGACACCCAGATCATGCAGGATGTCCTCGGCGGCGATGGTCTCGCGGCGAATGCGCGAATCGGCGAAGGCCACATCCTCGGGGATGCTCGGGTCCAGGTGGTGGCAGACCATCAGCATGTCGAGATGCTCATCCACCGTGTTGACGGTGTAGGGACGCGTCGGGTTGGTGGAGGACGGCAGCACGTTGGGCCGCGAACAGGCAGTGATGATGTCCGGCGCATGGCCGCCACCGGCGCCTTCGGTGTGGAAGGTGTGGATGCAACGGTCCTTGAAGGCCGCCAGGGTATCCTCGACGAAGCCTGATTCATTCAGGGTGTCGGTATGGATCGCCACCTGCACATCGTAGGCATCGGCGACTGTCAGACAGTTGTCGATGGAGGCCGGCGAGGTGCCCCAGTCCTCATGCAGCTTGAGGCCGATCACGCCGGCCTCGATCTGCTGCTCCAGCCCCTCGGGCAGCGAGGCATTGCCCTTGCCGAGCAAGCCGATGTTCATCGGCAGGCTGTCCACCGCCTGCAGCATCTTGCCGATATGCCAGGGCCCCGGCGTACAGGTGGTGGCATTGGTGCCGGTGGCAGGCCCCG
Organism: Cobetia sp. 14N.309.X.WAT.E.A4; assembly: GCF_030397495.1. NCBI lineage: Bacteria > Pseudomonadati > Pseudomonadota > Gammaproteobacteria > Oceanospirillales > Halomonadaceae > Cobetia > Cobetia sp. 14N.309.X.WAT.E.A4. Next base: position 22,375 of record NZ_JAPNXT010000014.1, read on the forward strand.
TCCCACCGCCGAGCATGGTGGTGATGCCGCTCATCAGCGCCTCTTCCACCTGCTGGGGGCAGATGAAGTGGATGTGCGGGTCGACACCGCCAGCGGTGAGGATCTTGCCCTCACCGGCGATGATCTCGGTGCCCGGGCCGATCACGATATCCACGTCAGGCTGGGTGTCGGGATTGCCGGCCTTGCCGATGGCCGCGATGCGCCCGGACTTGAGGCCGACATCCGCCTTGACGATGCCCCACCAGTCCAGAATCAGCGCATTGGTGATCACGGTATCCATCACGCTGTCATCGGCGCGCTGGCTCTGGCCCATGCCATCGCGGATCACCTTGCCACCGCCAAACTTCACTTCTTCCCCGTAATGGGTGAAATCCTTCTCCACCTCGATCCACAGCGCCGTATCGCCCAGACGCACGCGGTCGCCGGTGGTCGGGCCGTACATGTCGGCATAGGCCTGTCGCGTTATCTTCATGGGTTGCCTCTTGATCCCTGAGCCGCAGTCTCTGAATGAGCTCCGAGGTAAATGCCTGTCGGCACCATTGCCTGACGCCTTGACGGAAAGGTTGTCGCTCGCTCAGCGCTCGACACTGCCGTCATCCTTGAGCTGTCCCATCACCTCGCCACGGAAGCCATAGATATGGCGACTGCCGACGAAGGGAATCAGCGTGACGTCACGCGTCTGCCCGGGCTCGAAGCGAATCGCCGTTCCGGCGGCGATGTCCAGGCGCTGTCCGAGGGCGGCCTCGCGATCGAACACCAACGCCGGATTGGCCTCGGCAAAGTGATAGTGCGAGCCGATCTGGATCGGTCGGTCGCCGCGATTGCCGACCGAGAGCGTGGTGCGCAGGCGGTCCTCACATAGAGAGATATCGCCGTCCGCCACCTGATATTCACCGGGAATCATCATTGCTCACCTCACACGATGGGGTTGTGAACGGTCACCAGCTTGGTGCCATCCGGGAAGGTCGCCTCGACCTGCACCTCGGGAATCATCTCGGCGATGCCTTCCATCACGTCATCACGGGTCAGCACCTCTGCCCCGCGCCCCATCAGCTCAGCCACACTCAATCCTTCGCGTGCACCTTCCAGAATCTCGGCGCTGATCAACGCGATGGATTCCGGATAGTTGAGCTTGAGGCCCTTGGCCTTGCGGCGCTCGGCCAGCAGCGCTGCGGTAAACAGCAACAGCTTGTCCTTGTCTCTTGGCGTCAGTTCCATGTCGTGGCTCTTGTGGTTGTCATTGCGTGGGGGCTCTCGAGGTCAGGTCAGCCAGATGCGTGGCACCTGTGCCTCACGCCCCGTCATCAGTGGGCGCAGGATCTGCCATGCCTGCTGGCACAGTGCCCAGGCCTCGTTGCGTTCATGGCCGAGATAGCGCAGCAGCAGCACGCCCTCGCGGCGCGTCACCGCCCATCGCGGAGAGGCAGGCATCGCCTCGCGCAGGGCCTCGATGGCCGCCGCCTCATCTGCAAGCCCGACCGCCCACAGCGTGGCCTGGACACTACAGCTGCCCTGCCCCCAGCGCCCCGTGAAGCGCGGATGCAGCGGGTCCAGCGACTGGCGCTCGATCCACACTGGCTTACCGTCACGCGTCAGGCGGAAGCGTTGTTCCAGATGGCCGCTGACAAAGGGCAGCTCACCGACGGGCCGGCCGAGTGCCAGCACTTCCCAGCCCAGACATCGGGCATTGCCCTCAAGCTCGAGAGTGGTGGTCTGCTCGCCGCGCGAGCCATTGAAGGCCAGCGTCTCCTGAGGCAGCCATTCCAGGGTGGCGCCGTCGGCGACCTTGAGGTGCGTATGCTGGCCCCAGGCCACGCCATTGCGATCCGCCTTGTAGAGCTTGGCCGCCGCCGGCGTGGTCAACAGCACCTGCGCGCCTTCCTCGATCTCTGCCGTGATATGCAGCGCATCACCACTGACCAGCCCGCCGGGAGGGTGCAGCAGATAGACATGGCAGCAGCCGTGGCGGCCTTCCGGATAGAACGGCCGCTGCACGCGCAGCGGGCCGTGATGACGACGACGCGTCAGTCGTGTGATGGGGCCTGCGCCATCGCGGGTGTCGGTCTCGAAGCGCAGCGCCAGCGAGGCCTGCCACTGACGCTGATCATCGAAGCGATGGCCGGACGCGACATCCGTCGCGCCGTCTGCGGAAATCATGCGCTGGATGGTCATACGGTCAGGTGCTGCTTGATCAGTTCATCGGACAGCGCCGCGATCTCGCCTTCGGCCACCCGCCGGCCGCGATCCATGATCACGAAGCGATCGGCGTACTTGCGCGCGAAGGGCAGCTTCTGCTCGACCAGCAGCACCGTCAGGCCGTCTTCCTTGATCAGGCGGCGAATGACCTCGCCTATCTGGGCGACGATATTGGGCTGGATGCCTTCGCCGGGCTCATCGAGGATCAGCAGGCGCGGTTCGATCACCAGCGCGCGGCCGATGGCGAGCTGTTGCTGCTGCCCGCCGGACAGGTCACCCCCACGCCGGTGACGCATCTCCTTGAGCACGGGAAACAGCTCATAGATGCGCTCGGGAATCTGGCGCAGTCCATCACGGCGCACGGCGAGCCCGGTGCGCAGGTTCTCTTCCACCGTCATCATCGGGAAGATCTGACGTCCCTGGGGGACATAGCCGACGCCCAGGCGGGCACGCTCCTCGAGCTTGCGGCGTGTCAGATCAAGCGGCTCGTGGCCACTGGCATCGCCACTGCTGTTCTCACCACTACCGCCCTCGCCCTCGGCGCGGTACAGGAGCTTGCCGTCACGAACGCTCTCCTCACCCATGATGCATTTCATCAAGGTGGTCTTGCCGACGCCGTTGCGGCCCATCACGCAGGTGCATTGGCCGGCGGGAATCTCCAGCGTGAGATCCCACAGCGTATGACTCTCGCCGTAGAACTGATTGAGCGACTCGATGCTCAGCAGCGTCGCCACGTCATTGGTCGCCACGTCATTCGTCGCCGGGTCATGGGTCGGCGATGCGTGGGGCATCGGGGTATCGGGTATCTGCGCTTGCGTCATCCGTCACTCTCTCCCAGGTAGACCTCAACGACCTTGGGGTCGCTCGATACCGCATCCATGCTGCCTTCCGCCAGTACCGCGCCCTGATGCAGCACCGTGACCTTGCGCGCGATGGAGCGCACGAAGCCCATGTCATGCTCGACCACCACCACCGACTGGCGTCCCGCCAGGCTGGTCAGCAGCTCCGCGGTGCGCTCCATCTCCTGCTCGGTCATACCGGCCACTGGCTCATCGACCAGCAGCAGACGTGGTTTCTGCATCAACAGCATGCCGATCTCCAGCCACTGCTTCTGGCCGTGGGACAGGATGCCCGCCTCGCGCGCATGCCATTCCTTGAGATGAATCGTCTGCAGCACTTCCTCGATCCGATCCCGAGTCTCGCCGGTCATGCGCGCGGTCAGGGTCGGGAAGATGCGCTTGTCGGTGGCCATCGCGAGTTCGAGATTCTCGAACACGCTGAGCGCCTCAAAGACGGTGGGCTTCTGGAACTTGCGGCCGATGCCCAGGATGGCGATCTCGGGCTCACTCATGTGCAGCAGATCGTGGCGGCTGCCGAACCACACCGAGCCACTGTCGGGGCGCGTCTTGCCGGTGATGATGTCCATCATCGTGGTCTTGCCGGCGCCGTTGGGGCCGATGATGCAGCGCAGCTCACCATCGTCGATGGTCAGGTTGAGGTCGTTGATCGCCTTGAAGCCATCGAAGCTGACACTGACATCCTCCAGATAGAGGATCGGCCCGTGGGTCACATCCACCGGCGAGACACGTGGGGTCAGGAAGTCGAACACGCGATCCCGCGTCGCCATCTCTTTCAACAGGCTCATGCCGTGGCCTCCTGCTCGGTGGGACGAGTCGCGCTCGCCGGATCAATCTTCGCCTTGGACGACGAGCGCCTGCCCCAGCCACGCTGGGCGAACAGGCCGGCGATGCCCTTGGGCAACAGCACGGTGACCAGCACGAACAGACCGCCGAGAGCGAACAGCCAGGCGTCCGGCATGATGCCGGTGAACACCGTCTTGGCGTAATTGACGATCAGCGCGCCCAGCACGGCGCCGTAGAGCGTCGCGCGGCCACCGAGCGCCACCCACACCACCACCTCGATGGAGAACAGCGGCGAGAACTCGCCGGGATTGATGATGCCGACCTGCGGCACATACAGCGCTCCCGCCACTCCGGCCAGCATCGCCGAGACCACGAAGATGAACAGCTGGACACGTTCGACGCGATAGCCCAGAAAGCGCGTGCGTGCCTCGGCGTCGCGACAGGCGATGCTCACGCGCCCGAGCTTGGAGCCGACGATGCCGCGACACAGCAGATAACCGAGTCCCAGCGCCACACCGCTGGCGATGAACAGCGCGATGCGCATGGCATCCGTGCGCAGATCGAAGCCGAGAATGTCCTTGAAGTCGGTCAGGCCGTTGTTGCCGCCAAAGCCCATCTCATTGCGGAAGAACGCCAGCATCAAGGCGAAGGTCAGCGCCTGGGTGATGATGGAGAGATAGACACCGGTGACGCGGGAGCGGAAGGCCAGGAATCCGAACACCAGCGCCAGCAGCCCCGGTGCCAGCAGCACCATCAGGAAGGCGAAGGCCGGCATGTCAAAGCCCTGCCAGAACCACGGCAGCTCCTGCCAGTTGAGGAAGACCATGAAATCCGGCAGCTCCGGATTGCCATAGACGCCGCGGTCGCCCACCTGGCGCATCAGGTACATGCCCATGGCGTAACCACCCAGCGCGAAGAAGGCCCCGTGGCCCAGGCTGAGGATGCCCAGGTAGCCCCAGACGAGATCCACCGCCACCGCCAGCAGCGCATAGCACAGGTACTTGCCCAGCAAGGTGACGGTGAAGGTGCTGACATGCAGCGGATTACTCTCGGGCAGCAGCACATGCAGCAGCGTGACCGCGAGTACCGACAGTGTCAGGACTGCGAGGAATATCTGGGTGGAGCGCTCCGTGAAGGGGCGCGCCAGCCAGGAACGTGAATCAGGCATGGATCAACCCTCCGCGGCGCGGCCCTTCTGCGGGAAGAGTCCCCGCGGGCGCTTTTGAATGAACAGGATGATGAACACCAGCACCACGATCTTGGCGAGGACCGCGCCCGCCCAGGGCTCGAGGAACTGATTGAGCAGCCCCAGCGACATGCCGGCCACCAGCGTGCCCCACAGATTGCCGACCCCACCGAACACCACCACCATGAAGGAATCGATGATGTAGTTCTGGCCCAGGTTCGGCCCGACGTTGGTGATCTGTGAGAGCGCGACACCGGCCAGGCCGGCAACGCCGGAGCCGAGTGCGAAGGTCATGATGTCGACACGCGTCGCCTTGATGCCCATCGAGCGTGCCATGGCGCGATTCTGGGTCACCGCCCGCACCTCGAGTCCGAGACGGGTGCGGCGCATGATCAGCATCAGGCCGGCGAACACGAACAGCGCGAAGCCGATGATGTAGAGGCGATTGAGCGTCAATGACAGCGCCTCGTTGATCATCAACGAGCCACTCATCCACTCCGGCGTGACCACGATGCGATTCAGGGGCGAGATGGTGGTGCGCACCAGTTGCTGCAGAATCAGGCTGATGCCGAAGGTGGCCAGCAGCGTCTCCAGCGGACGCCCCTTGAGGTGCTGGATGACGCTGCGCTCGATGATGACGCCCACCGCCGCCGCGACCAGAAAACCCGCCGGAATCGACAGCAGCAGTGCCAGTCCCGGCTGCCCGGGAAGCAGCTGCTGCATGCCCCAGGTGGTGTAGGCGCCCAGCATGATCAGTTCGCCATGCGCCATGTTGATCACGCCCATGACACCGAAGGTGATGGCAAGCCCGATGGCAGCCAGCACCAGTACCGAGCCCAGCGAGAGGCCGAAGTAGAGCGTCTCGAGCCCGCTGTTGAGCTTGAGCTTCTGCTCGATACCGGCCAGTGCTACCCGGGCGGCTTTGGCCAGCTGCGGGTCATCACTGGCCGCAGCACCATTGATGGCGGCAATCGCCGCGGCGTTCAGGCTGCCGGATAGCGTCTCCAGCGCCGCAGGGTCGCCATCGGCTTCCAGCTGCTGGATGGCGAGCGCCTCCGCCAGGGTGGCGCGGATATCAGCATCGGCTTCCTGCTCGATCAGGCTCGGCAGCCGCTCGGCCATGGCCTCATCGACACTGCCGCGCAGGCCGCGCGCCGCCGTGAGCCGGACCTCGGCCTCCGGGGACGACAGGTCGATCATCGACAACACACCATCGATATGGCCACGCAGCGAGTTGTTGCTGCGCAGTGTCTCGAGTTCACGCCGCGAGACCTTGCCGGCGGAGTCGCCGGACAGGGCGTCGGAGACGGCCCATTCGCGGCCGCGATTGTTGTCGATGATCAGGAAACGCTCGCCGCTCTTTAGGCGAGCCAGCTTGCTTGAGGAGAAGGCTTCCAGCCAGCCACGCGCGCGCTCATCGCCGCTCACGGCGATCTCATCGATCACGGTGGGCTTGGCGGGATTGCGCGCCTCGGCAAGTCGGGTCAGCAAGGTCTGGGCAGCGCTGTCAGACAGACGCGCTGACTGCCCAGTCGCGGATTCGGACTGGGCAGCGGCAAACAGGGGGAAGGACAGAAGACAGATCAGCAGCATCCTCTGCCAGCACCAGCGGAACATCGTTGCAACGGAGATAGACATCAAGAAGGCCATCCATGGTGAACGCGCGAAGGCGTCATCAGTCTCCGAGGGCATCGCGACCTCGGAGACTGACACTCAGCGAGGCGGCACGCAGGCTCACATGCGCGCCGCCTCACTCTCAGAACGTGCTACGCCTCATTGCGTGGCGACGTTCTGTTGAGCCCCACAGGAATGGGTCACGACATTGTAGTTGCCGCATTCCATCGGTTTGCGCCAGTCACTGATCAGGTCCTTGGAACCTTCCAGATAGTCCGACCAGGCATCACCTGCCACGGTGGAGGGGGTCTGCCAGACGACGGAGAACTGACCGTTGTCCTGGATCTCGCCGATCAGCACCGGTTTGGTGATGTGATGGTTGGGCATCATGGTGGCGTAGCCGCCGGTCAGGTTGGGAACGGACACGCCGATGATGGCGTCCTTGACCGCATCGACCTCGACACTGCCCGCCTTGCGAGCGGCTTCCATCCACATGTTGAAGCCGATGTAGTGGGCTTCCATCGGATCATTGGTGACCGCATCTTCCTTGCCGGTGTAGGCGATCCACTCATCGATGAAGTCGTAGTTGGTGTCGCTGTCCACACTCATGAAGTAGTTCCAGGCCGCGAGATGCCCGACCAGCGGTGCGGTATCGATGCCCGAGAGCTCCTGCTCGCCCACCGAGAAGGCCACCACCGGAATGTCCTCGGCATCGATGCCCTGGTTGGCCAGCTCACGATAGAACGGCACATTGGCATCGCCGTTGATAGTGGAGACCACGGCGGTCTTTTTGCCAGCACTGCCGAAGGACTTGATGTCCGAGACGATGGACTGCCAGTTGGAGTGACCGAAAGGCGTGTAATTGACCATCACATCCTCGTCCGCCACGCCCTTCGACTTGAGGTAGGCGGCCAGAATCTTGTTGGTGGTACGCGGATAGACATAATCCGTGCCCGCCAATACCCAGCGCTCGACACCCACATCATTCATCAAGTAATCCACTGCCGGAATCGCCTGCTGATTGGGCGCCGCCCCGGTATAGAAGACATTCTCCGAGGACTCCTCGCCCTCATACTGCACCGGATAGAACAACAGGCCGTTGAGCTCTTCGACCACCGGCAGCACCGACTTGCGCGAGACGGACGTCCAGTTGCCGAAGATGACATCGACCTTGTCCTGCGCCAGCAGTTCACGCGCCTTCTCGGCAAACAGCGGCCAGTTGGAGGCCGGGTCGACCACGACGGGCTCCAGCTTGCGTCCCAGCAGCCCGCCCTTCTCGTTCTGCTTCTCGATCAGCATCAACATGGTGTCTTTCAGAGTCGATTCACTGATCGCCATGGTGCCGGACAGTGAATGCAGGATGCCGACCTTGATCGGCCCCTCTTCCGCCTGGGCGACATTGGCCAGCGAGAAACCGACACAGGCGGACAGCATTGCGGCAGCAATTTTCTTGTTCACGACATTCCCTCGTATCTTGTTGTACTTGTTATCCCGACTGAGGTAGTGCAATTGATGTGCCAGCAAAGCAGGCAATCACACGAAACATCGGTGCCGTGCGTTGCCATCGTTCAGTCAAAAGGAAATCTCGATATCGTTTTGAATATAAGCCGCACCAAATATGCTCAATCAAAAATATGCCAGCCAGCTTTTTGCACCAAACAGGTGAATTTATGAATATCGTGCACAAAACTCATCCCGGCATGGCGCAATGAGGAGATTATCAGTCAAAAGCATGGCCTTGACTGGTGCAGCGGGCGAAAGTCGAGCAGGACACGTCAGCATCAGCAGCACGCTGATGATGCATTGCCCTCCCCGACTCTTTTGGCATGGACAATAATCCATCCCGGCCACCGCGCCATGCGCCGGCGTAATCACTCCGGTATCCTTGCCCTTCCACAGCCCACCAGGACAGCTTCCCATGAAGCGTTATGAACGCTTTGCCGCCGAGATCTCCAACCTGATTCGTACCGGAATTCTCGCGCCGGGTGAGCGCGTGCCCTCAGTGCGCCAAGCCAGCAAGGCACATGGCATCAGCCCCTCTACCGTCTTTCAGGCGTATTACCTGCTGGAGAATCAGGGACTGATCAGTGCGCGGCCGCGCTCGGGATATTTCGTACGCGACAATGCCTCGCGGATACTCGATGAACCACATGTCGCCCTGCAGCAGGAAGCCCCTTCTGAGGTCGCCGTCAGTGAGCTGGTGTTCTCGATACTGGGTTCACTGCGCGACAACGATACCGTCCCCTTCGGATCTGCCTTCCCGAGCCCAGAGCTCTTCCCCCTCTCGCGGCTTGCAACCAGCATGACGCGCGGGCTGCGCCAGCTATCGTCGCATGCCGTGATCTCCGACATGACGACCGGCCATCCTGACCTGTGCCGGCAGATCGCTCAGCGCTACATGGTCAACGGCATGCAGCTGCCGACGGAGGAGCTGGTGATCACCAATGGCGCCATGGAGGCGCTCAACCTCGGCCTGCAATGTGTCACCCAGCCCGGAGACCTTGTCGCCATCGAAGCGCCGGCCTTCTATGCCACGCTTCAGGTGCTTGAGCGGCTCAAGCTACGCGCAGTGGAAATTCCGGTGCACCCGCGTGACGGGATTGATCTCGAGGTGCTAGAGAATCGTCTGGAGTCGCTGCCCATCAAGGCTTGCTGGTTCATGAGCCACCTGCAGAATCCGCTGGGTGCCAGCCTGAGCGATTCGCGCAAGGCCAAACTGTATGCGCTGCTCTGCCGTCATCAGCTTCCGATGCTGGAGGATGATGTCTATGCGGAACTGTATTTCGATCAACGTGCCGAGGTGTCGCCCCCACAGCCCGTCAAGGCGCTGGATGTCGAGGGTCTGGTGATGCACTGCGGGTCATTCTCCAAGTGCCTGGCGCCGGGCTATCGGGTGGGCTGGATATCCGCGGGGCGTCATACCCGGGAGATTTCTCGCCTCAAGCTGATGACGACCATCTCGCCATCGCTGCCTGCCCAGGTAGCCCTTGCCGACTACCTCCAGCATGGGGGCTACGACCGCCACCTGCGCAAGCTACGCCTGGCGCTCGAGACCCAGCAGACGGCCATGCTGTCAGCCATTGATCGCTACTTCCCCGCAGACACCCGCGTGACCCATCCCCACGGGGGCTACTTCCTGTGGTGCGAGCTTCCCGAGCACATCGACTCGCTGGCCCTTTTTCAGCAGGCGCTGGCCCACGGCATCAGTCTGGCGCCGGGCCCCATCTTCTCGGCCACCCAGGGCTTCAAGCATTGCATTCGCTTGAGCTACGGCCACCCGTGGGACGCGGCGTCAGAGCGCGCCATGCAGACATTGGGTGAATTGCTCAAGGCAGCCTGAAACGCGGACCGCTTAGACGATATGCGAGATGCGAGGTGCGAGGTGCGAGGTGCGAGGCGCGAGATGTAAGGAATGCCTTGAGTATGTGCGCGCACGAGTGCGCGCAAATGCCGCAGCCCTTGTGGCCGCCTTGCCACACAGTCTTCACTCGTCATCCGCGGGGGCGAAAACAGCCTTTTGCGGCGCATATCACTCGCGCGACAGCCGCTTGCCACGCCTGGATGTCGCAGCTTGTTGCGCATCTTGATTGCATGCCCTGATGCCGCACGCGTGCCCCTTAAGGAAGCGCCAGAGCCCGCCATGGCGGGGCCTGCCGCCAAGGGCGATACGACAAGCACCTGATCCCATCATGGTGCTGGCATCAATCAGAGTGCGCCCTCCTGACCGGCACGCCTTGCTGGCTTCTCGCCGTACCACCTGGCTGGCCGACTGACTAGCTCACGGGCATTTAACGACCTACCAAGATTCAGCTTGCAACTGATATGGTTTTTTCTCGCACAACTGAGCCTGTTATGGCTTCGGGCGGCTCCCTAGAGTAGCGGCGAAGATTCAGGCAGGGCCGTCCCCCTTGCCGCCTACTCAGGAGACATTGCCATGTTCGGCACCGAGGCCATCGACCTGGCCAGGATACAGTTCGCCTTCACCATCTCGTTTCACATCATCTTCCCGGCCATCACCATTGGTCTCGCCAGCTATCTGGCGGTGCTGGAAGGCATGTGGTTGAAGACAGGCACACAGGTCTACCGCAACCTCTATCATTTCTGGTCGAAGATATTCGCGGTCAACTTCGCGATGGGCGTGGTGTCAGGACTGGTCATGGCCTACCAGTTCGGCACGCATTGGAGCGGTTTCTCGGCCTTTGCCGGCAGCGTGACCGGGCCGCTGCTGACCTATGAAGTGCTGACCGCCTTCTTCCTCGAAGCCGGCTTCCTCGGCGTGATGCTATTTGGCTGGAATCGCGTCGGCCGCGGCCTGCACTTCTTCTCGACCTGCATGGTCGCGCTCGGCACCCTGGTCTCGATGTTCTGGATCCTGTCCTCCAACAGCTGGATGCAGACCCCTCAGGGACACGAGGTCATCGATGGCATCGTCGTGCCGGTCGACTGGTTCGCGATCGTCTTCAACCCCTCCTTCCCCTATCGCCTGGCCCATATGGCACTGGCCTCCTTCCTGAGCACTTCGCTGTTCGTCGCTGCCTCCGCCGCCTGGCTGCTGCTCAAGAAACGCGACACCCCGGAAGTGCGCAAGATGCTGGTCATGGCGGTGCTGATGTTGATGGTGACCGCCCCGCTGCAGGCTTTCGTCGGCGACATGCATGGCCTGAATACGCTCAAGCACCAGCCGGCCAAGATCGCGGCCATCGAAGGGCATTGGGACAACAGCCATGGGGAACCGACGCCGTTGATCCTGTTCGGTGTGCCCGACATGCAGCGCGAAGAGACGCGCTTCGCGCTCGAGATTCCGGCCCTCGGCAGCCTGCTGTTGATGCACGACATCGACAAGCAGGTACCGGCGCTCAAGGACTTCCCCGCCGCGGACCGCCCCAATTCGACCGTCGTGTTCTGGAGCTTCCGCCTGATGGTCGGCCTGGGCCTTGCGATGATTCTGCTCGGCCTCTCGGGTGTCTATCTGGCCCGCAAGGGCAGGCTCTTCACCTCGCGGCGCTGGCTGAGGCTGGCCGTCGCCATGGGGCCGGCTGGGCTGATCGCGATACTCGCGGGCTGGTTCACCACCGAGGTCGGCCGCCAGCCGTGGGTGATCTACGGCTTGATGAGAACGGAAGATGCCGTCTCTGCCCACAGCGCCGTTCACCTCAGCATCAGCCTGACAGCCTTTGTCACGGTCTACTTCATCGTCTTCGGCACGGGGATCAACTACCTCTTCAAGCTGATCAAGAAAGGGCCGGCGGGTGATGACAGCCACGCCCCCAGCGGCGGCCCCGGCAAGCCACGCACACCTTCCCGCCCACTGTCGGCCATCGAGGAATCTCTCGATGGCACCACTCACTGACCGGAGCGATGAACACTATGGGTATCGACCTTTCTGTCATCTGGGTGGGCATCATCCTGTTCGGCCTGATGATGTACGTGATCATGGACGGCTTTGATCTGGGCATCGGCATCCTCTTCCCGTGGGTGGAGGAAAAGGTGGACCGCGATGTGATGATGAATACCGTGGCCCCCGTGTGGGATGGCAACGAGACATGGCTGGTACTGGGCGGCGCGGGGCTATTTGCGGCCTTCCCGCTGGCCTACGCCGTCTTGCTGGAAGCTCTGAGCATTCCCCTTGTCGCCATGTTGATCGGCCTCATCTTCCGCGGTGTCGCCTTCGAATTTCGCTTCAAGGCCTCGGACGCGAGTCGCCATTGGTGGGACAAGGCCTTCGTGGGCGGCTCGGTGCTGGCCACCTTCAGTCAAGGCGTCGCACTGGGAGGCTACATCCAGGGCATCGCCTTCGATGGAGTGCACTTCAGCGGCGGTTCGCTGGACTGGCTGTCACCCTTCCCGCTGTTCTGCGGTGTGGCGCTGCTGTTCACCTATGCATTGCTCGGCAGCACCTGGCTGATCATGAAGACCGAAGGCATTCTCCAGGCGCGCATGTTTGCCCTGACGCGCCCGCTGACGCTGTGGGTGTTGATCATGATCGCGGCCGTCAGTCTGTGGACTCCGCTGGCACACCCCGCCATCGCCGAGCGCTGGTTCACGCTGCCGCAGCTGTTCTGGTTCCTGCCGGTGCCAGTGCTGGTAGTGCTGGCAGGTTATGCGCTGATCCGCGCCGTCGCCCTTGAATATCATGCCCAACCCTTCCTGCTGGTGCTGGCATTGATCTTCCTGGGCTACAGCGGTTTCGGCATCAGCATGTGGCCTGACATCATTCCCGGTCATGTGACGATCTGGGAAGCGGCCTCTCCGCCACAGAGCCAGGGCTTTGCCCTCGTCGGTACGCTCTTCATCCTGCCGATCATCCTGGTGTACACGGCGTGGAGCTACTTCGTGTTCAAGGGCAAGGTCCGTCACACCGATGGCTACCATTGAGAGGTACTGACATGACATCCCCGACACGCGAGTCACATTCAGTGCCACTGCACGCCCCCACAGCCAGGCCCAGCATCGAGCCATCCGGGACGCCTGCGCGCCCGGCCAGCTGGCTCAGCAAAGTCGGCTGGCTGGTGGTCATCTGGGGAGGCAGCGTCAGCGCGCTGGGCCTCGTCTCTCTAACACTGCGACGCTTCATGCAGGCCGCGGGCCTTACGCCCTGAGATTAGATAAAAAAGATATGACGTAGACACAAAAGACGCCGGAGCAGCGAATGCTCCGGCGTCTTTCTGGGTTTCAGGGGCTTTCAGGGCTACGGAGGCTTTTTGGCTTCAGCCAAGCAACGATGCCTCTCCCGCTTATTGTGCGCCTTTCGATAGTGACGCTGTCGCCCACGGGATGTCGGCCCGGGTGGCGGCCATGCGAAGATAGCGCTCCAGAACGCCCATGGCGTTACCCCCGCCAGTGTGTTTGACAGGAGACATCCTTGTATTCGATTCGTCTGTGGGCCGCACGTCACGCGCGGCTGCTGGAGCTCACCTATCGGGCCATCGAGCCGGTGATCATCAAATTGCATCCGCTATGGAAATCCGTGGGCTACGCACGTGCAGAGAAGCCCGTTGCCAGGCTGGAACAAGCCTGCAAGGGCTTGCTATTTGATTGTCAGATGTGTGGCCAATGCATTCTGAGTTCGACCGGCATGTCCTGCTCCATGAACTGCCCCAAGAATCTGCGCAACGGTCCCTGCGGCGGTGTCATGCAGAATGGTAACTGTGAAGTCGAACCGGACAAGCGCTGCGTCTGGGTGGAAGCCTGGGAAGGCAGCCAGCAAATGAAGGACAGCGACGCGATCCAGATCGTGCAGTTGCCGGTGGACCACCGCTTGCAGGGCACTTCATCCTGGCTGCGCGTGGCTCGGCAAGCCGCTGAGCGTCGAGAGAGCCTGAAATGACCTCCAGACTCACTATCCCGGACAACACCCAGGCGCCACCTGCCGAGCGAGATGGCAACGTCGGTCACCTGGAGCGAGTGCTCAGAAGCGGTCAGTTTGCCGTTACCGCCGAGCTGGCGCCTCCCGACTCAGCCGACCCACGGGACGTCCATGCACGCGCGCAGCTGTTTGCCGGCCATGTCGATGCCATGAACGCCACCGATGGCTCGGGCGCCAACTGCCACATGTCGAGCGTGGCGATGTGTGCCCTGTTGGCCCGCGAAGGCCATGAAACGGTGATGCAGATCTCGTGTCGTGACAGAAACCGCATCGCCATCCAGGGCGATGTGCTGGGGGCCTCGGCGCTGGGCATCCGCAACCTGCTGTGTCTGACCGGCGATGGTGTGCAGGTCGGGGATCACCCCGAGGCCAAGCCGGTGTTCGACCTCGATTCCCTGTCGCTGCTGGAAATCGTCGCCGGACTGCGTAACAAGCACGCCTTCGCCAGCGGCCGGTCACTGACCTCTGCGCCCCAGGTATTTCTGGGCGCCGCCGCCAACCCCTTCGCCCCGCCCTTCGCGTTTCGCCCTCATCGTCTGGCCAAGAAGATCGCCGCCGGGGCTCAGTTCATCCAGACACAGTACTGCTTCGACCTCCCACGCTTTCAGGACTTCATGCATCACGCTCGTGATCTGGGCCTGGTGGAAAAATGCTTCATCCTGCCCGGCGTCGGCCCGCTGGCCTCGGCACGTACCGCCGAATGGATGCGCCGCCATGTCCCCGGCGTGCATATCCCGGACGAGGTGATCGAACGCCTCAAGGGTGCCAAGAATCAAAAGGCGGAAGGCCGTGACATCTGCATCGAGATGATCCAGCAGTTGCGTGAGATCGAGGGTGTGAGTGGCGTGCATATCATGGCGCATCGTCAGGAAGCGTCTGTGCCGGAGATCATTCAGCGCGCAGGCATTCTGGGGGAACGAATGCCATGAACACCCGAACCTCATCCAATCCCTTCTCCGCAAACCTGCTGACATATGACTGATAGCGTCAGACTCCAGGAAGCTACGGGATGGATATTTGCTCGGCTATCTACGCACCACGTCCAATCCCTAAAGATGTTGCGCACAGGGTCTGGAATGGCCACGGTCTTCAATAACGTCTCATCTATTCTTGACCCAGGAAAAACGTCTTGAATCAACCTGAAGAAGATACTTGCGAATATCCTGACGGTCCTTATGGTTGGCGCGATTGAAGATGATTCTTAGCTCACTATCAATAGCCTCCTCACTCGCACCACGTTCAATCGCTTTTTCGTACCACTCATGACCGAGACTGACCTGTCCAGCTTCCATATAAATTGCACCCAACAATGTGCATGGTCTGAAGTCTTTACTCATGAGCCCGTGAGCGATCATTGCTAGATCAATAGCCTCGTCTCGGTGTCCGAGGTCACGTTGTACACCACAAAATGTTGTATGAAATGCGGTTTTCATTTTTCTTGATGCCATATTTACAATATCAATAGCCTTGAGAATTTCAGCAGCTCTGAGAGATTTTCCGCATTTTCGATAGTGGCTACTGGCATTAATCGCCATCCATACATCTTGACTACGATTGAAATGTTCCTCGTAAAACTTGGCCTCTGCATGATGATAGGCTGACCTCAACTCTTTGCTGAAATAATCCCGGCCATGTGTAGAAAGCCACAGCAAATCATTTTCGAAAAGACGATTGTCTTCATCAATTCGACGCAATATATCCATCAAACGATGAAAGTCGATTTTCTCAATGTAACAGTCGATAGCATACTTATTTCTCAGAAATCGATTTTTCATCCTGGCTTTATATTGAGGTGTCTTTTCTAGCGTCTTTCGTTTCTCCAAGGATTTTTGTTGTGCTATTCGGACACTCTCTTGTCTTGCTTCCTCTATCAACCGTGCTTCTTCTTCCTTTGCGATCCTGTCTAGCTTAGCTTTCCATATTCTGAGAATCTGCTCTTCTTCTGCTTCTTGATGAAACTGATCAAAAGGGATGTCTTACATGATAAATTTCTTTAGGGCCAGCAGACCCTGACTATCCAAGTATCGTAATGATAGCTGAGATATGGGTTCTCCCTGCTGAAGCCGCTCCAAGATACCAGTAATTCTGGTGGCGGGTAATTTTGTACCCGGCAAGTCATCAACATGATATTTCCGAGAAACAACTTCCCTATCGTTTGATATCCCATGTTCTCTATATATTTTCAGAACGCTGATCATAGCATTGCAGTAATGAGAACTCTACACTTCATGATCAAGAAGAGCATGCTATCCACATTATACAAAGGGCTAAATCGGAAGGAGATTTCTGATATATCACAATAACAATAGATAGTACGATTATCTTATGACCTATGACTGAATCAAGATAATCACCATACATTCATCTCTCCCTTTCAGACCAGGCCCGATGGATATCCATACACTATTTCTGCTGGTTTTTATGCCCTCCAGTAGAGAAAACAAGCCAGTACAGGAAGCTAAATTTATCCACACTGAATTGAAGCGAGTACAAACCCGGCCACTACGGATAGTCATTTATAACCTCCTTGAACAAGGACCATATTCTAGTGCCGGGACACTCAATGCGTGACAATAAAGTAGAGATTGAAAATGAATGATAACAATAGAGAAAACCTCTCCCATTAATAATCAATCAATTCCACCACCATCTCCTTACCCTCCCAGACGATACGCAACCTTCCCTCCTCCTGCTTCAGAATGACCTCCTGACTGACACAGCTGGCAAGGATGCAATGCTGTCGCTGGGCAGGAATTGTCCACGTCATGTGAGCGACATCGGGGTTTGCATCGCTGTCGATGATGATGTGCTCTTCTCGCTCTTCAGCGTAGCCATGAGTCACTTCAGGAGTCAGTTCCGGGTGGCTTTCCAAGCGCAGTCGGTAGTCACGCTGGCCTTCGCAAAGTGTAACTGCTTTGCCCTGCTCGTCGGATTGAAGGCCAGCTTTCAGTGAAGAATGCAGCTGCCACTGCACAGTAAATGGCTGCTGACTTGAGAGATCATCAAATATCACGATGCCGACACCTTCCAATAACACGATGGTGCGTACATAGCGGATATCACCTGTATAGGCAGCGCTCAAGTCCAGCCGATGAGCCACCATTCCATCCGTTCGGGTACTCGAGATAACGCGAGCTATCGCTGCTGGATCATCCAGAGACTGCGCCACTCCATCGATCAATGGCACGTTGTGGGCAAGTGAGGTGCGCGTCCATTCACGGTGATGCTGGCTGCCGAAAGCATAACCGTAACTTCCTGTGGGACATAAAACGGAGCGACCGGTATCGATGAAACTCACATTGCCTTGATCACCATGGCGGTGAGAGCTGTTGCCGAAGGGGCTGCAGCGGTAGCGCAGCTCCAGCTTGCCGAAACGATCGAGACCATGCCCGGCATGCGGGTAGAAAGCATGACGGGAGTCATCAGGAGACTTATGCCGAGATCCTGTCTGCTGCTCACTACGTTCGTGTGCAAGACGTATCTGATCCAGCGTCGGGATGACATCCAGCAGATGCAGAGCATGGATCTCGATCGACTCTTCCAGCTGACGGCTCTTATGCATATCGTCCCGGCTGCCAAAACGCTGGGCGTAGATCCGCAGCGGATTCTGAGCGAAGAACCCTGGCCACTCTTTGCCATTGGCATAACACCAGAAACCATCTCCGAAGGGATGCAGGTCATTGTCCGTCACGACGAAGTCGCGGCAGTACGTCAGATAGTTGACGTAGAAGGGATGCTGATAGAACGAGAAGCCGGATAACCGCTCCACCGCAAGAAAGAACGGATGAAACCACTTGGTATAGGAAGACGAATAGAAGGCACCCTCTGCCCATCCGCCATCCGCACTGCCATAGAACGGCAATACGCCTCGATAGAGGTCGAGCGCACACTGCAACCACTGCGTGCACCTGGTGCGGTCGTGTTCCTTGTGCAGCACCAGCGCTGCCACACCGAGATAGGCTGGCAACCGCGACGTATGTGAATGACCGGGATATTGCACGAAGTCATCCTGCTCGAGACGATGCATCATCTGCTCGGCGACACGTACCAGCAGCGCTCGGGCAAAGGAACGCTCTCCATCCGCCAGCAGCGGCGTCAGCCAGTGATAGGCCAGGAAGACATTTCGCGCCAGAGACAACCCGACCTCATCACCCCACTGGCAAGGTCTCTCCAGGGTGGCAGGGCCATCCGTGCTCCATTCCGCCAACGTGAGCAATCGCTCGACGGCAGCCTCGCCTGCCGCGACATCCCCCTCGATGCGATAGAGCAGGCACAGTGCCATCAGGTCACGATCCACCCATTCGCGTATCCGATGGATGGCCAGACGCTTGTAACGTTCACGCCCCCGGCGATGGTGGTCAGGATATTCCGGCAACCCGTTATCCAGCGCGACCCTGGCTGTCGCCCGCATACGGGGAATATCCTCGGCAGCGGCCTGCTTCACCAGTGGAAGGTCGGCATCGAGATACAGCATCCATTGCGTCTGTGCTTCGCAGGCGGCAAACAAGACTTCTGCACGTGGCGGGAGATACTCAGGCTCTCGGCCGGTCAGGGTGAACTCGACCCACTGCGAGCTTTCCCCCATCTCGTCAGTGACACGCCACCGATATCCCCCGACCTCGAGGATATCCTCAAGAAGCACCGGGGAGGTGACCTGCTCACGACAGAGTGAGTCTCCCGATTCCGTCCTCACCAGCTCAAAGGTGTAGACGCTGTCGGTCGTGGCCATTGGCCAGGTAAAAGCGGGCGGGTTGGTACAGGCCGGCAGTGACTCGCAGGGCGAGAGGAAGACCTGAAAATCGTGATCTCGTGTCAACAGCGGCATCCAGCCTCTCCTTCAGATCCAATGATATTCGCCGGTGTCACGGTCAATATGACCAATCTGACGCGCTGGCATACCAGCGAAGATGGCATAGTCCGGCACATCGCTCGTGACCACGGAGTTGGCACAGATCAGGCAACAACGGCCCAGCACGCACCCAGGTGTCACGACCACGCCAGAGGTCAACCACGCGCCATGCTGGATGATGACGCGACCTTTCACCTCATCCGAGCGATCACTGAAACGGTCATCCCGTGGAGAATATTGATGGTTGGAGGCCACGATCGAGACATTGGGGCCGATGAGTACATGCGGATAGATGGTGACATCCCCATTGATGTAAGCCTGTAGGCCGATATAGACCTGCTCATGAATGGCACTCCTATCATGAGGGCGCACGATGGCTCCCGGCGCAATGCGGATGCCCTCTCCTGTGAATCCCAGGATACGGGCGCGTGCCTGGTCATCCTCGCGGTTGTTGCTCGCCTGTAGATAGAGCGTGAACTTCTCGAACTCTTCCTCGCTCAAGATGCCGCCATGCCGGGCCTGAACCGATGGCGTGGCGTGAATGGCGGACCTAGGTCGCTCGGGCATGATGGCTCCTGATGGAACATGACGATTTTCGGGTCGAGTCACTCAGCATGGGAGAACATGGGAAAAGAAGACATCCTCTCCCCCATGCTGGTAACAGTCACTTGCTGTCCAAGGGGTTACGAATGAGAAGGCCGATATGCTGCTTTTTGTACCTTTTCCTGACCGAACCGATTCATGAAGAAGCCCAGGATGCCTAGAATCGCGGCGATGCTGACAAAGATGAGACGTCCCGTCATCTCGTTGGGCACCAGCACCAGCAGCAGGACACCCAAGGCTGAGGCCATCAGCAATTTCCCCAACAGCTGGTAGGGCTGACGATCCAGCTCGAGTGTCTCGGCAGTATCCTCGGACACCACCGGGGTATCCACGTTGTCGAAGAACCGGGCGATCTCCGCGGCACGTTCAGCCGAGGGCACCTTGTAGAAGAGTGTGGTGAGCAGGAAGAACGGCAACGTGATCAACATGTGTGCCCCTACCCCGAGGGTGACTGACTTGAGTTCGGCGAACTCGCGTGCCTCCATCGGCTCGGACATGCCCATCACGGACTGCACAAGCTCCGGCGTGACACCGAAGGCGATGATGGCCGACACGCACATACCGACCAAGATGGTGCCCCAGCCGGCCCAGTCAGGCGTCTTGCGTACGAAGAAGCAGAGAATGGCGGGGATCAGCAATGGGAACCCGACCAGAGTACCGACGATCATCATGGCATCGAACAGCCCGAACTCCTGCAGCGTGGTCAAGAACAGTCCCGCGCCGATCACGATCAACCCGAACATCGCCGTGAATATCTTGCCTGCCAGCATCAGCTTGCGTTCATCACCGTCCTTGCAGAAATATGGCTCATACACACTCTTCACCAGAATCCCGGCATTGCGATTGAGGGCGGAGTCCATGGACGACATGGTGGCCGCGAACATCGCCGAGAGCATCAGTCCCACCATGCCCAGGGGAAGCTCGCGCTTGACGAAGATGTAATAGGCCGCGTCCGCCTGATTACTACCGAGATCTGCCAGCCCCCAGCTGGCCGGGTCAGGGTAATTCCCAGCCACATACCACGCGGGAAGAAACCAGATACTGGTGCCGAAGAGCGTCAGGCCACAGGCAAGCAGTGCTGCCTTGCGCGCATGACGCGTGTCCTTGGCGGCCACATAGCGATAGGAATCGATCATGTTGTTGGTACTGAAGAACTGTTTCACGAAGATGCAGATGAACCAGCCGACGAACAGATATCCATAACTGTACCCATCCCCGAGGAAAGCATGCTCCGGCAGGCCTCGGCTCATCAGATTCTCCACGCCGCCCGACTTGACGACCGCCACCACCGCCGCGACGAAGGTCATCACCGTCAATAGCACCATCTGCAGAAAATCGGAGGCGATGACCGCCCAGCTGCCACCGACCAGGGACATGAACAGGACAACGAAGCCAGCCCCTGCCACGGTCTGCTCGATGGGGATATCCAGCACGGCACTGACGAAGACAGAGAGGCCATTGAGCCAGATGGCAGCCTGCATCACGTTGAGCGGCACATTCGCCCAGGTGAAGACCTGCTCGTTGACGCGACCGAAGCGCAGGCGAATCCCCTGGATGGGGCTGACCACTCGCATCTGCCGAGCCTTGGCGGCAAAGAAGAGGTAGTTGATGAAATACCCCGTGGCATTGGCCACGAAGACGATGACGATGGAGATCCCGCCCGTCAGCGCCTTGCCCATCAGTCCGGTGAAGGTCATGGCACTCAGCGACATCATGAATGCCGTGGCGCCGACCATCCACCACGGCATGCGACCGCCACCTCGGAAATAATCGTTTGTCGAACGAGTCGCGGAGCGATAGAGCCACCCCAGCAACATTAGAAATGCAAAATATACCAAGACGATCAATATATCGATGCTCATCTTGTGCCTCTTGTATTTATTTGGCGTATGGCGTGCAGAGATGAAGCGCCGTGCCGCGGCAGGGCACTCCGATGACTTCCGGTCTTAAGGGGGGGCAGTGCGTAACTCATCACCTGACGAGCACTTTTCGAGCAGGACCCCGTGGCGTCACGCCTCTCCTTGAATCAAGCGAATGAAATGGCGTTTCACCAAAGCTATCAAGCACACCAAAAATATGAAATGTCGTTTTAATTCTTGTTTAATATATAAATATGTATTCATATTACGGGCTCGACAAACCATGATTACACGCAGTCAATTTCACGAAAATTCTCTTTTCGAGCGCCCCGCTTAAAATACAAGTCATTGATATAGAAAATAAAATCGAATTTATCCTTTGGTCTTACAGGAGTGATTCGCTGGATTTCTTGACACGCAAGACCTCCTATATGCGACCAATGGCATGTCAATATCATCGTCCATCGCAGCCGAGAGTCCCTGGTATGAGTGGTGGTTAAGGGAGTGCTCCCCCCCACGCCCGGCAGTCACGAGAACACGTCAACCGCCCAGTGACGTCAGCATCTTCAGGCTGAGCATTCACGTCATCTCGCCACGACTCACTCCATAAGAAAAATGCATACCCTCCAATAACACTCACCCCCTACTTAGGTCCCATGCCTCGCTCCCATAATGACCACGATATACAACCGTGCTAATGGAGAGATGCCTGCATGTCCCTGACCAATGCCCTGTCCGACGCGCTGCCGCTGACCCTGAGCGAGTCGCCGCTGTCACTGAACCTGATCACCGCTGAAGGCCACGAGCCGGTCAGCCCGCTGTGGCTGCGCGAGCGCACCCAGGACCCGGAGCAGCTCGATGAAGTCACCACCCAGCGTCTGTTCGATTCGCATGCCATCGACGTCAATCTCGAGTTGACCGCGGCGCGCCCGGTCGATGAGACGCACGTGGAATTCACTTTCAGTGACGGGCATTGCGAGGTGTATGACCTCACCCTGCTGGCGCATGAGCTGCAGGGCATCACGCCGTTCCCCAAGGCCGAGAGCTGGGATGCGGGCATCGATCAGCAGGCGCAGCGCGTCGACTGGGAGAAGATGGGCAACAATGAGGACTTCCAGAAGGCACTGGAGGCCTATCTGCGCTTTGGCTACATCATCGTGCAGAACGTGCCGACCGATCCGGAGCGCATTCTGGAAGTGGCCGGTCACTTCGGTTACGTGAAGGACACCAACTTCGGCAGCTACTTCGAGGTGTATTCGCGCCCGACCGGCAACGATCTCGCCTATCGCAGCGTGGCACTTGGACCGCACACCGATAATCCGTATCGTGATCCGGTGCCGGGCATCCAGATGCTGCATTGCCTGGTCAACGAGACCACTGGCGGCCTGTCCACGCTGGTCGACAGCCTGAATGCGCTCAAGCAGCTCAAGGCCGAGATGCCGGAAGGCTATGAACTGCTGCGCACCACCCCGGTGGGCTTCCGCTTCCTGGATGCCGGTACCGAGCTGACCACGCGTCGCTGCGTGATTCGCGAGAATTCCGATGGTGAGCCGATCGGCGTCAACTACAGCCCGCGTCTTGATCATCTGCCGCACATGTCGCTGGAGAACACGCGCCGCTACCATCAGGCCCGTCAGCGTCTTGGACAGCTGTTCCAGGACCCGGCCAACGAGATTCGCTTCCAGCTCGAGTCCGGTGAGCTGATGATGTTCGACAACACCCGCGTGCTGCATGGCCGTACGACGTTCGACACCAATGAGGGGCATCGTCACCTGCAGGGCTGCTACATGGACAGCGACGGCCCGCGTGAGCGCTTCGCCACGACCCTGATGCGTCAGCGTCAGCAGCAGGCACAACAAGAAAACCGTGAGGAAATGGCGTAATGGATCAGGTTTCATTCACCCAGATGAAGGACGGCACCGCAGAAGACTATGCGTTGCTCGAGCGTCTTGAGGATCAGTTCAATGAAGGGCTGGTGGAGCGCCTCAAGCTTGCCCTGCGCAAGCTCGATGATGGTCTGAGCGGCTACAAGGTCAGCCGTCTGGAGCACTCCCTGCAGTCAGCGGCACGTGCCGAAGCCGACGGTGGCGATGATGATCTCGTCGTCGCGACCCTCCTGCATGACCTGGGTGACGAGCTGGCGCCCTACAATCACTCGCAGCTGGCCGCTTCCATCGTGCGCCCCTACGTGCGTGCCGAAGTGACCTGGATTATCCATCACCACGGACTGTTCCAGAAGTTCTACTACGGTCACTTCTACGGCGAGGACCGTAACGAGCGCGAGATCTATAAGGATCACCCCTGGTATCAGAAGTGTGTGGATTTCTGCGAGCGTTATGATCAGGCGGCCTTCGATCCGGACTATCCGACCCCGTCGCTGGAGCACTTCGAGCCGGCTCTGCGTCGCGTCTTCGCACGCAAGCCCTTCGATCCGGACGTGATCGGCGAAGAGCCCGCCGGCGGTTTCGACAGCCGCGTCTGAACGTGTGGATGGCGGGCGCATGAATCGCGCCTGACCTGCTCCACTCCTGTGCTTGACCATTGCCCCCACTGGCCCGCCCAGTGGGGGCAATGTGGTTTGTGGGCGTTGCGTTGAGCGCACCACGCCAACAGGGGGTTGAACCTCGCCACTCAGCCTTCATCATCGTGGGGCAAGGCAAGTATCCATGAAGACTGTCCCTGATGATGCGGCAGTCTCGCTCCTTGAGACGCATTCCCCCTCCCCGACCCGACAGGCAGACACATGGAACACCTCTTCATCTATGGCCCGCTGGGGCCAGGCGGACTCAACGAACATGTCATCGCCAACATCGATGGCGAATGGCGCCCGGCCTATCTGCGCGGCCGACTCGAGAACAGCGATCAGGGTACCGAGCACAACTTCCCCGGGCTGGTGGTCGACAACACGGGGCAGGTGATACGCGGTCACGTCTTTTCCTCACCGCAGCTGCCCGAGCATTGGGACGCTCTCGATGACTTCGAGGGCCCCATCTATCAGCGTCGTGTCACCACCGTCATTCTCGACGACAATCGTGAGCTCGAGGTCTATGTCTATGCGCTGACGATGTGAGAATCTCCTGCCGGGCAGGCAGAGCGGCAAGTGACAGAGCGATCCCCCTGCCTCTGGATCGCGTCACCCTCTCGGCCCCAGCCTCGCCAGCACCCTCGCCCAGGCATCACAAGGAGAATTTCTCATGCAGCTTGAAGGTTCGTGCCACTGCAAGGCCGTCACATTCCAGCTTGAGTCGCCGCATCCCTACCCGTACCAGCGCTGCTACTGCTCGATCTGTCGCAAGACGGCAGGCAGCGGCGGCCATGCGATCAACCTGGCGGGCGACGCCGGCACCCTCAAGGTGGAAGGCCGCGAGCACATCTCGATCTATCACGCGGTGATCGACGGGGTCGAAAGCCCGGCGGAACGTCATTTCTGCAAGCACTGCGGCAGTGCACTGTGGCTCTACGATGCCCGCTGGCCAGAACTGATCCACCCGCAGGCGGGGGCGATAGACACCCCGCTGCCCGTGCCACCGGAGCATGTCCACATCATGCTCGACAGCAAGGCCAACTGGGTGGAAGTCGCGCACGAGGCGCGTGATGCCCATCACGCCGAGTATCCCGACGAGAGCATCGCGGCCTGGCATGCGCGAATTGCCGAGCGCGGCACTCAGTAAGCTCAGGGACGCCCTCCAACAGGAACAGGTGCGACCCTGGTCAGGATCAGGTGCGACCCCGCGCCCTGATTCGCCGGGCTGAGCGTTGATGTCGCTCGCTGCGTCGCGTATAAGTGCCGCCTATACAAGGCGGCGCTCTTGCCTGATATCCACGGTGTACGGCGTGAAGCCTCTCGCAGGCCCGGATATTCCAGGACAGGGTCGCCGTGACAGTGCATCACAGCGAGGACTCCCGTGCCGGCCCGAAAGACACGCTCCCCTGCGCCAGACGATACCGCCAGCCCTCTGGATGACCTGCCCTCCCTGCGCGGGCTGGTCGCCTTTGACGTGACGGTTCGCCTGGGCTCGATGACGGCTGCGGCCAATGAGCTGGATACCACCCAGCCCACCATCTCCCAGCGCATCCGCGCGCTGGAGGAGCACCTGGGCCATCCGCTGTTCGATCGCCAGGGCGGCAGGCTGATCCTCAACCACTACGGCGAGAGCTTCCATGCCGAACTGGCAGGCGGACTTGGCCAGGTCTACAGCGCCGTCACGGAAGCACGTCGCAAGGTGCACAAGCCGACACCGCGCATCACCATCGCCGCGGGTGCCGGTTTCGCCCACGTCTGGCTGCGCCCGCGGCTGGAGCGGTTGGAGCAGGCCTTTCCGGAGTGTCACTTCACGCTGCTGCCGATTGATCGCGATGAAGACCCGCAAATGCAGCAGGCCGATATCGCGATCCGCTTCGGCCCGCCGCTGACGGGCGATCATCGCGATACGCTGGTGGTCGCGGAGCGCGCCTTTCCTGTCTGCTCCCCGGATTACGCGCGGCGTCATGGACTGGAGAAGGGGCTGGATGCCGAGGCGCTGTCGCGCATCACGCTGCTGCATCTGGACATGCGCGATAGTCGCTGGCTGGACTGGGCCACCTGGTGTCGTCATGCGGGGCTGCCGGTACCGCGTCTCGACAAGGCCTTTCCCTTCAACAACTTCCCGCTGACGCTGAACGCCGCCGTCAACCATCAGGGGGTCGCGCTGGGCTGGAGCCACGTCATCCAGGACCTGCTCGACAACGGCTCGCTGATCGCCCTGACGCCGCATATCTCGCGTGACCGTCATGGCTATCGCATGAGTGTCCGCCATCCAAACAGTGCCGTGATCCAGCCCATCACCCGCTGGTTGATGCGCGAATTCTCAGGCCTGACATTGCCTGACGCCTGACGCCTGACGCCCGCCCTCCTCACTCATCAGCTCTCAGAGACCGGCCTGAAGATCGCGCTGTACCCGTCTGGCGCGCGCTGACAGCGGCCACTCCGCCCGTGTGATCCACCACAGCGTATCCACCACCTCGACATCCCCGTCTGCGGGTGCCACTACCTTGATGGCCTGAGGATTCTGGAAGGCCTCACGGGCATGGCGAGGCACGACACTGAAGCCCAGCCCGCAGGCCACCGGTTCCAGAATCAGGCTGATCTGATTGGTGGAGCCACTGCGCGGCAATGAGCGGACCCCCGGATTGCCCGGGAAACGCCGACTGAGCAGTCGTGACGCCATGTCCTGGCCATCGGGATGATCGATGAAGCCCAACGTCTCGAGATCGCGCCAGTCATGGATCTCGACACCCGCCGGCACCACCAGCTCAAGTGGCTCGCGGGTCAGCTCCGTCACGCTCAGGCGCGGGTCATCCGGCTTCTGGGTGACGATGCCCAGCTCGAAGCGATTCTCAAGCACTGACTCCACCACTTCGCGCGTGGGGGCGAAGCGATGATGGATATTGAGACCGGGTGACGCCTGCTGCAGCGCCAGCAAGCGGGGGTATAGCGCCAGTCCGATGCTGCCCGGCGTGATCAGCCGAATATCCCCGTGACTGTCTTCATTGCCGGCCAGGCGCTGGGCCAGGCGCTGCTCCGCCGTCTCCATCTCGCGCGCGTAATCCAGCAACGCATGGCCGGCCGGCGTCAGCTCGAGCTTGCGAGGATGTCGAATCAACAGCTTGCCCAGCTGGGTTTCCAGGTGTCGCACATGCTGGCTGACAGCGGCCTGCGTCAGATCGAGCTGCTCTGCGGTGCGCGTGAAATTGCCGACACTCACCAGAGTGCGGAAGGTACGTAACCACTGGGGTTGCAGCATGTCGGCTCCTCGTTGCGACAGTCATGGCGCCAGGGACATGCCTGGCCTGACAGCCGGCAGTCCTGATCGGCGACGACGCCGGCCCGCCATAACGAACTCTTATCACTATCATAACAGCTACGTAGTTTTCATTATTGCTCATGACACCCAAGATGGCATCCAACGTCACGCAGACAGTGACTGAGCCAATTCCCTTCACGACTCCCTTCACGAGGTGAATCATGAGCAGCGAAAAGCACACACCGTATCCGCGCACCTTCTCCCACATCGGCCTGTCCGTCGGTGATGTGGAAGCCGCCGTCAAGTTCTATACCGAGGTACTGGGGTGGTACGTGGTGATGGAGCCGACCACCATCACCGAAGACGACTCCGCCATCGGCGTGATGTGCAGCGATGTCTTCGGTCCGGGTTGGGGCAGCTTCCGCATCGCCCACCTGTCCACCGGTGATCGTATCGGGGTCGAGATCTTCGAATTCCCGAACCACGAGACGCCGGAGAACAACTTCGAGTACTGGAAGACCGGCATCTTCCACTTCTGCGTTCAAGACCCGGACGTCGAAGGGCTGGCCGAACGCATCGTGGCCGCCGGCGGCAAGCAGCGCATGCCGGTACGCGAGTACTTCCCGGGCGAGAAGCCGTTCCGCATGGTCTACATGGAAGACCCGTTCGGCAACATCCTCGAGGTCTACAGCCACAGCTATGAAATGACCTATGCCGCCGGTGCCTATCAGAACGACTGATCAAGCCCCAGGCAGCGATGCACGCATGAGTCGATGACCGACGCATGCGTGCATCGAACCAGCGCCCCTTGCCCCCTGTCATCAGAGGGGCAAGGGGCTTTTTTCGTCATGGCCAGGCCCCATCACGGTCGCCTCCTGTCGATTGTTGAGCAATCATTCAAATTTGCGTAAACTGGTAGGCAATCGATGGGCGCTACCGGGCCAGCAATGCAGGGAGATTCCTTTCACCGACATCCGCTGTACTGCCTCCCCAAGCCCACACCCCACACCCAGTCTGTCCAGGAGTGTTCATGTCCACCCCAAAGCCCGTCTCCGTTCTGGTATTCGACGTCAACGAGACCCTGCTCGACATCACCACCCTTTCACCGCTGTTCGGGCGCGTCTTCGGCGATGAAGGCGTGCTGCGTGAATGGTTCGCGCAACTGGTGCTGTATTCCCAGACCCTGACGCTTGCGCATCGCTATACCCCCTTCGGTGAGCTTGGCGTGGGTGTCCTGAAGATGGTCGCCGATATCCATCAGGTCACGCTCAAGGACAGCGATATCGATGAGCTCAAGTCGCGCATGGCCGAGATGCCGGCTCACCCCGACGTCGCACCGGCGCTTGAGCGCTTGAAGCAGGCCGGTTTCCGTCTGGTGACCCTGACCAACTCTCCCGCCGGTGCCTCACCGACACCGTTGGAAAAGGCCGGCATCAGCGAGGCCTTCGAGCAGCACTTCAGTGTCGGAGCCGTGGAACAGTTCAAGCCGGCGCCCGCGACCTACCAGCACGTGGCCGAGCAACTCGAGGTCAAGCTCGATGACATGTGCATGGTCGCCTGTCACGTCTGGGATACCATCGGCGCCCAGGCAGCCGGCATGCAGGGTGCACTCCTGACGCGTCCGCACAATGCCGTGCTGCCGGCAAGCAATGTCCCGACACCAGACCATGTGGCCGATGAGTTGATGACCCTGGCCGATCACCTGATCGCCACCCGACACGCCTGATCTCCCCCGCCGGTGAAAGCCGCATGACAGACACGCCACGGCGCCTACTCAAGGCCCGTGGCGTGTCTGATTTACCTCTTCCCCCCGCCTCACCTCCACCTCCCTGGTGATCTGCAGCCTTCTTCTGCCCCCTGCCTCTTGTCGATGCCTTCACTCCAGTGACCGGAACGTCTTGAGCATCTCGTCACGGGTCTGGCCGAGGGCCGTCTTGATCTCGGCATGCCGGCTGGCAATGCGCCATTCCGGGCCCAGAACCGAGATGGCGTAATGCCCCTGACTGGTCTCGAGACCCATGGCGATGGCCGCGACCCCGCGGGTGTGCTCACCGGCGTCGTATGCGTATCCGCAGCGACGAATCTCCGCCAGCTGCTCGAGCAGCTCGGGCATGTTCGCGGTCTTCTCCGTGTAGGCCGTGAGCGCGGTTCCCAGCAAGTGCTTGACCTGCGCGTCCTGCAGGTGTGCCAGCAGGACCTTGCCACTGGACGTCGCGTGCAGAGAGAGGAAATTGCCGGCCATCGGCGATACCCGCAGAGGCTGCGGGGACAATACGGAGTGCAGTATCAGCAACTCGTTGCCGCTCAGGCTGCAGAGCACCACCGTCTCCTCGGTGGTGACACTCAAGGCTTCCAGAAATGACTTGGCGTGCGTGGTGATGTCGAGCTGGCTATGCCGCGCCAGTCGCATCAAGGCAGACCCCAGCCGGATACCGCCATGCCCGTGAATCTCCAGCAGATCCTCCTGCGCCAGCGCGTCCACCAGCCGCTTGACGGTGGAGCGCGGCAGCTCACTGCGCTGCGCGATCTCCCCCAGACTCATGCCCCGCTCATTGCCTTCCAGGCTCTTGAGAATCGCCGCGACCCTGGCCACGACCTGTACGCCACCGCCTTCACGTGTGGTCAAGTCACATCTCCTTAACAAGCTAACTACTTGCTCAACAAAACCACTGAATGGTACAGTGTACCGCATAACGAAACACCCACCGCGATATCTTCCTGTCCTTTCCGTCAGACGCGAGAACCTGCCAGTGGCTGCTGCTCAACCCTTCAATCTACGAATCGCTCTCGGCCTCGTGGGTATCCTGCTCGCCTCGCTGATGTCCGGTGTCGGCGAACGAGTCACTCAGACGGTGCTGACGGATGTGATCGGTCATTTCGGCTTTTCCCATGATGAAGGCAGTTGGCTGACCACCCTCTACAGCGCCGCTGAAGTCTCGATGATGCTGCTGGCCGGCTGGTTGGCCGTCACCTTCAGCCTGCGCCGCTTCGCCATCGGTGCCTGCCTGTCACTGGCAGTGTTCTCGCTTCTGGTGCCACTGGCCGACAGCTTTCCGTTGATGGCGGGGCTGCGCGTTGCCCAGGGGCTGGCATCCGGCAGCATCCTGCCGCTGCTGATGATGTCGGCGCTGCGCTTTCTGCCGTGGCACAGCAAGCTCTATGGCCTGTCGGCCTATGCGATGACGGCCACCTTCGGCCCTTATCTGTCGGCACCGCTGGCCGCGCTCTATGGCGACCTGGGCGACTGGAATCTGGTGTTCTGGGAAACCGCGCCGATGTGTCTCATCGCGGCGGCACTGGTGTCCTGGGGACTGCCACAGGACCCGCTCAAGCTGGAGCGCCTCAAGCAGTTCGACTGGCTCGGTGCCCTGCTGGGCGTTACCGGTCTCTGCGCACTGGTGGCCGGCATGACCCAGGGCGAGCGTCTCGACTGGGGCAACTCCCCCGTGATCATCGCCCTCCTGGGCACGGGCGGACTGGCCTTCGCCGCCTTCCTGATCCATGAATGGTTCCACCCGTTGCCGCTCTACAAGCTGCAGCTCCTGGCCCATCGCAACTTCGCCTTCGGCATTCTCACCCTGTGTACCTTCATGTTCCTGACCCTGGCCGCCGGCACCATTCCCGCCGCCTTCCTGGGCGAGGTACAGGGCTATCGCCCCATGCAGCTGTTCCCGGTGATGCTGACCATGGCTCTGCCGCAGCTCGTGCTGGCACCGCTGGTGGCGACACTGATCAATCGCAGGAGCGTCGACAGCCGCTATGTGATGGCCACGGGCCTGGTGTTGATCCTGATCAGCTGCCTGCTGGGCTCGCAGCTCACCAGCGACTGGAACCGTGACAACTTCCTGCTCATCGAGGTGCTCAATACCCTGGGCCAACCGATGGTGGTCGTGCCGCTCTTGATGAATGCCACCGGCGCCATCAGTCCGCTGGACGGCCCCTTCGCCACCGCGATGGTCAACTCGCTGCGGGCGCTGTTCACGGTGGTGGCCGCCACCGTCTATGGCAGCTTCATCGTCCAGCGTGATGCCCTGCATTCGACCCGTCTGAGCGAGGCGCTGGGCCTGCAGGGCAATCAGCCCGCCGGCCTCATCCCGCTGGACGCCGCGCGCGATATCGCCACGCGCCTCTCCGAGCAGGCCGCGGTGATGAGCTACGCGGATGCCTACCTCGCCATCATCCCCTTCGTGGTGGCCCTGCTGGTGCTGGTCATGGTGTTGCCGGTGCGCGCCTACCCGCCGCAACCGGCACCTGCCGCCCGCCAGCACACCCACTCTCCTGCGACCTGAAAAGCGAGAACACGATACTGCCATGAACAAGACACGCACGACTCTGCTGCTGAGCGGACTGGCCCTGCTGCTGCTGATTCTCTATGCAGCGCTCTACTGGAAGGGTCACGATGGCCGCGAGGCCACCAACAACGCCTACGTGCGTGCCGATAGCGTGATGGTCACCCCACGGGTGGCCGGCCAGATCGACACGGTACGGGTGGAAGACAACCAGGTGGTTCACGAGGGGCAGATACTGGCCACGCTGGACGACCGTGATTACCAGGCCTCCCTGCATTCCGCCCAGGCGGATCTCGCCGCCAGTCAGGCGGCGGTAGGAGATCTGGACGCCAACATCGAACGTCAGCGCGCGGTGGTGCAGCAAGCCCTCGCCGAAGTGAAGGCGACCGAGGCGTCACTGCGTTACGCACGCAATGATGCCAAACGCTATCGCAGCCTGCGCATGACCAATGCCGCCTCCCAGCAGGACAAGGAAAAGGCCGATGAGGAACAGGGCATCTGGGAGGCACGACTCGTGCAGTATCAGGCCGCTCAGCGCTCGGCCGAGAAACAGATCGGTGTCCTGCAGGCTCAGCGCGTCGAGGCCCGCGCCGAGGTCGAGCGCTCGCGCGCCACGCTTGAGCAGGCAGCGCTGAACGTCGATTACACCACCATCCGCGCCCCCAAGGATGGCATCGTCACCCAGCGCTCATTGCGTGTCGGTGCCTACGTGCAGCCGGGCTCCTCGCTGCTGGCTATCGTGCCACACAAGGAAGCCTACGTGGTCGCCAACTATCTCGAGACCCAGATGGCCGAGATGGCGCCGGGCCAGCCGGTGGAGATGACGCTGGACAGCCTGCCGGGCAAGACCTTCCACGGTCATGTCGAGAGCATCGCACCGGCCTCCAGCAACGCCTTCTCGGCAGTGGCCAGCGAGAACGCCACCGGCAACTTCACCAAGATCACCCAGCGCATGCCGGTCAAGATCGCGTTTGACCCCGATCAACCCGACTTCGACAAGGTGCGCATCGGCATGTCGGTGATCACCCACGTCACCACTCGGGACGCCTCCTGATCCAAGGGACTCGCTCCCGGACGCGACGGCCGGCTAGCCGGCAAGACAAGACGCCCCATCTGTCAGTGACAGATGGGGCGTCTTGTCTTGCGTGCCCTTGCAGACAGGCGATACGGCCTGCCTGGACACTACGGACTATCCAGACGATGGCGGGCACAGCTGCCAGTCGTCGTGCTCGATATCGAGCATTGCCGCGATGGCGGCCGAGGCGATGACATGGGTCTGGCCATTGGCCTCATCATGCACATTCAGCCCACCGTGCACCACCGTGACCTCGGCGCGCCCGCGTGGCAACTCGCGTGTCACGGCATCCACATCCACGGCCTCCGGTGTCTGTACGCCGATGGTGACCTCGACACGCATCTGACGATGGTCGATGCCCAGGGACTGAAACAGCACGATGGAGGAATGATGCAGGGCATCCTGCACTGCGCGGCAGGCGGCCTTGGTGTAGTCCTCTCCGTAGAGATCATTGCCGGTGCCCATCTCGAGAATGATGCGCTGCTCGCTCATGCCTGACCTCCTGACGGATGGCGGGTCTGTCGCGAAGCCTGAGGGTGCTCCGGCATGTCGGTACCGCTCGCCAGCATGTCAAACGACACGATGAGGGCGACATTGGCGATCACGCTCACCCCGCTGCCATCCGGCTTGGTCACGTCTAACCCGCCCTTGACCACCTTCACGCTGGGCTGGCCATAGGGAAAGATCCCCAGCAGGGCGTCACTGTCGACCTTGTCGGGCTGCTGCACGCCGATCTCGACCTCGATCAGCATCGCCTCCTTGGGAAAGCCGAAGGCATCCGCCACATTCAGGGAGTTGTGCCACAGGGCATCACGAATCCCGCGGGCCGCCGCCTCGGTGTAGTTCTGGCTGCGAATGGAAGTGCCCATACCGAACTGGGTCACCATGCGTGTCCTGGACATGTGGCCTCCTTGAGAAACGTCGTGCACCGCGCCATGGCGATGGCACGGAAATGAAGGCAAGTCAGAGCAATCTCTCGGCCTGCTCCGCCATCATCCGCCATCAAACACCACTTTTCCATACAATACGTTCCACTTTCATGAATATCCATCCGCAACTGGCGCGATAGGCCCGCCATCAACGCTAGACATCCCAGCGTGGCTTGAACCAGCCAAGCACCCAGCAGACCCCGATGAGCACCACCACCGAGGCGAAATCGCCGCGAAACAGATTCACCACCGCCAGACCGGCCGATACCAACTGGGCATTGGTGAGCGCGATGCTTCTCCAGCGCAATCTCTGATACTCCGCCTCTGTCATGCTGGCCTCCACGTCAGACGTCTTGAGCACGCTTCTCAGGCGGCTCACCGCTCACCCGCCGCTTGCCTCAAGCGATTGGCCGCCGCTCTGGTGAGCGTAGTACAGGAAGAATGCCGAATTCAGCCTCCCTTCGCCTATCCGACAAAAAGACTCGCGCTGACATGGTGGCGTCACCTCAGGGTTGCTATGTTCAGAATTCCCTTGATCACAGGAGTCTGACATGACCCGCCTGACCGCAAAGGATTTTGCCCCCGAGTTGCTGGAGCTGTATGACGGCTATGTGCATGGCCAGATCACCCGCCGCCAGTTTCTGGATCGCGCGGCAGCCTTTGCCGTCGCGGGCATGACGGCCACCTCGATACTGGCCAGCCTAAGCCCGAACTACGCGCTGGCCTCACAGGTCGAGTTCACCGACCCCGACATCGTGGCCGAGTACATCACCTACCCCTCTCCCGAAGGCCACGGCGAGGTGCGCGCCTATCGAGTGACACCGGCCAATGCCAGCGGGCCGTTGCCCGGCGTGGTGGTGGTGCACGAGAACCGCGGCCTGAACCCCTATATCGAGGATGTCGCGCGGCGTGTGGCCAAGGCCGGCTATGTCGCGCTGGCGCCGGATGGCC
The DNA here is from genome assembly GCF_030397495.1 of Cobetia sp. 14N.309.X.WAT.E.A4. NCBI lineage: Bacteria > Pseudomonadati > Pseudomonadota > Gammaproteobacteria > Oceanospirillales > Halomonadaceae > Cobetia > Cobetia sp. 14N.309.X.WAT.E.A4. Next base: position 56,718 of record NZ_JAPNXT010000014.1, read on the forward strand.
TCAGTTCGGTGGGCGGCTATCCCGGCAACGACCCCAGAGGCAAGGAGCTGCAGGCACAGGTAGACCCGGAAAAGCTGATGAACGACTTCTTTGCCGCCATCGATTACCTGATGGCCGAGAACCGCACCACCGGCAAGATCGGCATCACCGGCTTCTGCTACGGTGGCGGGGTCTCCAATGCGGCCGCCGTCGCCTATCCGGAACTGGCCTGCGCCGTGCCCTTCTACGGCCGCCAGCCACGCGCCGAGGAAGTCGCCGCCATCCAGGCTCCGCTGCTCTTGCATTACGCCGAGCATGACGAGCGCGTCAACGCTGGCTGGCCCGCCTATGAAGCCGCGCTCAAGGAGCACGACAAGGTCTACGAGGCCTATCTCTACCCCGGCACCCACCACGGCTTCCACAACGACTCGACCCCACGCTATGACGAACAGGCCGCCAAGCTCGCCTGGGACAGAACCCTTGCCTGGTTCGAGAAGTATCTGAGCTGACCTCAGGCGGCACCGGGAAAACTGCCACCAGCCTCAATACGACGAAGCCAGCCATCACCTGGATTGCGTGATGGCTGGCTTCGTCATTTCCGTGTGACGGGGGCCGATGCCCCTTCAGGCTAAGGCCTGATCAGTTCAGAACAGGCCAGTTCTGAAAAAAGCTCAGCTGCACAGCAGCCCACTGGCGACGATCTCGCTGAGCGTGCCCTGGCCGATACCGCTGATGCGGGTCAGTTGACCACTGGAACTCCACGGACGCTGACGGATGATGTCTGCGGCACGCGCCGGCCCGATATTGGGTAGCTGATCCAGCTGGTCGGCATTGGCGGTGTTGAGGTCGATGCAGGTCTGACTCGCCGAGCTGGAGGTCTTTGACGCCCTGCGGGAGGCGACCTCTGCCCCGGCTGCCTGCGGCTGACCACCCTCCAGCGGCAGCAACGCCAGTGTCTCGCCGGTCACCGACAGATAGATCGGGGCGTGGTCCGAGACATCGGCACGCGCTGCCTCATGACTGATGCCCAGATAGTCCGGGAAGCGGAACACATCGCCATTGGCCTTGGGCCATTCGCTCGGCACATACCAGATGTTGTCGTAGAGCGAGGCATAGCGGCCATCGGTCTTGGAGAGTGTCGTTGCGCCTTCGGTGATCAGCGGGCGCAGGCCGAGGGTACGCAGATCTCCCCACGCAGGCTCGGACGGTGCCATGTTGAAGTCGCCCATGATGATCGCCGGGGTGCCGGGCGAGATTTCCTTCATCAGGTCATAGATATCGGCCAGCGCGCGGATTTCCGGCGAGCGATCCGCCTTGCTGTCGCCATAGACGATGTGCACGTTGGCGGCGCTGAAGGCCCGCCCAGTGTCCTTCTCGACGAAGGTGGCGAGCAGCGGCTCGCGCGAGAACACATCCTCGGGATCGAGATAGACGGTAGCCCCGCCCTGATAGGCGATCGTCTTGTCGCGATACAGATAGGCGTAACGCTCGGTATAGGTGCTGCGCCCCACCGCATGACTGACCAGGCTGTCCCACTCATCGCCGGTCAGGGCCTCCAGCTGCTGCTCGAGCTCGCTGACGACCTCCTCCTTCATCACCTCCTGCAGGCCGATCAGATCCATGTGGCTGGCCACCGCCGCGACCTGCTCGAGATGCTTGCCGTTGTTCCAGCCGGCATGTTTCAGATTCCAGCTGGCAATCACCGCATTTGCCTGACTGGTGGCCGCAGCGCCCAACAGCACGGGGACTGCCAGCGCCGTCACCACCCGTCTGACAATCCGTTCAAGCCGAGAGCCATCAGAGGACTGCCGGCCGCGCGTGTTCTTGCTGATCCTACTCGTGCTGCTGTTGCTAGCGATGCTTGCGTGACTGTTGCTCGAATTGCTGACGCTACCGCGATGACCTGTGCGCATCACTGCATGACCCTTGACTGATGACTCGTACACAAAAGACCGTAAGGCCCTGTATCTTATGGACTTGTCGTCAAGGTTTATAGAACCATGATGTTATTTATTACCCTTTGCGCGACTTTCGATGACTACCGGGTCAGCCACACGCTCACGACGGTCGCCGCTTGACCTTGCAGCGCAAGCTCTTACCCTCGACTCACAGCGTCTTCCCTGTCTTCCACCACGAGCTCCCATGACCCCATCGCCATCCCACTCCCCCGGCAACGCGTTGCGCCGTCTGCGTCAGACCACGCCACTGGTGCACAACATCACCAACCATGTCGCCATGACACCGACCGCCAATACCCTGCTGGCCATTGGCGCCTCGCCGCTGATGGCGCATGCGCAGCAGGAGATCCAGGAAATCTCCGCCATCAGTGCGGCGCTGTCGATCAATATCGGCACCCTGTCGCCCAGCTGGATCGAGGCCATGCAGCTGGCGGCGATGTGCGCCCACCGCGATGGCAAACCCTGGGTGCTGGACCCCGTCGGCATCGGCGCCTCCAGCCTGCGCCAGTACGCGTGCCGCGCGCTGCTGGAATATCGCCCCAGCGTGATACGTGCCAATGCCTCGGAGGTGCTGGCGCTGGCCGGCGAGATGAATCAGGGCCGTGGCGTGGACAGCGGCGATGACAGTGAGGATGCGCTGGAGCGCGCCAGCCGCGCCGCCGTCGCCCTGGCGCGCACGCAGAACTGCGTGGTGGCGATGACCGGCCACGTCGATGTCGTCACCGATGGCCAGCGGCAAATCACGATTCAGGGCGGCCATGCGCTGATGGGCCGCGTCACCGCCATGGGCTGCGCACTGAGCAGCGTGGTCGCCGCCTTCCTCGCCGCCTCACTCGACGGACATGACGACACCTTGCAGGCCACCGCCGCCGCGCTGGCCTGTTACGCCGAGGCCGGTGAGACGGCGGGCCAGTCAGTAGAGGGCCCGGGCAGCTTCGTGCCACGCTTCCTGGATGCCCTGTATACTCTCGACGCCGATTCCACCCTGCTTGCCTCTCGCCTGGAGCTGACCGATGTCACTTGATCTATCCCTTTACCTGGTCACCGACCCCGCGCTGTGCGCCGAGCGCGGCCTGGAAGCCACCGTGATGGCCGCCGTGCGCGGCGGCGTCAGTGTCGTGCAGCTGCGCGACAAGCACGCCAGCGACGAGGAGATGATCGCCCAGGCCATCCGCCTCAAGGCGCTGCTGGACGAGTACGAGGTGCCGCTGATCATCAATGACCGCATCGAGGTCGCGCTGGCCAGTGGCGCCGATGGCCTGCACATCGGCCAGAGCGATGGCGACCCGGTCGAGGCGCGTCGCCGTCTGGGCGAGGACGCCTTGATCGGCCTGTCGGTCCAGACGCTTGAGCAGCTCAAGGCCGTCGATGTCGAGCGCATCGACTACCTCGGCCTCGGCCCGGTCTATGCCACCGCGACCAAGCCCGATCACGCCGCACCGCTGGGCATCGAAGGACTCACCCAGCTGGTGCGCTCAAGCCCGCTGCCGACGGTGGCCATCGGCGGCATCTCGCTGACCAATGCGGGAGACGTCATGAGCAGCGGCACTGACGGCCTCGCCGTGGTCTCGGCGCTGTGTTGTGCCGAGGACCCCGCCGCCGCCGCCCAGCAATTTCTGGCGCAGTATCCTTTCTGAGCTGATCCTGCCCATCAGATAGAGACGACAACGCCCGCCATGGTCAGCCATGGCGGGCGTTGTCGTCTTTGCTAAAGGGTCTGCCTGAGCGGATCAGCTGGCCGCGAGATCACTCTCGGCATTGGCCACCAGCGCGAACTCTTCCTCGGCGGTCTTCGCCACCAGCTGATGGCGACTGAAGATGGCGTAGTAGGCGATGCCCACCACGAACAGCACCACGGTGTAGTTGAAGGCGCGCGGGTCAAAGGCATAGACCCCGGTCAGCGCGATCAGCGACAGCACCAGCGCGATGGAGGAGGTCACGATGCCACCCGGCGTGCGATAGGGGCGCGCCATCTGCGGCTGGCGCAGGCGCAGCAGGATGTGGCTGGCGGCCATCAGTGCGTAGGAGACGGTCGCCCCCACCACCGCCATGCCCAGGATCAGATCGCCTTCACCGGTCAGCGAGACCAGGAAACCGAAGATGCCCGGCACCACCAGCGCCCAGGTCGGCGCCTTGCGCTTGCTGGTCAGCGACAGCGTCTTGGGCAGATAGCCGGCCCGTGACAGCGCGAACACCAGACGGCTGTAGCCGTAGATGATAGAGAAGAATGAGGCCACCAGCCCGGCCAGTGCCAGCACGTTGACCAGCGTCGCCAGCCCTTCGCTGCCGGTCGCGTTCAGCGCATCCACCAGCGGCACGGCACTGCTGCCGATCGCCTCGGCACCGGCGGCACCGGCCAGCAGGAAGACGACGAGCACGGCGGTGAACATCAGAAACAGCATGGCGCCGATGATGCCACGCGGGACATCACGAGCCGGGTTGCGCGATTCCTCTGCCGCCAGCGGCACCCCTTCCACGGCCAGGAACAGCCACATGCCGAAGGGCAGCGCGGCCCAGATGCCATACCAGCCATTGGGCATGAAATCGCTGGCACCCCAGGCATCCGTCGGCGCGATGTCGAACAGGCGGCTGCTGTCGAAGTCACCGATCAGCGCGACCGCGGTGGCGATGATCGCGAACACCGCCAGACCGCTGATCACCATCATCACCTTGAGCGCCTCGCCAACCCCCGCCAGGTGGATGCCGATGAATACCAGGTAGAAGATGGCGTAGATGATCGGGCCATTGATGCCCAGCAGCGACTCCACCGCGCTACCGATGAAGATGACGATGGCTGCGGGTGCCAGCGCATATTCGATCAATACCGCAAGGCCGGTGAGATAGCCGCCAGCCGGGCCCATGGCCTGGCGCGCGAAGCTGTAACCGCCGCCGGCGGCCGGTATCGCCGCTGACATTTCCGCCAGCGACAGCACCAGCGCCAGATACATGATGCCCATCAGTAGCGCCGCGATCGCGAAGCCGCCCCAGCCCGCCTCCGCGATACCGAAATTCCAGCCGGCGAAATCACCGGAGATCACATAGGAGACCCCGAGTCCCGCCAGCAGAATCCAGCCCGCCGTGCCCTTCTTCAACTGCCGTCTGGCCAGATAGTCCTGCTCGTTGGTGTCGTGATTCGTGTCGCGAGTCATGGTGCCGCCTTGTTTCCGTCAAGCATTGTCATTGTTGGATCGGGAGATTCCCGCTGATGCGCTGCCATCCCGTCAGGACAGCAGGAAGTTCTGGATACCGCCCCCGCTCTCCAGCGAGTTGTCGCCACTTCTGTCCTTGAGCCCCACCCCGGTGAGGCCGAGCTTGCGGGCCTCGCGCAGCAGGTAGTGCAGACGCTGGGCAGCCATGGCGAAGTCGAGCCCTGCCGGGCGCACGTTGGAGATGCAGTTGCGGCTGGCATCACTGAGGCCGACGCGCGGCTGCCAGGTGAGATAGAGGCCGAGGCTATCCGGAGAACTGAGACCGGGGCGCTCGCCGACCATCACCAGCACCGCCCGCGCCTTGAGCAGTTCACCGACTTCATCGCCGATCGCGACCCGTCCCTGCTCCACCACGCTGATGGGTGACAGCGTCCAGGCATCCGGACCCTCCTCGGCAAGCGTTTCCAGCAATGCCGCGATGAAGGGCGCGGCGTTGTTCTGGACCGCCAGAGACGAGAGCCCATCGACGATCACGATGGCCAGATCCGCAGGCTCCGGTGCGAGGCTGGACAATTGCTCACACGAGGCCTCATCAAGACGCCGACCGTAGTCGGGGCGTTGCAGATAGGTGGTGCGATCCACGGCGCGACTGTGCAGGCGCTGGAGGTCCGGGGCGTTCTCGAGGGCGGGCAGCTGATTGAGATCCTCGATCAGTCGGGGAATCTCCAGCGGCAGATGGACGGCGTCCTGCGCGCGGGCATGCGCCAGCTGGAATTCCAGCGAGCGCTGGGTCGGCAGGCTGATGCCGGCGCGGCCCAGGCCGATGCGCGCATCCGTGAACTGCCCCAGCAACTGCCAGGCATTGGGCGTGACGATGGCGGGCGACTCGCTGACAGCCGTTCCCTGCTGGCCCTCGCGAGCCGCGGATGACGCATCACTGGGGGAGGAGTCGTGGCTCATGCGTCACCTCCGGATACCTGACGCAGGGAGTCGGCAAAGCAGGATGGCATGTCAGCGGGCAGCTTCTGCTGGGCGACATCGGTGAAGATCTGCATCTCCTCGAGCCAGGCGGCGAATTCCGGCGCCGGGCCCAGGCCCAGCACCCGTCGTGCATAGAGAGCATCGTGGAAGGAGGTGGTCTGATAGTTGAGCATGATGTCATCGGAGCCGGGGATGCCCATGATGAAGTTGCAGCCCGCCACCCCGAGCAGCGTCAGCAGGGTATCCATGTCGTTCTGGTCGGCATCGGCATGATTGGTGTAGCAGATGTCGCAGCCCATCGGCAGGCCCAGCAGCTTGCCGCAGAAGTGGTCCTCAAGCCCCGCGCGGATGATCTCCTTGCCATTGAACAGATACTCGGGACCGATGAAGCCGACCACGGTGTTCACCAGCAACGGCGAGTACTTGCGGGCCACCGCATAGGCGCGCGCCTCGCAGGTCTGCTGGTCCAGGCCGTGATGGGCATCGGCGGACAACGCACTGCCCTGGCCGGTCTCGAAATACATCACGTTGTCGCCCACCGTGCCGCGCTTGAGTGACAGCGCGGCCTGCTGCGCCTCCGCCAGCACGGAAAGCTCGACGCCGAAGCTCTCGTTGGTGGCCTGGGTGCCGCCGATGGACTGGAAGACAAGATCCACCGGGGCGCCCTGCTCGATGCATTCAATGGTGTTGGTGACGTGGGTGAGCACGCAGGACTGGGTGGGGATTTCGTATTTCTGGATCACCTCATCCATCAGACGCATCAGCTTGATGCTCTGGGCCACGTTGTCGGTGGCCGGATTGATGCCGATCACGGCGTCGCCGTTGCCGTAGAGCAGGCCATCGAGAATGCTGGCAGCGATGCCGGTGACATCATCGGTAGGATGGTTGGGCTGCAGACGTGTGGAGAGATGGCCGCTCTTGCCGATGGTATTGCGAAAGGCCGTGACCACCTCGCACTTCCTGGCGACCAGAATCAGGTCCTGATTGCGCATCAGCTTGCTGACCGCCGCAGCCATTTCCGGGGTGATGCCGGCACGCACCTGCGCCAGCACCGCCGGCGTCGCGAGGTCACTCAGCAGCCAGTTGCGGAAGTCGCCGACGGTGAGATGGGCGATCGGCAGGAAGGCTACCGGATCATGCTCATCAATGATCAGGCGGGTGATGTCGTCCTGTTCGTAGGGAATCAGCACGTCGTTCAGGAAGGTCTTGAGGGGCAATTCGGCCAGACACAGCTGAGCGATCACTCGCTCCTCGGCGGTTTCCGCGATCACGCCAGCAAGGCGATCTCCGGAGCGGGCGGGGGTCGCCTTGGCCATCAGCTCGGCCAGACTGGCGAAGCGATGGACCTGACTGCCCAGGGTGTAACGGTATTCGCGACTCATGGGTGATTCCTTGCACTGACAGATGTCATTTCATCTCAGTCGTTTTGCAGGAATCACGCCAATTTCTTCAGGTCCCTCTTTGGTCCTGCACATGCCTGCAGATCCCACGCTGCAAGGCGTGCCTTCATGACTGACACGCCTGCACGGCGAGAGTGAGCATCACCGCGGCGACACCCTCGCACCAGATTGGCGCGCCTTCAGTCATTCGCGAACGGAGGCGAGCAGACAGATGCTGCCAATTGGTGCGCCCGCCCAGCCATGCCGCGTGAGATGGGACAAGTGCATCGGCGCCAGATCAGCGACGTGCGCCTCCCAGCACCGTGATGATCGCCTCGCGCTGCTTGAGCGAGGCCACGCCTGCCTCTCCCAGCTTGCTGGCCACCTCGCTGAGCAGACCTTCGGCGAGAAACATGAAGGCGCTCATGCTGTTGCTGTAGAAGAGGCTGTGATTGGGCACATGGAAACTGTGGCGCGCCAGCGGCTCCAGCGGGGAGCTGGCCGAATCGGTCAACGCGATCACCACGACTCCGCGTTTCACTGCGACCTCGGCACAGGCCACCACGCTTGGGGTATAGGGGAAGCAACTGGCCACCACCAGCACGTCGCCGGCCGTCAGCTGGGCCAGCGCATCCGCCACGCCCTGACGACTGGCATCCAGCGGCGCCACGTCCGGGCGCAGCATGCCAAGTCCATAGGCCATGAACAGTGCCAGAGAATTGAACTGGCGCATGCCATGCAGGCGCACGCGCGGGGCTTCTGCCAGCAAGGTGGTGGCGGCCTCGAAGGCCGCGGCGTCCACCCTCTCCAACATGCCGAGAATATTGGCGCTTTCCTGGCGCCCCAGTCGTGCCAGCTGTGCTATGGCACCACTGTCGGCATCACGTGACGAGAGTCGCGCCGCCTGGGCGCTGTAGAAATGCTCGCCGTCCGTCACGGCCTGACGGAAGACAGCCTGAAACCGGCTGAAGCCCTCATAGCCCAGGCGCTGCGCCAGACGCGAGAAGGTCGAGGCATTCACGCCGGTCATCTCCGCCAGCTGGCTGATGGAAGATACCGCCGTGCGCTGCGGCGATTCGATCAGCACGGCCAGCACGCGTCGGGAACTCGCGCCGAGGCGGATCTCCACCTCACGACGATCGATCGCCACCAGCAGCTGCTTCAACCCTTCCAGGGTCTCCGGCGGCGAGTCAGGGGATGCGGGCCCGGGGGCTCGGGAGGATGGGGGCATGGGATGCCTCCTTGGCAAGGGACAGGACAGATGGCGGCAACGGTAGCATCTCTGGCGGGTCGAGTCCGAAGGCACAAGCGACAACATGCAATTATTGATTGCATAAACGACAAATGCACTACATATTTGCATTACGCCTTCGCGCCCCCGCCCCACGGAGCCCCTATGAGCCACGTCTTCCATCGCAACCTCCATCAGGACTACCCCACCGCCGTGCAGGGCGATGGCCCCTACATCGTCGACCGAGAGGGTCGCCGTTATCTGGATGCCAGCGGTGGCGCTGCCGTCTCATGCCTGGGCCACAGCGATGAAGCGGTAGCTCAGGCCATCAAGGATCAGGTCAGCCGACTGGCCTACGCGCATACCTCGTTCTTCACCAGCGAGCCGATGGAGCAGCTGGCCGACTTCCTCATCGAGCGCGCCCCCGCAGGGCTCGACTCCGTCTACTTCGTCTCCGGTGGCTCGGAAGCGGTCGAGGCAGCGCTCAAGCTGGCCCGCCAATATTTCGTCGAGATCGGCCAGCCCCAACGCAAGCATCTGATCGCGCGGCGTCAGAGCTATCACGGCAATACGCTGGGCGCGCTGGCCACTGGCGGCAACGCCTGGCGCCGCCAGCAGTTCGAGCCGCTGTTGATCAACGTCAGTCACGTCAGCCCCTGCTACGCCTATCGGGACCAGCAACCCGACGAGACGCCCGAGGCGATGGGCGTGCGTCTCGCCGCCGAGCTTGAGGCGGAAATCCTGCGGCTGGGCGGTGAGAACGTGATGGCCTTCGTGGCAGAACCCGTCGTGGGTGCCACCCTGGGGGCCGTCACGGCGGTGCCGGGCTACTTCACGCGCATCCGCGAGGTCTGTGACCGCTACGGCGTGCTGCTGATTCTCGACGAGGTGATGTGCGGCATGGGACGCACCGGCAGCCTGTTCGCCGCCGAGCAGGAAGGTGTCACGGCGGACCTGATCACCATCGCCAAGGGGCTGGGCGCCGGCTATCAACCGATCGGCGCGACCCTGGTCAGCCAGCGCATTCGTGATGCCATCGCCAATGGCTCCGGTTTCTTCCAGCACGGCCATACCTACATCGGCCATGCCACCGCCTGTGCCGCGGCGCTGGCGGTCCAGCAGACCATCGAGTCCCGCGAGCTGCTCACACGTGTCAACGTCCTCGGCGAGGGACTGCAAGCACGCCTGGGCGAGCGCTTCGCGGACCACCCGCACATCGGCAACATCCGTGGTCGCGGCCTCTTCCAGGGGCTGGAGCTGGTGACGGATCGCGACAGCAAGCGCCCCTTCGACCCTGCCCTCAAGCTGCACGCACGCCTCAAGAAGGCCGCCATGGCCGAAGGCCTGATGTGCTACCCGATGGGCGGCACCCTGGATGGCCGCCAGGGCGATCACATCCTGCTGGCACCGCCGTTTATTCTGCAGGAGTCGCATCTGGACGAGATCACCGACAGGCTGGGGCGTGCCATCGACACCACCCTGGCCAGCCTGTGACGGCTCAGCTGCAGGCGCATTGACTACCCACGATCTTTGAATGGATTTGAATGGAGTGACTTTCATGGCGATCACATCGCGCCTGACCGAACTGGATGAGGCCAGCATGAGCGCAGCCCAACGTGAGGTGATCGCCGAGATTCTCAGCGGCCCGCGCGGCAACCTCGACGGCCCGTTTCTGGCCTGGGTCCACAGTCCGGAGCTTGCCAATCACGCCCAGCGCCTCGGCGCCTTCTGCCGCTACGCCACCGGCCTTGAGCTGCGCCTGAGCGAGCTGGCGATTCTCACCACGGCGGTGTGGTGGAAGTCCCAGGCGGAATGGCAGATCCACGCGCCGATCGCCGAGCAGGCCGGTCTCTCGCCGGATGTCATCACGGCACTGCGCGAGGAGCGGGAGCCTGAGTTCGACCGCGATGATGAGCGGCTGATCTATCGCGTCACCCGCGCGCTCTACGCCGAGCGACGCATCGATGATGCGCTGTATGCCGAGGCCGTCGCGATGTTCGGCGAGACGGTCGTGGTCGAACTGGTTGGCATACTGGGTTACTACGCCCTGGTGGCGATGACGCTGAACGTGTTCGCCGTGCGGCGTGGCGATGACATCCCGCTGCCCTTCGAGGAGCCGAACGGCTCCTGAACCGCTCGCCGCAAGTCGCTCATCGCCTGGCGCCCATCGCCCTGGCGGACACGCTGCCGAGACGCATGACGCCCTTGCCGAGATTTCCCCTGCGAGGCATGCTCGGGTTGTCACACTCTGCGCCCCGGCTGACTCCGGGGCGCGATGCATTGCGGCGCAAGCATCCCGACAACAACGACAAGACAACATGGTGAGCATTCGATGAGTGATAGCGAACACACGGAAGTGGCCGTGGTCGGCGCGGGCGCCGTCGGTGTCGCCTGCGCCCTGTGGCTGCGGCGCAGCGGCCACGAGGTGACGATGATCGAGCGCGAGGGCATCGCCAGCGGCACCTCCTTCGGCAATGCCAGTACCCTCGCGGATTATGGCTGCCTGCCCATCGCTCGCCCCGAGATCTGGCGCAGCATGCCCTCGCTGCTGCTGTCACCTGACTCCCCCTTCGTCATCGACTGGAAGTGCCTGCCGAGGCTCTCGCCGTGGTTGATGCGCTTCATGGGTCAGTGCAACGCCACGCGCTTTCGAGCCAACAGCGAGATGCTGGCGCGTCTGCTCAGTCACACCTATGAGGACTATCAGCCGCTGCTGGACGCTGCCCCGGCGGCGGCCGGGATGATCCAGCGCAAGGGCTGTCTGTATGCCTACGGCAAGGCCGAGAACCTGCAGGCCGCACAGGGCGATATCCGGCTGCGTGACCAGCTCGGCATCCAGCAGCAGGTACTGACAGCGGACGAGCTGATCGCGCTGGAACCCGCCATGGCAGGCCATACCGCCGGCGGCGTGCTGTTCCCCTCCTCCTGTCATCTGGATGACCCGCAGGTGTTCATCGATACCCTGGCCGCTCCGCTGCGTGAGGAGGGCCGACTCGTCACCGCCGAGGTCACCCGCCTGAGCTCTCAGGCCTCCGGCATGCTGCTGGAGTACGCCGACGGCAGACGGCTGATGGCGGACCGCGTGGTACTGGCAGCCGGGGCCTGGTCGGCACATCTCGCCCGCCAGATCGGCGACAGGATTCCGTTGGATACCGAGCGTGGCTACCACATCGAATTCGATCTCGAGCACTCGCCGCTCAACCGCCCGACCTGTCCGGTGGAGAGCGCCTTCTACATGACGCCTCTGCGAGGCGCCGAAGGGCCGCGTCTGCGAGTGGCAGGCACCGTGGAGTTGAGTTCGCTTGCGGGGCCCGCCAACCCGGCCCGCTTCGACTATCTGGAAACCCGAGTGCGCAGGGTGCTGGGACTGGATGCTCCAGTAGCCCGGCGCTGGCTGGGCTTTCGCCCCACCCTGCCGGACTCCGTGCCGGTGATCGGCCCGTCACCCAACGAGCCGCGCGTGATCCATGCCTATGGCCACCAGCATATCGGCGTGACCCTGGCGGGCGTGACCGGGCGACTTGTCAGCGAGTGTTTAGCCGAAGGCTTACCTGACTGGCTGGCACCCTGCTCCCCGGCACGTTTCTGATATTGCGCGAGGCATTCGAGGCCGAGCCTCAGGATGCCTTGTCCAGCACCCGCTGCCCGGGCAGCATGCGCGCCAGCAGCTGCTGCCACTCGTCACACAGGACGTCGGCATCGAAGCGTGCCGCGTTCTCGCGCGCCAGCAGGGACATCTGCTGGCGCCGCGGCGCGTCCTCGATCAGCAGGCAGAGCTCACGCGCCAGTGCCGCAGCATCTTCCACATCCACCAGCACGCCACTGCCGCCCTGAAGGATCTCCGCCGGGCCGGTCTCGCAGTTGGTGGAGACCACGGGAAGACCGAAGGACTGCGCCTCCAGCAACGTCATCGGCAATCCCTCCCAGCGCGAACTCATCGCGAACAGCGCCGCCCGCTGATACTCCTCTTCCACCCGGGAGGTGCGACCGACGAAGACCACGCTCTCGCTCAGTCCCAGCGTCCAGGCCTGGGCCTTGAGGGCGTTCTCATCCTCTCCCCAGCCGACGATGCGCAGTCGCCAGTCCGGATGTTGACGGGCGACCCTGGCCCAGGCCTCCAGCAGGACATCAAACCCCTTCTGCTCGGTGAGGCGGCCGACGGCCAGCACGGTGCGCGATGCCTGAGTCGGCGCATTCTCCTGGGGGATGCGCGGCACCGGATTCCAGATCGCCTGCACCTTGTCGGTGAAGCCATAGCGTGCACGCCACGCCGTGGCGTCCCGCTCGGTCAGCACCACGATGGCATCCGCCAGACGCACCGCGGTCGAGCGCCCCACCGTGCGCAGGTGCGAGCCATGATGCGTGCCGAGATTGAAGTGCTCCCAGCACACCAGTCGCGAACGCACGAAAGGTGCCCATGACGCACAGAAGGCGAACAGGATGGAGTCCACCAGAATCACGGCACCCGCCTGATGGCGGCGCACCTTGGCAAGCAGACCCGAACTGATGCCCATGAAGCGGCGCACGCCACCGCGCGCTTCCTTGAGCTTGAGCTCACTGGTCATGACAGCGTCATCGAGATGAAAGGAGGTGGTCGCGGGACCGAACAGGCTGGCGATGGTGACATCATGTCCCGCGCGTGCCAGTCCACTGGCGATCTCGCAGGTCACGCGTTCCGTACCGCCGTCACTGGAAAGATTGCCGACGATGAACAGGATCTTCATTTCTCATGCGCTCCGTGCAGGGAAATTCACGCAGGAGAGCCGTGTCCGGCAGGCGCAGCCAGGGGCGCGGTGCACCAGACATGACAATCTCCGGCGCAGAAAAAACCCGCCACCGACGAGTGTCGATGGCGGGGTCTATTTTGAAGGGCTATTTCGAGTGGACGATATCGAGTGAGCCATTTCGAAAGGCTAGCTCGTAAGCCAGTTCGAGGGGCTCTGGCGAGAAGCCATATCCGGGTGCTCTGGCGAGGGTCGATCACGCATGGCCATCGCGCTGTCTCGCCTGACAATCGCGAGCTCTGCCCACGATCGCGGTGTCACCAGACATCATGCGTCGCTCAGGAGGAGGCTCTACCGCCCGGCTTCGCATCATGCAGAGCTGGGTGATGCTCCCTGTCGGAGACCTGGTCAATCACGCCACAGTCCTCGCAATGATAGCGAGGCGGCAGCCCGATCAGCCGCTGCCACCAGTGGCGCTTGATACGGTGCACGCTGGCACCGCCACATTGGGTGCAGAAACGATATCCACGCATGATGACTCTCTACTCCATGTATTCTCAGATATCCCGGGCACGACCCCGAGATGCTTCCATTACGTGCATGGCAACTGGCAGGACAGTCAAATGGCGCAATCGCCATCATGCGCTGCCCTCTACTCGGCAGACTGACACCGCGGGCTCGCGCCGTGTGGGCGTGGTAACGACAAGGCGATGACGACGTGAAGGTAACGGCGGCGCAGGCACCAGAAGGATGACGGCCTGACAGGTAACGTGGTCTGTCCATTATGCGCCTCTCGCGCGCACGCCGTTTCCGATATTCGCCGCACTGCATAGCAGCAAATCCGTCATGCTTTCGCCGCTCAGGCCGGTGACATCGCGCCGCGTCCCCGTCCGATTTCCGGCGCCAGGGTGTGCTGCATGCACCCGAGATAGGCCCGTACCACGATGGCCTGATCGAACTCGCGCTCGATACGCTCCCGTGAGGCCAGCCCCGCCGCCTCCAGGGCCTCGCGGGGCATTTCCAGGCAGGCCTGCATGTGCTGCTCGAGAGAGTCGATGCTGCCGGCCTCGCACAGCCAGCCAGTGGCCCCCGGCAGCACCGAGCTGCGACAGCCGGGCACGTCGCTGACGATGGCGGGACGTCCCATCGAGGCCGCTTCGAGTACCGTACGCGGCATGCCTTCTCGGTAGGACGGCAGCACCAGGATGTTGGACTCGGCCAGGAACGGCCTGACATCACGCTGTTCCCCCAGATAATGCAGCACGCCCCGCGCACGCCACTGGGCGATTTCCTCGTCACTGATCGCGGTGCGGTTGCTGATGCCCGATGGCCCGATCAGCCAGAAGCGTGCCTGGGGATAGCGCTCATGCAGGCGTTCCGCCGCTGCCACGTATTCCCGCACGCCCTTGTCGGCGATGAGCCGCGCGACCATCACGAAGGTCAGCGGCGGGCTCTGGGGCTGTTCGGTGAAGGCGAAGCGTTCAGGGTCGATCCCCGCACCGGGCAGCACCACGGAAGGTGTCGACTTCTGCAGCCCCATGCGCAGGAACAGCGCCTGGTCATCCCGGTTCTCGAAGAACACGCAGCGTGCGCCGCGATTGGCGATGCCGTACAGCGCCCGTACCCGGCGGAACAGCCAGCTGTCGTGGAGGAAGGCGGTGCCCAGTCCCGAGACGTTGTTGGTGTAGGGGATGTTGAGCAGGCGACAGGCAAGCCCCGAGTAGATATTGGCCTTGATGGTGAAGTTGAGGACATAGCGTGGCCTGAGCTTGAGCAGCGTCATCAACAGCGCCATCAGGCTCTTGCCCTCACCCACGAGTGACGTGCCCTTGCCTTCCATCCCCAGCGGCCGATGCTCGACCTTGAGCTCATCGACCAGGCGCGCACTGTGTGCATCGGTGGGAGCGAGACACACCACGCGATAGCCCGTGTCGCGCAGGCCCTCGATGACACCGCGATGGAAGTTGTAGAGGAAGAAGGACGAGTTGGAGACCAGCACCACCGTGGCGGGCCGGGAATCTGATGTCGGCATGTGGCTATCCTTGGCATGTGATGCAGAGGAACAAGCGAGGGGCACGGATCGCCTGCCCGGTGATCTGCCAGCCACAGGAGCGGCGGGAAGTGTGCGGGCAGGCGATCAGCGCGAGGCGTCAGTCGAGCAAGGCCGGGCGGCGTTCCTGCTGCCAGCGGCGAATCAGCCCGGTGTCGTAGGCCATGCAGACCACGTAGATGACCAGGAACGGGAAGCGGTAGCGCACTGCCGTCCCGTAGTTGAAGACCACCAGTCCATAGATGGTGAAGGCGCCGATCAGGTACAGCAGCCAGAAGAGCGTCTTCTCGCGCTGGACCTGCCAGCATTGCAGGGTCAGCCAGACGAGGAAGACCACCACCAGCAGATTCTCGCCGGCCTGGATCAGCTGCAGCGGGTTGGCCGCCTCCCAGGGCAGCGGTTTGATCAGGAAGTACAGCGCCCCCTGGATGCCCGTGACCACGAAGTCGCCGAAGCCCTGGATGATCTCGACATCCTCCTTCTTGCCGCCATCCTCGATGTACATGGCCGCGCGGAAGAAGTTGATCTGGTCCACCGCCAGCGGATAGATGATCAGTACGCTGGCGACCAGACCGACCAGCAACCAGCAGAAGCGCTTGGTGGAAAGGCCACGGCGGCTGACGTCGTAGACCACGTAGACGCCGAGGAACACCAGCATGATCAGCATGTTCTGGAACTTGATCAGCCACAGCGGCATCAGCATCAGCAGTGCCCAGCCCGGTCGCCGTTCGATGGCCAGCAGGAAGCTGGCCAGCATGAAGCCCGTCACCAGGGTGTCGCGCAGACTCAGCGAGCTGTAGAGCACCAGACTCGGGTAGCAGAGCAGGAACAGCAGCACCGCATGCGAGATGATCCCGCGGCGCAGCATGACCATCAGCCCGCCGATGTAGAGAAACTTGTTGAAGAATCCCAGACTGGAAATCGTCTCCACCAGCGGCAATGGCAGCAGGGCCAGCAGGCTCGAGGAGAACGAGACGGTCAGCGAGTGATCCATCGAGTCCCAGTCCATGCTGCGCATGGCCAGTACCTGCTCCCAGTAACGGAACTGGTCCGGCATGTATTCCGGCGAGAACAGCACATTGTTGAGCAAGTAAGGCACCAGGCTGCTCAGACTCAGGATGATCGCGACGTTGCGGGTCACCCACCCGCGCACGAAGCCCACCATCACCAGTACCAGACAGACGAGCAGATTGGGCAGGTCGAGCAGTATGGCTTCCATGAAACGGCTCAGTCCCTGACGTCGGTGTGTGTAGCAGACAGGCCGGCATTGGCCGTGACGCGATACGTCGCCGATGCCCTGTCACCCGCAAACGCGGTGACCGGCACGGTCTGCGTGTCCCGTCCCTGCACGCGTGCGGGAGTCGCGGACGCGACTGACGGGCTGTCTTCCAGCTCTTGCGTGTTCATGCCTGCCGCCTGCATCAAGAGCCACAGACACCGCATCAAGGGCCCTTCTTCCAGCTCCGCAGACGATTCCCCGGCGTGCGCCGCGCCACCGATGCGCTGTGGCGCGAGATCCAGTTGCGCGGTATTCGCCTGCGGGATGCCTGCCTCGCTGGCCAGTGCCTGAGTGATCGCTTCGCTGGCCCCGATCACCAATGCCGCCTGCGGATACTTGAGCGCCATCGCACGTCTTGACGCGTCGCGACGATTCCCCGCCGCTGCCAGCTCCTGCGCCAGCGCCGCGACGTGGTGGATGACCACCGGCACGCGCCGCCGATTGAGGCGCGCCGCCTTGAGCGCCGTCAGGTTGGCTTCCAGACCGCTGGACATCAGCACACAGGGCTTGTGGCGCGCCAGGTAGCGCGTCAGCGCCAATGACAGGGCCAACGGCCCCTGCCTGCCAAGCTCCACCAGACGCACGCCATGCGCCAGCGACGTGACGACGTCTTCCTCGGCATGCGGCAGTACCACATCCACCTCGTGTCCCAGGCGGGTCAGACCCGCGGCCAGCGCCAGCATCTGACGAGTCTCGCCATGATCGGAGCCGGCCGAGACGAATAGCGCCATCCTGTGCGTTTTCATAACGATTCCTTTGCAGTGGATGGACACCCCCGAGGGGGTGTCCGCGCGAGGTTCATGCCACTCGCTGGAAGACGCCCCGTGCCTGACGCTCCCAGGAAGCCGGCAGCAGCTTCATCACCCGGCGGATGCCACGCTTGCATTGGCGTGTCATCCACTTGCCACGCTGCAACTTCAGCATGGCCAGCCATTCGGGGTTGACCATCTGCTGGGCATCCACGCAGTAGACCGGCTTGCCGGTCATCTGCGCGATGCTGCTGGCCTGCCCCACTTCACTCTCGATGAACAGCCGACAGCCCGACTCGCGGTAATAGCCGGCCTTGTGGCTGGCATGACAGCCCAGTTTCAGTCGCGCTTCCTTGCTCGGCAGATCCAGCATGATCAGTCGCTCATAGGTCACGCCATGGCGCGCAAGCCAGGCCTCCGTCTCGGGGCGGTACTTCTCGAGACGGTTGGTGACCAGCGAGTGCACCCGGTAGGTGGGCAGATGCAGCGGGGTCGCCTCGAGCAGGAATCTGCGATAGCGCGGGCCGTCATCGTTGTCTTCGGGAGAAGGATCGAGACACAGCACGCCATCGATATCCACGCAGGCATCCTCCAGTGCCGGATGGTGGAAGAGGTTCCACTGGAAGGCGCGCGGGTGTTCGAGCTCGACGAGCGCCAGATCCACTTCATTGGTGACCCCGGGGTTGGCGTAGATCACGCAGGTCATGATCTCGCAGGGGCAATCCGCCGGGATGCGCGCCAGGGAGGCCTTGAGCGAGGCACCGCTGTTGAGGCTGTCATCCACCAGCAGCACGCAACGATAGGCCCAGGCGGAACGTGTGCCTTCCTCGGACACCTCGCCGGCGGTGGACTCGCGCAACTTGCGCGTGATGCCCTTGCCGGGCACGCCATCCGCCAGGAAGGTATCGAGATCGGTACAGGCGCGATTGAGCATCGCGCTGATCATGTAGGCCGGCACCATGCCACTGCGCGGAATGCCGACGATCAGGTCGAAGTCCCCTGCCTGCAGGCGTGACATCTGACTGGCGATGTCACGGCCCAGATCGCCGTAGCTGCGATAGTTCATGCCGCTGCCTCCGTGTCCTTCGCCTGCCCGGGCGTGGCAGCCTTGCGACGCGTCAGCTTGGCGAACATGTCGCGGCGGACCAGCGACAGCACCTTGTTGCGCTGCATGTGGTGCAGATAGCCCAGCCCGCGGCGGAAGTTGGCGAGGCGCTGCTGGGTGGTGCCGGGCGCCATCACGTACTGCTTGAAATAGTGATAGAGCGGGATATACAGGGTGTCGGCTTCCGGCAGCGTGCGCGTGGCGCCATAGAAGGTGTCGATGGCGGCCAGCATGTCGCGCTGGTAGCGCTGCTCGACCTCATGATCCTGCTGCTGGGAGGTCCAGGAGCCCTTGGCGTTGCGACGATAGACGCAGGCGGCATCCTCGTAATAGAGCGTCTCACCCAGCAGCGCCATGTAGGCCTGCAGGAAGAAGTCCATGATCGGCGCACCACGGTAGGATTCCAGCATGGCGTCCACATGCGACTCCACGCGGCGGAAGGTCAGCGCCGGTGACGGAATGGAGCCGCCCCGCAGCCCGATGATGGCCTCGGGGGAGAGACGCGCGACGCTGTCGGCATAGCGGCAGATGATCGAATGCTCATCGCGATGCTCGTCATACTCGATGGCCGGGTGGAAGCACACGGTGGCACGCGGGTTGGCATCGAACAGCGCCACCTGACGCGCCAGCTTGTCGGCCTTGACCCAGTAATCATCCCCTTCGCAGTAGGCGATGATGTCGCCGCGCATCACCGGCATGCAGAAGGTGATGGGCCACACGTGCTGCGAGTACTGGTTCACGTCCTGCAGGATCGGCCGGATGATGGAGGGGTAACGCGCGGCATACTCCTCGATGATCTCGCGCGTGCCGTCGGTGGAGGCATCATCATGCACCACGATCTCGAAGGGAAACCGCGTGCGCTGCATCAGAAAACCATCCAGAGCCATCGCGATGTAGTCGCCGTGATTGAAGGCGAAGCACATCACCGAGACACGCGGCGTGGAGAGATTCCCCTCCCAGTCCGCCATGATGGTGGCTTCATCCGCCGGTGCCGGGGGAACCGGAATCGGCCCTTCCTCGAGGGTGCCCCCCGTGACCGGGGTACCCTGCGCCTGGGAATAGCTCAATTCAGCTAGCATGAAGATTCTCCACTTTCCGTTGTGAAAGACGATCTCGTATCAGACCAACACCCGACTGCCAGGCCGGAAAGCGCAGCAGGCAAGAGAGCAACAGGTAACTTGCGCCGGAGAGACATCCCAGTCCCAGCAGCGCCGCCCACGGAGACCAGTCTGGCGATGCCGCCAGATGCTCCACCGCCAGCCAGCAGCAAAGCGCGATGACCGATGACAGCATCAGGCTCGGCAGGAAGTCGACGCACTGCTCGCGGATGCTGTAATCGATCAGCGTTCGCGAGAACCACGCATTGGGGATGTAGGACAGCACTGCCACCACGATCTGACCGATCAGGATCGCGATCACGCCGTGTTGCCAGGTGAGCGCCAGCACCACGCAGATCAGCAGCTTCTTGATCACCTCAAGCCCCAGGAACAGGTCCGAGCGCCCCTTGACCTTGAGCACATTGAGGTTGAGCGAACTGAGCGGATACATGACGGCGGCGATGCACATCAACTGCAGATAGGGCACGGCGTCCAGCCAGCGGTCGGGGAACAGTGCCTCGAACAGCGGACGGGCCAGCGCCGCCATCAGCAGCACCCCGGGGAACAGCAGATAGACCATCAGCTGCAGAATGCGTCGATAGGCATCCTTCAGCCGCACCGGGTCATGCTGGATGCTGGCCAGGGCCGGGAAGGTCACGTTCTGGATCGCGGCGACCAGTTGATTGAGCACCAGCTCCTTGAGGCGATCGGCAAAGAAGAACAGCCCCGCCACCGAGGCCGCGAACAGCTTGGCGATCACCAGCACGTAGAGATTGACGAACACCACGTCCAGCATGCGCGACAGGAACATCTTGTAGCCGAAGCTGAACATGGCCTTGAAGGCGTCCATGTCGAAGGTCAGGTGCGGACGCCAGCTGCCCCACCACCACATCAGTGCCGTGGTCACGAAGGCCGCCGTCAGCATCTGGCCCACCAGCGCCCAGACCCCGAAGCCCAGCCAGCCCAGCAACACCGCGACGCTGCCCGAGATCACGCTGCCGGGGATGCCGGCCTTCATGCGGGTGCGAAAATCCAGTGCCCGGTTGAGCATCGCGCCCTGGATCACCTCGAAGGCGTTGATCAACACCACCAGCCCGCCGATACGCACCAGCACGACAAGCCGTGGTTCAGCGTAGAAATCGGCAATCAACGGAGCGCTGAGATACAGCAGCACATAGGCCACCACCCCGAAGCCGATGTTGCTGAAGAAGGCGGTGCTGGCATCACGCGGGCCGAGAGTCGGCAGACGCAGGATGGCCTGCTGCAGGCCCGAATCCATCATGGCCGAGGCGATGGTCAGAAAGACCAGCACCATGGCCAGCAGCCCGAAGTCTTCCGGCAGCAGCAGACGGGCCAGCAGCAAGGTGACGATGCTGGCCATGCCACGGCGCAACAGCTGATCCATGAAATTCCACAGGATGCCGATGGTCGTCTTGTGGGTCAGTGACACGCGGCGACGCCTCCGGCTGCTTCTCGTGAAGAGGCGCGCGGGCGCGAAGCAGGCTCTGCAAGCGACGGCTGCCAGAGCTGATCCATGCCCTCAGCGGCGGGCCCCCAGGGTGCATCTCCCGACAGCAGGGTGTACTCCGCCAGCCGCGAGACGACGTCAGCGGGTGAGCACCACATCAGCACATCGATGATCGAGAGACTGCCGACGAACTCGCCCTCACGCGCGCCGGGCGCTGCCTGGCGGTAATCACGCGGATGGCTGGAGAGAAAGGACAGACGCAGCCCTGCCTGCTCGAAGGCCTCCCCCCGGTAGAGCTTGCGCCCGCCGATACTGTTGACGTAGCCGCGCCCGCCGCGCTGGCGGGAAAGTTCAATGAGACGGTCCTGCGCCGACTGGCTGCGCTCGTAATCCATCTCGCTGGTCAGCGCGAAGCGACACTCGAGCCCCAGATAGCGGCAGATCGTCTCGAAGCTGAACTGGCACAGTGCCCCGATGCGGCGATCCTCATGCATGAGAATCGTCTGCAGCAGCGGCATGACCTCTGCGTAATGCGGCGCCTTGGCATAGGCATGGTGCAGAGTGGTCAACAGTGACTGGGGGGTCGGCGCGAACGACAGCTCGCTGATGCGCCGATTGGGTGAGGCATCCGGCACCGACAGCGTGAAGCGATGGGCCTTGCCGCCCAGCAGCACGCTGTTGCGGTTGATGTAGCCACGCGGGATGTAGGCGACGTCGTCATAGATGAGGAATTCGTCACAGGCGTGCATCAGCTGGAAGTAGCCCAGATGCGGCAACAGATAGGGTTGCATGATCGCGATGTTCATCGTTCAGGCTGCCTTCTGATGCCGATCGACGATGACGCGCACCGCGGCGAGAATCTCGCTGACCTGAAGTCCCGAGAACAACGGCAGACACAGGATACGGCTGGCGATGTCTCTGGAATGCACGATCTCGGGCTGCTGGAAGTCCGCGTCCTGCAGGTCTGCCGCCGGTCGCCCCAGAAATGCCAGTGACTCCAGCGACGGGCAGAAATAGCGCCGCGGCTGGTAGCCTTCCCGCTCCAGACGCTGCATCACCTCCAGCAGGACACTTTCGCTTTCCAGAATGATCGGGAAATAGGCGTAGTTGAGGCTGACGCCCGGCTGACGTGCCTGAAGCTGCACGTTGCCCTGAAACGCCTGGGCATAGGCATGCCAGACCAGCGCGCGGCTCTCGAGGTTGCCCTCGATCTCGTCGAGCACGCACAGCCCCATGGCGGCCTGGAACTCGTTCATCTTGGCATTGATGCCCAGCTCCTCGATGCACTCGGGGCCGGTGATGCCGAAGTTGATCATCTTGCGGGCACGCTCCAGGTCTTCCTTGCGCTTGAAGATGATCGCGCCGCCCTCGATGCTGTGGAACAGCTTGGTGGCATGGAAGCTCAGGGTGCTGGCATCCCCGTACGACAGCAGGCTGTTGCCACGGTAGGTCGCGCCGAAGGCATGGGCGCCGTCATAGATGACCTTGAGGTCGTGCTCTTCCCCCAGCGCATCGATGGCTTCCACGTCACAGGCGTTGCCGAACACGTGCACCGGCACGATGGCGCGGGTACGCGGCGTGATGGCTGCCTCGACCTGTGCGGGGTCCAGGCACAGGGTGGCAGGATCGATGTCCGCGAAGACCGGCTGCATCCCTTCCCACTTCAGGCTGCTGGCCGTGGCGATGAAGGTGAAGGGAGTCGTGATGACCTCGGCGGGTTCGCGCTGCCCGACCACGTTGTTGATCCCCAGCGCGCGATAGGCCACCTGCAGTGCCAGGGTGCCATTGCTGACCAGCAGCAGATGCTTGACGCCCAGATAGGTCTCCAGGCGCCGGGTCAGCTCCTGCTCCAGCGGGCCATGATTGGTCAACCAGCGGCTCTGGAAGATGGCATCCACATAACGATCGAAATTCTTCCGCTCGGGAAAATAGGGGCGCGTCACCGTGATCATGATCTCGACTCCTTTCGTGCATCAGACAATGGGTGGTAGCTCATGGGCCCCTGTCAGGTCGCGAGTGCCAGGGGTAACCGGAGGAAGGAGGGTCGGCTAGCGCGACCCGTTCCCGCTGATCACGATCCGGATGGTGCGAATCACCACCAGCAGATCCAGCCAGAAGGAAAAGTGCTTGATGTAGAAGAAGTCGTATTCAAGCTTGCGGATCATGCCCTCGACTTCCGCGGCATAGCCCTGCTCGACCTGCGCCCAGCCGGTGATGCCCGGGCGTACCACATGGCGGTAATGGAAGAACGGCACATCCTTGCGATACCAGTCCGCCAGATTCATCGATTCCGGACGCGGCCCGATCAGGCTCATGTCACCCTTGAGCACGTTGAACAGCTGCGGGAGTTCATCGAGACGGCACTTGCGGATGAAGCGCCCGACCCGGGTGATGCGCGGGTCACTGCCTTCCTGGGTGAAGCCGGCCCCCTTCATGCCGTCATACATGCTGCGAAACTTGTAGACGGTGAAGGGACGGCAATGAAAGCCCATGCGTGGCTGACGGAAGACCACGGGGCCCGGGCTGTCCAGTCGGATGGCCAGCGCGGTCAGCAGCATCACCGGTGCCAGCAGCGGCAGCAGCACCAGCGCCACGCTGAAGTCCATCCAGCGCTTGATGACCTCGTAATCCTCACGCGGCATCAGCGAGCCGAATTCATTGGCATAGAGGTGATCGAGCAGCACGCGGCCGGTGATCATCTCGTGGGCCTGGGTGGCGTGATAGACGGGAATGCGGTGGATGGTGCAGTCAGCGAGGAAGCTCTCCCACTCACGGGGCATCTCGGCACGCAGGTCTGCCACCACGCCATCGATGCGCCGCATGCCCACGAGGTCCGGCCCCTTGAGCGTCAGCCACTCGACCTCGCGACGCTGACACAGCGCCGGCGCCTTGCCGAACGGCACCACGGCAAAGCGCATGCGCCGGACATGGGTGTCGATGTAGTAGTAGGCCGTGCACAGGCTCACGGCGAGCAGGAAGGACAGGCCGACCTGATGACGCGAGTAGTCGAGATCGAAGACCCCCAGCGCCAGCATCAGCATCAGATAGCAGATGACGATGGTGGGTACCACGTAGAGGTAGGAGCGGGTCCCCGGCAGGCGCGACAGACGATTGACGGCGGTGATGGACAGCGTATAGGCCACCCCCGTGCCGATCATGGCGTGCCATTGGGCATCGCTGGTCAGCCACCAGCCGTGGTCACCGGGTACCAGCTCGTTGAGCCCCGCCTGGTAGAGTGCCGGCGCGATCACCACCACCAGCATGCCGAAGACCAGCTGCAGGCGTTTGCTGGCGATCAAGCGCTCGTAATGATGCGAGTAACGACGCTGGTGCTCCATCGATAAGGGTAAACCGCTCATCGTGCCATCTCCTCCGTGATTCAAGCGTCATGAGAGCCGTGCCGCAACACGGCTTCAGGTATAGCTGTAGTTGTAATACCCGTAGTGCTGCTTATCCCCGGCCTGCTGCTCGATGGCATTCAAGATCGCGCCCTTGACGTGGATGCCGTTGTTCTCGAGCTTCTTGCGAGCATGTTCCAGCTCACGCACCTGGTTCATGCCGAAGCGCGCCACCATCAGGCTCGCACCGACATGGCGCCCGATGATCAGCGCCTCGGTGACGGCGAGTACCGGCGGGGTATCGATGATGATCAGGTCATAGCGCTCTCCCAGCTGCTCCAGCAACTGGGCAAAGTTTTCCTGCATCAGGAGCTCGGACGGATTCGGTGGCGCCACCCCACGGCCCAGGAAGTCCAGGTTGTCGATGCGCGTGTGATAGATGACCTCTTCCAGAGGATTTGCGCCGCTGAGGACATCCGAGAGGCCGCCCTGCTCGGAGGTGCGCTGGAAGGCGTGGTGAAGATGTCCGCGCCGCATGTCGGCATCGATCAGCAGCACGCGCTGGCCGGCCTCGGCGCTCACCGCGGCCAGGTTGAGGCTCACGAAGCTCTTGCCGATGCCCGGACTCGGGCCGGTGAACATCACCGACTTGCGCTGATTGTCCAGCAGCGCGAAGTGCAGGCTGGTGCGCAGGCTGCGCAGCGCCTCGATGCTGATGTCGGAAGGCTGCGAGGTCGCCAGCACGCCCTGATAGATCTCGCGCCCGGACTTCTCGCCCTTGAGGCGCACGCGACGCATCATGCCCTGCTGCAGCGGCGAGAGCGGGATGGTGGCGTAGACCGGCAGGTCCAGGGACTCGATCTGTTCGGCGCTGTCGATGCCCTTGCGCATGGAATGCCGCAGCAGGATGCCCAGCACGCCCAGCAGGAAACCGGCCATCGCGAAGACCACCATCATCAGCGAGGTTCTCGGCGAGATGGGGCCAGGCTGCAGGACGGCGGGATCCAGAATCCGCACGTTGCCGACCGTACCGGCCTTCTTGAGGCGCACTTCTTCGCGCTTGTTGAGCAGCGCGACGTAGATTTCCTGGCTGACATTGACGTTGCGGTTCAGATTGAGCGCTTCGCGCTGTGCCGCCGGCAGCTGTTCCGCCTGCTTCTGGACCCGCGCCTTTTCCTGATTGAGGGAGTCACGACGCGCCACCAGTGCCCGATAGGCCGGGTGCTCATGGGTGTAGGCACGCGACAGCTCCGCCAGTCGCAGCTTGATCTCGGTCAGCTGGTTGTCCAGCCCCACCAGGTTCTCCATCACCTGCTGGCTCTCGGCGGTCAGGTCCACGGAATCGCGGCGGCGGCGATAGTCGTTGAGGGCGGATTCCGCCTCATCGAGCTGGCCGCGCAGCGTCGGGATCTGGTCACCCAAAAAGCCCAGCTGATTGTCGGCCTCGGCGGATTCGCGCTCGATGTTCTGCTGCAGGAAGACGTCGGTGATGGTGTCCAGGGTGCTGACGATGGCCTGCTGGTCGCTGCCGGACAGACTCAGGGTCACCACGCCGGTATCGCTGCCGTTGCGCTCGGCGGTGAAACGCGACTTGATGGAGTTGATGGCACTGAGGTCCGAGATGCTGGTCAGCGCGAAGCGCGCCCCGGGGCTGGCCTCCATGCGCTGGACGAAGACCTTGATGTCACCGGACAGTGCATTCTCGCCCACCGTGCCATGCATCAGCAGGTTGCCCTCGGCGTCCAGCAGGCGATAGTGCTGCTCATCGACCACTTCCAGGGTCAGCGTCTGTCCCTGCCACTGGCCGCCAAGCTCCAGCGTGGTGACCTTCAGGACGTCATCCCCCCAGGCATATTCATTGCCGCCGAGACTCTCCGGCAGACGCATTCCGCGATGGGACAGCCAGTCGCCGATGACGGGGTAGCGCACCGGTGTGACGACGATGTTGAGACGCTCACGCGCCACGGCCTGCCCGAGCACCAGCCGCGAGGCCAGGATCTCCAGCTCGTCACTGGTACTGCCCTCCTCGGGGCCTCCGGACTGACCCGTCAGCGTGCCCAGCAGGCTGGCGCTGCCGCCCTTGTCCTCGATCTGGATCAGCGAGTCAGCCAGATAGATGCGCTGCTGGCTGCCGACCACATAGATGCCGATCAGCGTCAACAGCACGGTGCTGGCGATCAACCACCAGCGACGATGCCAGAGCAGTGCCAGCAGAGTGCTGAAGTCCAGGCGAAGCGTCGCGTCCCGGCCAGCGTCACCGGAAGATGGCGGCATGGGAGAAGTGAACTGATTCATGGACCTCAATCTCCCTCGATGTCGTCGATGACCGAGACGAAGGCCCCGGTACTGGTGACCGACGGCAGCAACTGACTCAGCACGCGGTTCCAACGGCTGACCGGCGCCGCGGTGACATAGACCACATCCCTGGGCTGCAGCGGGAAGCGTGCCCCCAGCATCAGCGAGGTGGCATCGGAGATATCGAGCACATAGACGGTGGCGAGCTTGTCAGCGTCCGGGCCGTTCTCCCGGACCACGAAGACACCGGAGGGGTCGGCACGGTCCTCATCCACGCCACCGGCGCGTGACAGGGCATCGGTCAGACTCAGACGCTCGTTGCCCACCGGCATGTTGCCGGGCTTGAGGACCTGCCCCAGCACGAAGACGTTCTGGTCGGTCGCCACCGGGATATTGATGACGTCGCCATCGTGCAGCAGGCGGTTCTCACGCATGTTGCCCTGCTGCAGCAGCTGATAGAGGCTCAGGTGCTCCTGGTGGCCGTCGCGGGTCAGGGTGATGTCGTGGGTATTGGCGAGTTCGGTGACGCCACCACTGGCACTGATGGCATCGATCAGGGTCAGGGGCACATCGGTGACCGGCACGAAGCCCGGCTCACGGACCGCGCCGCTCAGATAGACGCGCTGCGAGCGGAACTGGGCGACGGAGACGTTGACCTGCGGGTCGGTGATGAAGCGTGACAGGCCACGCACCAGCGAGGCGCGCACCTCATCCACGGTCATGTCCTTGACGTTGATGCGCCCGACGTAGGGGTAATACAGCGTGCCATCCGGCTGCACGATGTAGGTCAGCGCTTCCACCGTCTGGCGCTGAACGCCCGTCTCCTGGGCCAGATCCAGCGGCGTGCTCAGGTTGATGGCCAGGATGTCACCGCCACCCACGCGGTAGACGTAGCGCTTGATGTCATCCACCAGCGCGTCATCGGCCGGGGCTGTCTGAGCCGGGAGTGCGCGATAGCTGCTGATCAAGGCCGGCGTGATCGGGCTGACCGTGACATGGTCCGACAGCGGCGCCGTCTCGACCTCATAGTCCATATGGCCGCCAGGGGCGAAGGCACAGCCTCCCAAGGCGGCCAGCATTATCGCCAGGGAAACTCCCCGCAGCATCGATCTGGTCGATCTCTTCATAACCTCTGTCATCCCCTGTAAGCCCTGCGCTTTGCTCGATCACATCCTGATCGGCGCATTCATCGTGTATCCGGACACGCTACCGCCCCGAGGAATCGGCTTTCTCCCCTGCAGCACGTGGAAATTCTGTGACGTTCCCTTGCGAGACAGGCGCGAATCATTCCCTGCCTCCGCCAGCGCGCCGTTGAACGAACGGTGACCTGTCAGGATCGACCCAATCCCGACATGTACCGGATCATGAAAATCATCCAACGGCATCAGACCATCCTGATCCATGACACGGCCTGAAGAATCAGCACAACTCATCATGACGACATGAAAGATAATCACGGCATCTTCATCGATGACTCATGACTCTCATACTCGACATCATCAGTATCGTCATTGAAGGATGACTGATAGCGTGATCAGCCATTACAGGAGGGCATCAGAACGAAAATGAGGACTCATTTTCGCCGGTATTTCAGAGATCTCTCGACACTTTCCCGAGTATCAACAACGCATCACGAGAAGGCCTGGGTGAATCGTGAAACGTCAATCTCCGCATTGCATCACCGGATGAGCAAGGGCGAACCCTCTGCATCCGGCATCAGGAGAAGATGACATTCACGTATTCTGGAGTAGTGAGACACAATGAAATACAGCAACTTGCGACCAGTTCGTACCTGCCTGACTTCCTGTCGGCCTTTCCATTCTCTTCTCCCATGCCACGAACTGGCGCCATCGAGACTGACAGCAGCGATCAGAACGTCACAGGGATTTCGTGATGGATTCGGCACTTGACCATCATCAAATCACCCTCTCATCTACGATGAATCGTGAATAATCACGTCTTAATCGGCGTGACATCATCGATATTTCATGAGGTGGCGATCTGCTTGATTTTCAATGTCTGATTACGGACTTGATAATAAATTAATCGACCACAACAGCAAGGCGTAAACTCTCTTTCACGACGATTGTATTGCCGCACTTCACTTTAGACTGCTTTCTCTCATCTCAAGTATTAGTAGAGCGATGACATGAATGAATCGCCAACCGCTGAGAGCCACTCATCCTGATGCCACACCTGACTGACATCCGCATGAACCTCATGACCCAGCGCTCCCCATCATCTGGCATGAGACGTCTCATTCAGGTGGCCGCATAGCGCCATTCCCCTTTTCCAGGACAAGAAAAAGGGCAACCGATCATCGCATCGATTGCCCACTCTTCTGACTGCCATTTCCAGCGCCAGACCCCGCATCTCAAGCCCGCATCTCAAGCCCGCTTTTCAAGCGCACTTTTCAGGCGCACCTTTCAGGTCCGCACCGCAGGCCCATTCTTCAGACCCGCAGGGCCCCATGCGCACTCTTCTCCCATTCGCCACCCTCGCCCTGCGCGTTCAGACCGAGACTTCGGGTGCCGCATCCAGCTCGCCTTGCAGCCGGCTGGTGTAGAGCTCCAGATGCCCGGCCAGCGCCGTGTTGATGTGGTAGCTGCCGCCGTGGCGTCGCGCGTTGCGCGCACAGCTGCGTCGCAGCTCCTCGTCAGCCACCAGGCGGGTGAGAGCATCGGCATAGCGCGCCGGCGTCTGCTCATCCACCACCAGCCCGTTGCCGACCCGATGCACGACTTCTGCGCAGCCACCGACGTTGGTGACCAGCACCGGCAGCCCGCTCAGCGTGGCTTCCAGCAGCGAGATCGGCAGTCCTTCCCAGGCAGACGACATCAGGAAGATGTCCGATGAGGCCAGAAGCCCCGCCACATCCGAGATGTTGCCCAGCAAGGTGACCTGATCCTCGAGCCCGGCGTCACGGATCTGCGTGACCAACTCGGCCTTGAGCGGCCCCTCCCCGGCGATGCTGAGCGTGACATTCAACCCCTGTGCCTTGAGGCGGCGGCAGCTCTCGAGCATCAAGGGATACTGCTTGGCTTCGGTGAGACGTCCGATGGCTGCCAGCTTCACCGGGGTATCCAGCGCCGTCATCTGCCAGCCACTGTGCTTGAGGCGTGCCCCCGAGACGGCATTGTCGATCTGGACCACCGGCCGCCTGACCAGCGGCGCAAGCTTGCGCGTGCAGGCGTGACAGATGCCGACATAGGCGCTGACGCGACGATCGAACAGTCGAAACAGCCAGTTGGGCGCCCCCAGCTCGATACTGTGCACGGTCATGATCACCGCAAGCTTGCGTGGCAGCAGGAAGGCGAACATCAGCGCGTAGTAGAGATGGCAATGCACCACATCCGGGGCGAATCGATTCACTTCCGCGCGCAGCCGCGTGCCGCCCCGCCAGGGACGGCGACGCGTGTCGGCGCCCAGAAACGAATGACTGATGCCCGCCTGACTCAGCTGGGCCAGGAAGTGCCTTTCATAGTCCAGATCTCGCCCGCACTGCTCAGCGGTTTCCAGAAAGGTGACATGAACGCTGTGCCCCGCCGCGACCATGGCAAGACTCAGGTCCTTGACGTAGACCTCGGCACCTCCTGATGCGGGGGTCGAGATGACATGCATGATTCTCACGGCGATAGCCTCCTGCTGTCGTACCTGAAGATTCGTATCCGATAGCGCGAACGCGAGCCCCGAAAGGGGGGCTCGCAAGTCACATGTCTGGTGCCTGACTCAGGTCAGATGACACGCAGCAGTGCCGGGGCTTCCAGTCCCTCCAGCACGGCCTGCCAACTGACCTCGACGGTACGGCGCGAAAACCGCTCCAGGCCGTAATCGACATTGGCACGCAGGCGCGCAAGCACTTCATCATCACCGAGCACGGCGCCCAACTGCTGACTGAACGCTGCCACATTGCCCTGCTCGACCAGATAGCCATTGATGCCATGCTTGAGGATCTCGCGGGGCCCGGCCGGGCAGGCGAAGCTGATGCAGGGCACGCCACAGCTGAGCGCCTCGACCAGTACCAGCCCGAAGCCTTCGAAGCGTGATGACAGCACGAACAGGTCTGCCGCGGCGTATTCGCGCCGGATGTCGCTGCACTGGCCGGGCATCTGAAGCTGGCGCGTGATGCCAAGCCGCTCCGCCTGCGCCTCCAGCGCCTCGCGTGCATCGCCCTCGCCGACGATGCGCAGCACCCAGCCATCACGCGATTCGGCGGGAATCGCCGCCCATGCCTCCAGCAGCAGATCAAAGCCCTTCTGGTGCGTCAGGCGCCCCACCGCCACCGCCACCTTCGGCGCGACGGTCTCAGAAGGCGCCACTGCGGGCGGCGCGGCGGCGGCGTCCTGCAGCCGCGCCTGACGCTGGAGGATCTCGTGCTCCAGCGGATTGAGGTTGGGCACGACGCTCAGACGCTCGCTGGACTGGGGGAGCAACTGCTCCCAGTATTCGCGGTCCTCATGGGAGAGCACCACGATACGATCGGCCCGCCTGGCCGCGAGACGCCGCGCGGCATTGCGCCGTGGCACGCCGAGATCCGAGGTGGCATTGAAGTGTTCCCAGCAGAGATAGCGCGTGCGCCGCAGCAGATAGCTGGGCAGCAAGAATGGCAGGAAACCGATGCTCTCGACCACGATCACCACGTCCGGTCGCTTGCGCAGCACCATCCAGAAAAGCCGCAGGAACAGCAGCACGCCGCGCAACGCTCCCAGATGCTGACGTTTTGGATACAGCGATTCATGCACGATATCCTCGTGCAGGGGATAGGGGCTGTCGGCAGGGCCATGCTCGCTGACCACCTCCACCTGATAGTCACCGCTGGCCGCCAGCATGTTGGCGGTATCGGCGCAGGCACGCTCGGTGCCGCCGGTGCGCGACTGGGCGCCGGTGTAGAACAGGATATGCTTGCGAGTGCTCATGACGCGTATTGGCTCCGCCGAATCAATTGCCGGGACAGGGAAGGACTGAACGCATAGCTCATCAGCAACGCCTTTTCCTTCAACGACAGCTGACGCAATGCCGCCCAGGATGACTGGCGCAGCTGAGACATCACCACCTGCCTCACCTGGTCATCGTCGTGGGTCTTGTTGATGGCCTGGCGCATGATGAAGCTCACACCGACGAAGCGCAGGGCGCGAATCTCCAGCAGTGCCAGGCCGTGGGCGGCCGCGAACTGCTCGCGGTAGCGGGAATCGAACACCTGCCAGCTGCGGTGAAATCGGGCCAGCTCGCGATTGCCGAAGGGCTTGCGAGTCAGAGAACCGTCGCTGCGCTTGTCGAAGCGATACAGCACCTGGGGCAGATAGAGCACGCGTGCCGCCCGACCGAACAGCTCGAGGTTGTAGAGACCATCCTGGGAAACAGGAAGGTCAGGAAAGCTCAGGGCGCAGGCGAGATCGGCACGGATCGCCTTGCCCCAGGGAGCGGAGACGATGCGGTCGTGCATGAAATCGGTGAAGGCCTGCATCTGGGTGCGCTCAAGGGGCTGGCTGCACAGTGGCGTGCTCTCCCGCTCTCCCTGTGGCCCCTGCAGGCAATAACGGAACACCACCACCTGCGGGCAATCGAAGGCCACGATCTGCGCCTTGAGCGTATCCAGGGCGCCGGCCACGAAGGTGTCATCCGCATCGCAGAACAGCACATAGCGGCCACGTGCCAGACTCAGGCCATGGTTGCGGGTCGGCCCGGGCCCGAGATTCTCGGCATTGCGGCGCAGTACCAATGAGGTCGGTGGCCGGGCGGCGTGACTGCGCTCCACCCGCAGAAAGGAATCATCCGAAGAGGCATCATCGATGATGATGTGTTCGTAAGCGGTGTCGTTGGCCGCGAGACTGGCGATGCAGCGCTCGAGCCCGTCACCCGAATTGTGATTCGGCGTCACGATGGTGAAGAAAGGAGATTGTGCTGCGTTGCGTTCCATGCCCGGATATCCATGTGGCGGTGCTTGTCCATCAGGGGCTCACGCTCAGGCCGTGTTCATCACTGCCAGGCATCAAGCAAGGAGGCCCATGAATCTGTCGGCTGGCTTGCCCTGCCAAAGCCCGGCCCAAGCCACCAGCGACATCATGTGGCCGCAAATGGCGACACTTCATGCCCCTTTGTTCACCACAGACTAATAAGCTGCTGATATTCAAACAAGGCGACATGTCGCCAAAAACCGAATTCATGAGGGTTCATGTCGCAAACTCCTTGCATCTCATGCGTAAGCTAAGCAATTCAAGACCACTAAATTACCTATGCAAGTTTGAGCAGGATGGGCCGAGCTGCTGACACGCTTCATCCGCGAAAGCTCACATGACTCACCCTCGCCGGCTGGCAGCCACGAGACTGTCGCCCTTTTGCGGCTGGCCCGCGCTATCATGGCAGCGCAATGCCTCCACCCTCCCCTCGCGCCGAACGGGGCCACCCAACGGAGTCACCATGACCCTCTGGCAACTCGCTGCCATCCTGTTGAGCCTGGCACTGGCCAGCTACATCCAGACCCTCACCGGCTTTGCCTTCGGGCTCATCGTCATGGGCCTGCTGGCCACTCTCGATGTCCTGCCCATCGAGAGCGCCGCCCTGCTCTGCGCCCTCTTGAGCCTGTTCAACAACTGCATGGCACTGCGGGGTCACTGGCGGGAAATCGACCTGCGCCTCGCGCGGCGACTGCTGGTCACCAGCCTGCCGCTGCTGCCGGTCGGCTATTACCTGGCCACCTGGCTGGGAGAGGAGCGCGCGCCCCTGCTCGGCATGCTGCTGGGATGCGTGATCCTGATCGCCTGCCTGGCGCTGCTGATGCAACCCAAGCCGCGTGAGACGCTGTCTCCCCGTTGGCACTTCCATGCCGCCGGCGGGCTCTCGGGCCTGATGGGCGGGCTGTTCGCCGCCAACGGGCCGCCGCTGGTGGTAATGCTCTACCGCCAGCCGATGACGCTGGTGGCGATCCGCTGCACCCTGTTCGCTGTCTTTCTGGTCGGGGGCGCCATGCGCATGGGGCTCTCGATCATCTCTCCCGGACGCGCCGGCGAGCACCTGAGTGAACTGCTGATGATCGGTGCCGCAGGCGTGTTCGTGGTCATCGCCTTCACGGAGCTCGCACGCCGCTTCCCACCCCCGCTCAGTGACCATCACCTCCGCCAGGTGGCCTACGCCATCCTGCTGGTCTCCAGTGGCAATCTGATCCTCAAGGGGTTGATCTGATGCGCGATATTCCACCGTCACAGGTCGAGGAAGCGCCGGGAGAGGAAGGCTTCATCGAACTGGCGCCAGGCACACTGGAGGCCATCAAGGCCGCGGGCAGGAAACTCGACGATGACGTCAAGGCGGGGCGTGTCAGCTCAGGCAGTTCACGCTGGATCACGGGGCCGGGGGGAGATCGTTTCTGCATTCGTCATCAGGGCCCCACCCCCGAGCCCCCGGACACCTGCGAGACGAATACCTGCGAGACGGACATCTGCGAGACGGACACCACAGCCGGGCGGCGCAGCTGGTGGCGCCGTCTGTCGTCATGGGGCCTGCCGGACTGAGCTGCATCAAGCAGGCAGCGTCAGGCAACCGCCGGCGGCATGATGCGCGCACACGAAAAAAGGGACTGCCCATGGGCAGTCCCTTTCGTCTTCATGCGAGACACGACTCAGTGCCCGCGCGGGATCACTCTACCGTGACACTCTTGGCGAGATTGCGCGGCTGATCGACATCGGTGCCCTTGAGCACGGCGACGTGATAGGACAGCAGCTGCAGCGGGACTGCATAGACGATCGGCGCGAGGAAGCGACACACCCCCGGCACGGTGACGACGTGCACGCCCTCACCGGCCTTGAGGCTGACTTCCGGGTCGGCGAACACGAACAGCTGGCCGCCACGCGCGCGGACTTCCTGAAGGTTGGACTTCAGCTTCTCCATCAGGTCATCCATCGGCGCGACCGCCACCACTGGCATGTCCTCATCGATCAAGGCCAGCGGGCCGTGCTTGAGCTCACCCGCCGCATAGGCTTCGGCGTGGATATAGGAGATTTCCTTGAGCTTGAGCGCACCCTCCATCGCGATCGGGTACTGGCTGCCGCGCCCGAGGAACAGGGTGTGATGGCGATGCATGAACTTCTCGGCCAACTGGGCGATTTCCCCGTTCAGCCCCAGCGATTGCTCGATGACATGCGGCAGGTCCTTGAGACGCATCAGCAGCTGACGCGAGAGCAGGTCATCTTCCTCGTCCTGCGGCTGTCGACGGCTCTGGCGCAGGGCCAGCGTGGTCAGCATCAGCGCCACCAGCTGGGTGGTAAAGGCCTTGGTGGAAGCCACCCCGATCTCCGGCCCGGCATGGGTCAGCAGTGACAGATCCGACTCACGAACCAGCGAGCTTCCCGCCACGTTGCAGATGGCCAGACTCGCCAGGTAATGCCCTGCCTGCGGCCCCTCGCGGTTGAGCTTCTGGATATCCCGCAGGGCCGCCAACGTGTCGGCGGTCTCGCCGGACTGCGACAGGGTGATGAACAGCGTGCCCGGAGCCGCGACACGCTCGCGGTAACGAAACTCCGAGGCCACCTCGACCTGCGCCGGAATGCCGGCGACCTCTTCCAGCCAGTAACGCGCCACCATGCCGGCGTGATAGCTGGTCCCGCAGGCGATGATCTGCACCTGACGCACATCGGCCAGCAGCTGCGTCAGTCGCTCGACATCGACGACTTCCCTGCCCTTCTCGGCGCCGTCATCCGCGGCCAGGAAGGAATGGCGCGAGACCTCGAAGGCCTCCAGGCGCACGCCCTGCGGGTCGAGACGCTCGGCCAGGGTACGCGACAGCACGGTGGGCTGCTCCATGATCTCCTTCATCATGAAGTGGCGATACTCACCCTTGCCCGCCGCTTCGACGCTGTGCTCATAGCGCACCACTTCGCGGGTCACCGGCGTGAGCTCATCCTGCTCGGCGCCGCGTTCCAGCACCTGGATGCCACTCGGGCTGATGGCCACCATGTCGCCCTCATCCAGATAGATGAAGCGGTCGGTGACCGGCAGCAGTGCCAGCGGGTCAGAAGCGATGAAGTGCTCCTCGATTCCCACACCCACGACCAGCGGGCTGCCCTGACGGGCGCCGACCAGCAGCTCGGGATTCTGCTGTTCCATCACCGCCAGCGCGAAGGCGCCATCCAGACGCGCGGTGACCACATTGACCGCCTCCGGCAGCGCACGGCCAGCGCGCAGTTCGCGGTCGACCAGATGCGCGACCACCTCGGTGTCCGTCTCGGAAGTGAAGTCATAGCCCTCCTGCTCCAGCTCACGGCGCAGCGCCTCGTGGTTCTCAATGATGCCGTTGTGCACCACGGCCACGCGCTCGCTCGAGAGGTGCGGGTGCGCGTTGTGCTGGGCCGGACGCCCGTGGGTGGCCCAGCGGGTATGGGCGACGCCGATGGCACCGGACAGCGGCGCTTCACGCAGCTCGTCCTCCAGCGCGCGGACCTTGCCGACGGCACGCGCACGGCGCAGTTCACCGGCGGGGTCGATCACGGCCACGCCAGCGGAGTCGTAACCCCGGTATTCGAGGCGATGCAGCCCCTCGATGAGAATCTTGCTGATGTCACGCTGAGCCAGGCCGGCAACGATGCCACACATGGAAAGCTCCTTGTCTGCTGCCGCCCCGTGCCAGGCACGGAGCGGTTCGAACGAGTGGGGGGGCAAGGCGGTGTCCTTGCAGAGGTCACGGACGCGACCGCCTTGCCGAGAGGCTGAGTCAGAGAACTGAGCCAGAGGGCTGAGTCAAAGACTGAGTCGGGATGCCGCGACGACGGCTTGCCACATCACGTGTCGCAGGCCGCCGCCTGGGTCAGTCGCGCGTCAGCGCCAGGGTGTCGCCACGGCCGACCGCGTAATACATCAGGCCGGCAGACTTCATGGCGGATGGTTCGA
>NZ_JAPNXT010000015.1:0-80387 GCF_030397495.1 Cobetia sp. 14N.309.X.WAT.E.A4
GTCGTGCCATCGATCACGATCAGGCAGGCTCCATGGAGAAGAAGAAGCGCGAAGGGTATTTCTAGTCGCCAATTCTCGCTAGGCCCATTGCCTCACGAGGCCCCATCCTGCTGATTCCGCCTCGTGCTTGATGACCTGAACGAACAATTCGCCTGATGAATCGGCTCGCAGCCTCACGAGACACTGGCTCGTGATACTGGCTCGCCAGCTCATCAGGCCCATGACAGCGGCAAGGAGAAGAGTGTGTCCCACGCGTCAGACAAGATTTCCGCGGATATCGAAGCCTATCTGCAAGAACACGAGCGCAAGGACCTGCTGCGCTTCATCACCTGCGGTAGCGTCGATGACGGCAAGTCGACCCTGATCGGTCGTCTGCTGTTCGACTCCAAGCTGATCTATGAAGATCAGCTGGCCTCCATCACCCAGGCCTCCAAGACCAGCGGCACCACCGGTGATGAAGTCGATCTGGCCCTGCTGGTCGATGGCCTGCAGTCCGAGCGTGAGCAGGGCATCACCATCGATGTCGCCTATCGCTTCTTCTCGACCGACAAGCGCAAGTTCATCATCGCCGATACCCCGGGGCATGAGCAGTACACCCGCAACATGGCCACCGGTGCCTCGTCCGCGAGCCTGGCGATCATTCTGATCGATGCGCGCTACGGCGTGCAGACCCAGACCCGTCGTCACAGCTTCATCGCCGACCTGCTGGGTATCCAGCATCTGGTGATCGCGGTCAACAAGATGGATCTGGTCGACTACTCCGAGGCGCGCTTCAACGAGATCGTCGCCGAGTATCAGGAATTCGCCGACAAGTTGAATGCGCCGGATATCCGCTTCGTGCCGATGTCCGCGCTCAAGGGCGACAATGTCGTCAATCGCAGCCCATCACTCGACTGGTACACCGTCGATGGTCAGGCCGGACCGTCGCTGCTGGAGGTGCTGGAAACCGTCGAGCTGACTCGCGATCAGAACCTCAGCGATCTGCGCTTCCCGGTGCAGTACGTCAATCGTCCCAACCTGGATTTCCGTGGCTATTGCGGCACGCTGGCGGCCGGTGTCGTGCGTCCGGGCGACAGCGTCAAGGTGCTGCCGTCCGGCAAGATCTCGACCATCGAGCGCATCGTCACCTTCGATGGCGACCTCGAGATCGCCTATCCGGGCCAGGCCATCACGCTGACGCTTGACGACGAGATCGACATCTCGCGCGGTGACTGGCTGGTGGCGGCAGACGCCGAACTGCCGCTCTCCAATGCGCTGGAAGCGGATGTCGTCTGGATGCACGAGAAGCCGCTGCAACCGGGCCGTCAGTACGATATCAAGCTGGCGACCCGTGATCTGACCGGGCAGGTCAGTGCCATCGACTACCTCTACGACGTCAATACGCTGGAGCATCACGAGGGCGACAGCCTGGCGCTGAACGCCATCGGCCGCGTCCAGCTCGAGCTGACCCAGTCGGTGCCGGTGGACGACTACCGTTCAAGCCCGGGCACCGGCAGCTTCATCGTCATCGATCGTCTGAGCAACGTGACCGTCGGCGCGGGCATGATTCGTGGCGTGGGCCGCTCCGGCACGCAGGCAACCACGCAGCAGACCGATTGGGCCGCGTTTGAAGCCGATCTCAACGCGCTGGTACGCAAGCACTTCCCGCACTGGGAAGCCCGCGACGTGCGTGAGCTGCTGGGCCGTGGCAACTGAGTCTTTGCAACTGAGCCTTGGCAACATGAGTCGCGGTAACGGAGTCGAGCCGGCACGGTCGACTCCGTCGCATGACCCGATAACAACAACGCTGGACACGCGATAACAACACGGCCTGCTAGATATGAAGCCGGAGAACGCAGAAGCCCCCATGGCCGCAAGGCGATGGGGGCTTATTGCATGGTGCGGGTCACGTCAGCGCATCAGGCGGCAGCGGCGTCGATGGCAAGCGGTGTGGAGGGGCCGAAGTGCTCATGATGGCACTGGGTGAGCGGTACGCCGATGCGATTGAGGTGCTGGATCATGCTCTGCATGAAGCCATGCGGACCGATCACGAAGGCCTGCAGGGACTCGGCACTGGCACCTGTCGCGGCAATCTGACGTGCCAGCCAGTCGCGCTCGATGATGCCCAGGTGCGCATGCGTCGGCAGAGTGTCAGCCTTCTCGTAGCAGACCTGATAATGCAGCTGCTCAGGATACTGCGCGACCAGTGATTGCAGCGTGGTGTCGAAGGCATGTACCTCGGGATTGCGGGCCGCATGCAGATAGATCACCTGACGGCCCGCCGCGAGCGCTGCCTCCAGCAGCGAGAGCATCGGTGTCTGGCCGACCCCGGCAGACAGCAGCAGTACCGGGGCCTCGGGGCTCTGGGGCG
The DNA here is from genome assembly GCF_030397495.1 of Cobetia sp. 14N.309.X.WAT.E.A4. Classification (NCBI taxonomy): domain Bacteria; kingdom Pseudomonadati; phylum Pseudomonadota; class Gammaproteobacteria; order Oceanospirillales; family Halomonadaceae; genus Cobetia; species Cobetia sp. 14N.309.X.WAT.E.A4. Next base: position 2,351 of record NZ_JAPNXT010000015.1, read on the forward strand.
CGGCATGCTCGAAGGTCAGCTCGCCGGCCGGCGGCAGCAGATCGATCTCGTCACCCACGTTCAGCGCATGCAGATACTGGCTGGACTGGCCGTGGTCTTCACGCTTGACAGAGATACGGCAGAAGCGCTCGTCCGGCGCGTGTGACAGGCTGTAATGACGGTGGATCACGCCCTGCGGCGTCGTCAGGCGCATGCCGATGTACTGGCCCGGCAGGAAGGAGAACATCGGACCTTCCACTGGCGCCAGGTACAGCGAGCGAATCTCGCGGCTCTCGTCCTCCGTGCGCACGATGCGAAAGCGGCGCAGCCCCTGCCAGCCGCCGCGAGTGGCAGCGAAGCTGTCGTAGCGGCCCTGCTCGGCGGCGATCAGCACGGCGGCCAGCTCTCCGTAGAGGGCGCCCCAGGCGTCGGCGATCTCCGGCGTGACGGCGTCTCCCAGCACCTCACCGATGGCGGCCATCAGGCACTCGCCGACGATGGGGTAGTGCTCGGGCAGGATATTGAGCGAGACGTGCTTGCTGACCACGGGCGCGAGCAGGCGGTCCACCGCCTCACGCGAGTGGCGTGCGCCGACATAGGCGAGCACGGCGCCGGCCAGCGCACGGGCCTGACCCCCACTGGCCTGGTGCGTCTGATTGAACAGCGGCTTCACTTCGGGATAGCGCTCGAACATCAGCGGATAGAAGCGCGCGGTAATGGCGTTGAGGTGCTCGGCGACGACGGGAGCGGTGGCGGCGATCAGGTCTTCCTGGGCGTTGGTCAGCATGACGGTACCTCGTGATGAATGTCGCCATGAAGAGAGCAAGGGCCATGCCAACTCGTCAGGCCAGTATCCATGCGTCCCCGAGAGTGGTGATGTGAAAAATACACGACGTGAGAATGTGTCAAGATGACATCTTGCGTGTCATGATGACATCATCTGTCGCCATGACGATGTCTTGCGACACGCCGTCGCGTGAGCAGCGTGCTCATCACCCAGTACCTCGCCCGCCATTTCCGGTTGACTGACGTCAGGAATCCCGCATGCCCGAGACTCCCTTGCCACGCAATGATACGCCCCTTGCCGCCCTGAACGCCTGGCTTGCTGCCTGGTTGACGGAAGAGGAGGGTGGCAAGCGGCGTGCCTTGCCATGGACCCGTCTGCTGGCCGCGATCATGCAGCGTCTGCCCGGTGAGGCCGCGACGCTGATGCGCTATCTGCCGGAGCGTGACGAGTTGCTGCCGCTGGCCACGCATGGGCTACCTGCCGAGGTGCGCGGTCGGCGCTTTGCGTTGTCAGAGCATCCGCGGCTCAAGGCGATTGCCGAGCACACCGGTGTCTATCGCTTCGCGGTGGACAGTGACTTGCCGGACCCCTTCGATGGCCTGCTGGGGGAAGTACATGGGCCGGATCTGCTGGTGCACGACTGTGCGGGTATCGCGCTGCGCGAAGGGGGCAGGTTGCTGGGCGTGATGACCTTCGATGCGCTGACACCCGGCGTGCTGGCCCCGCTGGAAGCGCTGGAGATTCGGCAGATCGGCGATGCCGAGCTGGCAGACGTCCTGGCTCAGGAGTATCAGGAGCATCAGGAGCTTCATGACCTGCTGACGCTGCCCACCTGCTGTCTGGCGCTGGCATCACGGCTTGAGCGTGGGGCCGCTCCGCTGACCGGCATGCCAGCGCTTGCGCCGGGCATGACACCGCAGGCCCAGAGGACCTGTCCGCAGCGCGGGCCAGCGATGGCGAGACTGGAGGCACAGCTGGAAGCGGTGGCCGATACCGACATGACGGTGCTGGTGACGGGCGAGACCGGGGTGGGCAAGGAGGGCGTGGTCCAGCGGTTGCACGATGCGTCGCGTCGCGCCAGTCGGCCTCTGGTGCGCATCAACTGTGCCGCGCTGGCACCGGAACTGGTCGAGAGTGCGCTGTTCGGGCATCGGCGAGGGGCCTTCTCCGGCGCGTCCCATGATCACCGTGGCCATTTCGTGATGGCCGATGGCGGCACCCTGCTGCTGGACGAGATCGGTGAGCTGCCACTGGCGCTGCAGCCCAAGCTGCTGCGGGTGCTGCAGGAAGGTGAATTGCAGCCGCTGGGCAGCGATCGCGTGGTCAGGGTGGACGTGCGCGTCATCGCGGCGACCAATCGTGATCTCGAGGCCGAAGTCGCCGCCGGGCATTTCCGCGAAGATCTCTACCACCGCCTGAGCGTCTATCCGCTCAGGGTACCGCCGCTGCGTGAGCGCGGACGAGCGGATCTGCTGGCGCTGGCGGGAACCTTTCTCGAGCACAACCGCACGCGCCTCGGGCTGGGCAATCTGCGCCTGACGCCGGCGGCGGAGCGTCTGCTGTGTGACTACCCGTGGCCCGGCAACGTGCGTGAGCTGGAGCACTGCCTGAGTCGTGCCGCCCTGCATGCGCGCCTGGCGCAGGGGGCTCATCCGACGCGCCTGCGCGCCGATGGGCGTCAGCTGGTGGTGATCACGCCGGAGTTGCTGGGGCTGGAGGCGAGTGCCGAGGTGGCGCACGAGCAGGCCGGTGGCATTGCCCTCCACGCCGCACAGGAGGGGCATGGCACGATTCAGGCGGGGAGAGCGAACCCGGCGCAGCGTCATGTCCTGCAGGACATCGATGAAGCGCTGGGGCTGCGTGATGCCACCGAGGCGTTTCAGCGCGAGCACATCTCGCGGGTCTGGCTGGCGAGTGATCGCAACTGGGCAGAGGCCGCGCGCAGGCTCAAGGTCGATCGCGGCAATCTGTATCGACAGGCCCGGCGGTTGGGCATCGTGTGAGGCGAGAGACGAAGACGGCGGTGCTCGATGAGCGCCGCCGTCGTGTGTCGTCTGCCCTGGCGCAGACACCGCTGGGAGAGAAGGTGCTGCGCAGATCAGGCGCGCGTGGCGATCAGCACCGCACGCCGTGGTGCCGGATGGCCTTCACGGGTCAGGCGTGGGTCGTCAGGGTCGAGGAAGTCACTCAGCGAGTGATAGGTCATCCAGTCGGTCGAGCGTTGCTCATCCAGCGTGGTCACCGCTTCATCGACGATGCGCACGTCCTTGAAACCGGCGCGCTCACACCAGTGGGCCAGCGCCCGGGAGGACGGCAGGAAGTAGACATTGGGCATGGCGGCGTAGCGCTCGCCGGGCATCAGTACCGTCGTCACGTCACCTTCCACCACCAAGGTCTCTAGCACCAGTTCGCCGCCGGGGCGCAGGGCATCGCGCAGCTGGAAGAGGTGATCCATCGGCGAGGGGCGATGATAGAGCACCCCCATCGAGAACACGGTGTCGAAGGCGGCCATCTTCGCGGGGACGTCCTCGATGCCCACCGGCAGGAAGTGCAGGTTGCGCCCCTGGGGGTGATCCGCGCCGATGAAGTGACGCACGGCATGGAACTGGCAGTAGAAGCGCGGGGAAGGGTCGATCACCAGCGTGAAGGCGGCACCAGCGCCGACCATGCGCCAGCCGTGGTAACCATTGCCGCCCCCGACATCCAGCACGCGACGGTGAGTGAGATCCGACAGATGCGGCGCGAGGCGCTGCCACTTCCAGTCGGAGCGCCATTCGGTATCGATATGGATCTCGTCGAGCTGATAGGGGCCCTTGCGCCACGGCATCATGGCGCGCAGCAGATTCTCGCTCTGGCGTTGCTGCCCCGTGCTCAGGCCTGTCGGAAAGCATGCACCGACACGGTCGGCATCCAGCTGCACCTCGCGCTCGTCAGGTAGCGTCGGCAGCTTCTCCAGTGCCCCATGCCAGGCCTTGAGGTCAGCATGGCGCTTGCGGTCCAGACCCTTGGCCAGTTGCTCGGGCAGGGCGCCCAGCCAGCGGGCGAAGCCGTCACCGACGGCGCCTGGCTCACAGGCAAGCTCGGTGAAGGCGCGGTAAAGATCACGATCGTAGGGGGAAATGCTCATGCGCTGGGTCGGGTCCGTGTAGGCGTAGCGGTCATTCGGCGGCTTTGAAAGCGACCATCGAGGCAAAGTTCAGGTATTGCAGCCAGGTGTGGCTGCGCGCGAAGCCGGCGCGTGCCAGGCGCGCATGGTGAGTGGCGAGACTGTCGGGCTTCATCACGTCCTCCAGCGCTTCGCGTTTCTGCGAGATCTCGAGGTCGGAGTAGCCGTTGGCGCGCTTGAAGTCGTGATAGCGCTCGATCAACCAGGCGTTCTCGACCGGGTCGTCGCTGATGATCTTCTCGGACAGGATCAACACGCCGCCGGGCTCCAGCGCCGCAAACAGCTTGTCGATCACGGCGTCGCGGTCCTGCGGCGGCAGAAACTGCAGGGTGAAGTTGACCACGATCATTCCGGCAGGCTGGTACTCCAGGGTGCGGATATCGGCTTCACTGACGTTGATGCGATGGTCCGGGAAGGCGTCGGCGAGCTCGCGGCTGGCGCGCTCGACCATCGGCCGGGACAGATCGACGGCTTCGATCTCGATGTCCTGGGCCGCCATCTCACGTGCCAGTGCCATGCTGGCAGCCCCCAGCGAGCAGCCCAGATCATAGACGCGTGCGCCAGGGCGCAGGTGGGCGCGGGCCATCAGCCCCAGCATGGCGATGATCTGACCGTACCCCGGCACCGAACGGCGCAGCATGTCCGGGAAGCAGCTGACGACCTGTTCGTCGAAGGAGAAGCTGGCAACACGGTCAAGGGGTGTCGTAAATATCGCGTCACGGTAAGATGCATCACTCATGGATCAAGGCTTCATCGGGCAGAGGGCCTGGGCGACATGCCATTGGCCGGGGAGCGGCTGGGCTGAGTGCCCTGCTGGGCCCGCCATTCTACGCATTCGAGGTGCCTGACGCACCCGCCGCGGCTTACCGATGATGCCTCCATCAACCGATTTCTGACCGGGCCACGCAGGGCCGGTCGCGACACTTCAAGGAGAGAGGTGGCCATGTCCACTCCATCGTCTGCACGTTCTGCCCGCCGTAACAGTCAGGCCTGGCAGGCCCTCGCGCGTCATCATCAGGAGCAGATGGCCGATGTGCACCTGAAGGACCTGTTCGCCGAGGATGCGGCGCAAGGGCGCGATCGAGTGACGACCTTCACCCGTTCTGCCGCGGGCCTGCGCCTGGATCTCTCCAAGCAGCGTCTCAAGCAGGAGACCCTGGAGCTGCTGCTGGAGCTGGCGCGGGAAACCGGTGTCGAGCAGGGCATCAAGCGTCTGCTGGCCGGTGAGCACGTCAATCGCTCGGAAGATCGCCCGGCCCTGCACGCGGCCCTGCGTCTGCCACGCTCAGCAAGTCTCGAGGTGGATGGCGAGGATGTGGTACCTGCCATCCACGAGAGCCTCGAGCGGCTCGCCGAGATGGTCGAGACCTTCCATAGCGGGCAGTGGCGTGGCGCCACCGGCAAGCCGATCACCGATGTGGTCAATCTGGGGGTCGGTGGCTCGGACCTGGGGCCGCTAATGGTCTCGAGCGCGCTGAGCGATTGCCGTCCCAAGGGCGTCCATGAGGTCGGCGTGCACTTCGCCTCGACCATGGATGGCTCACAGCTGGCGGACTACCTGCAGTCCTTCAGTCCGGAAACCACCTTGTTCATCCTGTCGTCCAAGTCATTCTCCACCATCGACACGCTCTCCAATGCGCGCACCGCGCGTGACTGGCTGAAGTCGCGCCTTGACCCGCAAGGCCGTCTGGAAGGACTGATCAATCGCCAGCACTTCATCGGCGCTTCCGCCAAGCCGGAGAAGATGAGCGAGTGGGGCATCGCACCGGAACATCAGCTGCTGTTCTGGGACTGGGTCGGCGGGCGCTACTCGCTGTGGGGCACCATCGGACTGCCCATCGCGCTCAATGTCGGCATGGACAACTTCCGTCGCCTGCTGGCGGGGGCGCATGAGCTGGATGAGCATTTCCGCACCGCACCGCTGGAAGACAATCTGCCGGTATTGCTGGCGCTGGCGGGTATCTGGAACAACAACTTCCTCGATATTCGCGCCCACTCCATCCTGCCCTACGACGGCCGCCTGGAATACTTCGCCAGCTACCTCGAGCAGCTGGAAATGGAATCCAACGGCAAGTCGGTCACCAACGATGGCGAGATGGTCGATTACTCCACCTGCCCGGTGCTGTGGGGCCAGCTGGGCCCGAACGCTCAGCATGCCTTCTATCAGCTGCTGCATCAGGGCACCCAGGCAGTGGAATGTGACTTCATCGCGCCGATGCGTCGCTATGACCACGTCGAGGACGCCGAGACCCGTGCCCACCTCAAGGCGCAGCACCGTCTGACACTGGCCAACTGCTTTGCCCAGTCGCGCGTGCTGATGCTGGGCGATGACGCGATACCGGGTGACGAGGCCCAGCCGAATCACAAGCGTTATCGTGGCAATCAGCCCTCGACCACCCTGCTGCTGGAAGCGCTGACGCCGGAAACCCTGGGGGCCCTGATCGCGCTTTACGAGCAGAAGGTCTTCGTCCAGGCCACCATCTGGGACATCAATCCGTTCGATCAGTGGGGCGTGGAGCTGGGCAAGCAGATCGCCACCGCGACGGAAGCGACCATGACCACGGGAGAAGGCTTCGAGCAGCTGGACGCTTCCAGTCGTGCCTTGATCGAGTCCGTGTGGGCCGCCCAGGGGCAGGACCCGCGCTGACGGGGGATCACGCAGGCGATCATCCTCTGTTGATTTATACAGTATTCTCGCTATCCTATATGGGAATCAATCGTTTACACTAGACACCTTGCCGCGAACCGAGCGTGAGCCGTTCGGTTCGCGCGTGTCGGGAGCGCTGATGAGCCGTCCCCATTACCCTGCGCAGGCAGGCGTTGTCGTTCCTCCGGTCAGGGGCGTGTTGTACCTGCATGGTTTCAACTCGGCCAGTTGCTCGCCCAAGGCGCAGTTGATGAAGCGTGCGGCCGCCGAATTCGGTCTGCCCTGCGTCGCGCCTGACATCCCACCGCAACCCGCTGCCGGGCAGGCGGTGGTGGAGGAGGCCTACCAGGCGCTCTGCGCGCAGTTGGATCTCGACCCGGCTGACCCTGCCTGTGACGACGCCATCGTGGTGATCGGCAGCTCCATGGGTGGCTTTCTGAGCACCTGGCTTGCCGCGCGTGAGGCTGCGCGACTCGATGGACCCCAGGGCTGCGAGCAGAGCGTATGGCGTCAGGGGCCGCGCACGGTATTGATCAACCCAGCCGTGCGCCCGGTCAGGCTCGTCACGGCATGGCTGGGGTCGACCCATGCCAACCCCTATACCGGCGAGTCCTTCACCGTCACCGAAGCATTCGGTCCGGCGCTGGCCGCACTGGAAGCGATCCCCGTCACGCCGCAGCGCACCCTCGTGCTGCTTGCCACGGCGGACGAGACATTGGACGTCAACGATGCCGCAAGCCTCTATCAGGATTGCCGGCTGATCCTCACGCCGGGAGGGGATCATGGATTTGCCAGACTGGCGGAGTACCTGCCTGCCATCATGGCGCATGCCGGCCATCGTCTGGCCCCGTCGCTTGCGACATCCTTCCACGTCGCACCCTGCTAACGTGTCGAGGACGGTTGGGCGTGCGGGCCGGACAGGAAGATGAATCCGTCATCGGATCGTTCGGCCAGCGGCGACTCTCTTCAGAAAATCAGGCAGAGGCATCGCCATCCGTGATGCGTCTGCCGGACGTCAACACCAAGGACACAAGGCTGCGATGAGTCAGTACAGCGCCAGTTCCATCGAGGTTCTCTCCGGCCTCGAACCGGTCCGCAAGCGGCCCGGCATGTATACCGATACCACTCGGCCCAACCACCTGGTCCAGGAAGTCATCGACAACTCCGTCGATGAGGCGCTGGCGGGTCACGCGAAGGAAGTACGCGTGAAGCTGCTGGAAGACGGCAGTATCGAGGTGGCGGATGATGGTCGTGGCATGCCCACTGACATCCACCCCGAGCATGGTGTGACCGGGATCGAGCTGATCCTCACCAAGCTGCACGCGGGGGGCAAGTTCTCCCAGGACAGCTATCGCTTCTCGGGCGGCCTGCACGGCGTGGGGGTCTCGGTGGTCAACGCCCTGTCGACACGCCTTGAGGTGGAAGTCTGCCGTGAGGGTCTGCGTCAGCGCATTGCCTTCGAGAATGGCGAGAAGGTCGAGGAGCTGAGTCAGATCGGTACCGTCGGCAAGCGCAATACCGGCACTCTGGTGCGTTTCTGGCCGGACGAGAGCTACTTCGACAGTCCGCGTCTGGCGATGGCGCGCCTGCGTCACCTGCTGCGCGCCAAGGCGGTATTGTGCCCGGGGCTCAAGGTCGTGCTGACCGAGACGGATGGCAGCGAGACGGCCTGGCATTACGAGGATGGCCTGCGCGACTATCTGCTCGGCGCCACCGATGGTTTCGAGCGACTGCCGGAATCGCCGTTCGTCGGTCATTTCGAGGATGAGGAGCATGGCGTCGACTGGGCCATCCAGTGGCTGCCGGAAGGCGGCGAGCTGGTGCAGGAGCCCTACGTCAATCTGATCCCCACGCCGCTGGGCGGCACCCACGTCAATGGCCTGCGTTCCGGCCTGCTCGAGGCGCTCAAGGAATTCTGTGACTACCGCAGTCTGCTGCCGCGTGGCGTCAAGCTGAGTGCGGATGACCTGTGGGAGCGCGCCGCCTTCGTGCTGTCGGTGAAGATGCTCGATCCACAGTTCGCCGGTCAGACCAAGGAGCGCCTGTCCTCGCGCAGCGTCGCGGCCTTCGTCTCCGGCGTGGTCAAGGACGCCTTCTCGCTGTGGCTCAATCATCATGTCGACCAGGCCGAAGCGCTGGCGGAACTGGTGATCTCGGCGGCCCAGCGCCGTCTGAAGAGCGCCAAGAAGGTCGCGCGCAAGAAGGTCACTTCCGGGCCTGCGCTACCGGGCAAGCTCTCGGACTGCTCAAGCTCCGACCCTGCCGACAGTGAGCTGTTTCTGGTCGAGGGGGACTCGGCTGGCGGCAGCGCCAAGCAGGGTCGCAACCGCGAGACCCAGGCGATCCTGCCGCTGCGCGGCAAGATCCTCAATACCTGGGAAGTCGAGTCGCATGACATCTACTCCTCCCAGGAAGTCCACGACATCGCGGTCGCCATCGGGCTGGACCCGGGCTCGGATGATCTCACCAAGCTGCGCTACCACAAGGTCTGCATCCTGGCGGATGCCGACTCCGATGGCCTGCACATCGCCACGCTGCTGTGCGCGCTGTTCGTGCGGCACTTCCCGGCGCTGGTGGATGCCGGACGCGTCTTCGTCGCCATGCCGCCGCTGTATCGCATCGACCTGGGCAAGGAAGTCCATTACGCCCTGGACGAGAGCGAGAAGGCGCACATCCTCAAGCAGCTCGAGAGCAAGCGTGGCACGCCCAACGTGCAGCGCTTCAAGGGGCTGGGTGAGATGAACCCGCTACAGCTGCGCGAGACCACCATGGCACCGGACACTCGCCGCCTGGTGCAGCTGACGCGCAGTGCGGATGACGGCACCCACGAGATGCTCGACATGCTGCTGGCCAAGAAGCGCGCCAGTGATCGCAAGAGCTGGCTCGAGGACTACGGCAACATGGCCGATATCGAGGTCTGATCATCGGTTGAGCTTTCACAGCCTTTGAACTTCGAAAGCCAACTGGGCTTCGAGAGCAGCTGAACTTCGAAAGCCAGACAAGCTGCGCGACAGCATTCTTTCGGGAGCGCCAGAGTCAGGCGCTCCCCGGTTTTACGCTCGTAATCAAGGTCAAGTGCCCATGAGCATGGATATCCAGGTCGCGGAGGGTGACGTCGAACGTCTGGCCCTGCGTGACTACACCGAAAAGGCGTACCTCGACTACTCGATGTACGTGATTCTCGACCGCGCCCTGCCGCATGTCGGTGATGGCATGAAGCCGGTACAGCGCCGCATCGTCTACGCCATGCGCGAGCTGTCCCTGACGGCCAACGCCAAGTACAAGAAGTCGGCGCGTACCGTCGGCGATGTGCTGGGCAAGTTCCACCCGCATGGTGACAGCGCCTGTTACGAGGCCATGGTGCTGATGGCGCAGCCGTTCAGCTATCGCTATCCGCTGGTGGATGGGCAGGGTAACTGGGGTAGCCAGGATGACCCCAAGTCCTTCGCGGCCATGCGTTACACCGAATCGCGTCTGTCGAAATATTCCGAGGTGCTGCTGTCCGAGCTCTCCCAGGGCACCGTCGACTGGGTGCCCAACTTCGATGGCACCATGAACGAGCCCAAGGTGCTGCCGGCGCGTCTGCCCAATGTGCTGCTCAACGGCACCACCGGCATCGCGGTGGGCATGGCGACCGACATTCCGCCGCACAACGTGCATGAAGTCGTGGCCGCCACACGCCACCTGCTGCGCAACCCGGACTCCGACAGCGATCAGCTGGTGGACTTCCTGCCGGCACCGGATTTCCCCACCGAGGCGGAGATCATCACGCCGCGCACCGACCTCGCCAAGCTCTATCGCACCGGTCGTGGCAGCGTGAAGATGCGCGCCCGCTATGTGCTGGAAGAAGGCGATATCGTGATCACGGCGCTGCCGTATCAGGTCTCGGGCGCCAAGGTGATCGAGCAGATCGCCGCCCAGATGCAGGCCAAGAAGCTGCCGATGGTCGCGGACCTGCGCGATGAGTCCGACCACGAGAACCCGACGCGCCTGCTGATTCAGCCGCGCTCCAATCGGGTCGATATCGAAGGCCTGATGGCGCACCTGTTCGCCACCACGGATCTCGAGAAGAACGCGCGCGTCAACATGAACGTCATCGACCTCAAGGGTCGCCCGCGCGTGATGGCACTGCACGAGATGCTGGCCGAGTGGCTGCGTTATCGTCGTGCCACCGTGCGTCGCCGCCTCGAGCATCGTCTGGCCAAGGTCGAGGATCGTCTGCATATCCTCGAGGGGCTGCTGACGGCTTACCTGAATCTCGACGAGGTGATTCGCATCATCCGCGAGGAGGAAGACCCCAAGGCCAGCCTGATCGAGACCTTCCAGCTTTCCGAGCGTCAGGCCGAGGCGATCCTCGAGCTGCGTCTGCGTCACCTGGCACGTCTTGAAGAGATGAAGCTGCGGGGCGAGCAGGACGAGCTCAAGCGCGAGCGCAAGCACCTCAAGCATCTGCTGGGCAATGACGAGGCCCTGACGGACCTGATCGACAGTGAGCTCGAGCAGGCTGCCACTGACTTCGGCGATGCACGTCGCTCGCCGCTGGTTGAACGCGGCGAGGCCAAGGCGCTGTCGGAAGTCGAGCTGATGGGCGCCGACCCGATCACCGTCGCGCTGTCCGAGAAGGGCTGGATCCGCGCCGCCAAGGGACATGATATCGACCCCGAAGGCCTGTCCTACAAGGCCGGCGACCGCTTCCATCTGGCGGCGCGCGGCAAGACCAATCAGCCGCTGGTGCTGCTGGATGACACCGGGCGCGCCTACACCCTGGCCGCGCACAATCTGCCCAGTGCGCGCGGGCAGGGCGAGCCGATCACCGGGCGCATGAATCCGGCGGCGGGGGCTTCGATGGTCGGGCTGCTGCTCGACGCACCCTCGGCGCGCTATCTGCTGGCCTCCGATGGCGGCTATGGCTTCGTGACCACGCTCGAGCAGCTCACCGGTAAGAACAAGTCCGGCAAGGCGGCGCTGACCTTGCCGCGCGGCTGTGCGGTGCTGCCACCGGTCGAGGTGCCGACAGTGCCGGAGGCTGCCGATGGCACGCCCGCGGCCTTGGAAGTGGCGGTGGTGTCCAACGAAGGGCGCCTGCTGGTCTTCCCGCTCGCCGAGTTGCCGGAAATGTCCAAGGGCAAGGGCAACAAGATGCTGTCGATTCCGGGCGAACGTGCCGCCAATCGTGAGGAATTCGTGCGCTCGCTGGTGGTCGTGCCTGCCGGGGCCACGCTGGTGGTGCACGCCGGCAAGCGCAAGACGCTGCTCAAGGGCGCGGATCTTGACTACTATCGTGGCGAGCGTGGCCGACGCGGCAGCAAGTTGCCCAAGGGCTTCCAGAAGGTCGATCGTCTGGCCGTAGACAGTTGATGATGCCAGTGGCGAGCTGCCCTGGAGGTAACCTCTTGATGATTCATTGCTCAGGAACGATTTTCCGATGACACAACGTATCTTGATCCGCGCCACCGGTGCGGCTCGTCCGGGACAGCTGGCAGGGCTCGGTCAGGCGCTGGCCCGCAGTGGCGCACGTCTGCTGGATATCAATCAGAGCGTGACCTTCGGGCTTGTGTCGCTGGAAGCGCTGGTGGCACTGGAGGCGCAGTCCGAACTGGAAGCGGCGCTGAGTGCTGCCGGGGAACAGCTGGGACTGGATGTGCAGGCCGTGCAGGTCGGCGCCGAGGAATATGCACGCTGGAGCCATCAGCTGGAGCGCCCGCGCTGGATTCTGACGCTGCTGGCGCCGCGGCTGCCGGCGGGCATTCTCGCCGAGGTCGGCGGCCTGACGGCGGAATTCGGTATCACCGTCGAGCTCATGCATCGCCTGTCGGGGCGTGAACCGCTGGATGGCGAGTCACCGGCCGAAGGCGCCTGTGTCGAGTGCTGGCTGCGCCTGCCGGAGCACGAGACCGACATCAATGCGCTGCGCGAGAAGGCGCTGGCGCTGGGCGCGCTGCATGGTGTCGATATCGCGATCCAGGAAGACGATATCTGGCGTCGTCATCGCCGCCTGATCTGCTTCGACATGGATTCGACCCTGATCAAGACCGAGGTGATCGATGAGCTGGCGCGTCGTCATGGGGTCGGCGAGGAAGTCTCGCAAGTCACCGAGCGTGCCATGCGCGGTGAGCTGGATTTCCAGGAAAGCTTCCGTGAGCGCATGAGCAAGCTCAAGGGGCTGGACGAGTCGGTGCTGGCGGAGATCGCCGCCAACCTGCCGCTGATGGATGGGGTCGAGCGTCTGATGGCCAATCTCAAGGCGTTGGGCTATCGCACCGCGATTCTCTCCGGTGGCTTCACCTACTTCGCGCGTCACCTCCAGCAGCTGCTGGGCTTCGATGAGATCCACGCCAACGAGCTGGTGATCGTCGATGGCAAGGTGACCGGTGAGGTGCGTGAGCCTATCGTCGATGCCGAGCGCAAGGCGCTGCTGCTGCGCGAGATCGCCGAGCGTCACGGCCTGCGCATGGAGCAGACCATCGCCGTCGGGGATGGTGCCAACGACCTCAAGATGCTTGCTGAAGCGGGGCTGGGCATCGCCTTCCGCGCCAAGCCGCTGGTACGTGAACAGGCGCGTCAGTCGATCTCGACGCTGGGGCTTGATGCCGTGCTCTATCTGATGGGCTACCGCCAGCAGGACCTCAAGCACTGAGTCTGCAGTGAGTGCCTGACGGTGCCTCATCGAAAACGCCCTCACCGCGGTTGCGGTGGGGGCGTTTTCGATGTTCGGGGCGGATGGGACGGGGTCTAGTCCCAAAGCAGCAGGGTGGTTTTGCGCACGGTGACTAGACTGGTGACAGACGCCGACGACTCGGAGTCTGTCTGTTGTCGCCCTACCAAAACGCCATTCGCCACGCCGTCAGGAGTTTGCCCATGCCGTCACCCTATGACGATGAACTGCACCTGCTGTGTCTGTTCCCGCATGACGCCGCCCTCAAGGGCTTGAAGATTCGCCACGATGCCAGTCCTGACATGGTCGCTGCGGCAGAACGTCTGCACGCCAAGGGCCTGACCACGCTGCCCGATGGTGGCTATCTGACCTCCGTGGGTCGTGAGGCTGCCGAGCATGCCCATCGTCTGAACGATCTGCTGCACGTTCCCCAGGCCATGACAGGGACCTGAACACCGCGCATGAGCCCCGGATACGGCGATATCCGGGGACAGGTGCAATAACGCAAGACGCCCCGCGGCAGCCTGCCGGCGGGGCGTCTTGCGTTATTGCCTGAGGGGTCAGGCCTTGTGCTTGCGGTAGGTCGCGCGCGTGATCTCGACGATCTCCACGCTGACCTCGCGAGCGGCCTCGCAGTGCGGCTTGAGGGCTTCCATCAGGATGTCCGCCAGACGCGACTTGTCGTCATCGCTTCGACCTTCCAGCTGATGGCAGTGAAGGTTGACGAAGCCATGCTTGTGCGCCAGTGGTGCCTGATTGCCCGCCAGGCGCCAGTGACGCCAGCTTTCCGCGCGCACCTTGATGTCGCTTTCCTTGAACAGGCCGCTTTGCATGGCGGCGGCATGCAGGTCATCCATGATCGCGTCCATGTCGAGGCTGGGGGCCAGACTGTCGGCATAATCAATGACGAGATGAGGCATGTGATGGGCTCCTTGAGCGTGGCCACGCCTCTTGGGGCGTGTGCCGATGGTGATGATGGCCAGCGATTCTAGCGAAATGGGGCCGCGATGGTAGCAGATTTTCGCAAGCGCACCGCGCATGGCGCAGTGCTGACCTCAAGGTCTGACCTCATCGGCTGATCTCATCGGTGGATTTTATCGGTGGATTTCAGCTGCGGGCAATCAGCGTGGCTCTCGTCGGGTCCGGATGGTCACCATGGCCGACAGTCTGGGTGTGGTCTGCGAGGTGGCCCGGGGAGTGAGCACCACTCAGGGGCGTCTTGGAGCGGCGCCCGGGGATCTCGCGCACCAGACGTGGCATCAGGAAGCCGGGCAGATGCTCCAGCAGTGCCTCCATCAGGGCGCAGGCGTCTTCATCGCTGACCGCGAAGTGGGCGGCGCCCTGGACGGGGTCGAAGGCATGCAGGTAGTAGGGCAGCACCCCGCACTCGAACAGTCGCTCGGCGAGGGCCGTCTGCGTTTCCACCGAGTCATTGACGCCGCGCAGGATGACGCTCTGGTTGAGCAGGGTGACCCCGGCTGCCTTGAGGCGTGTCATGGCCGCGGCGACCTCCGCGTCCAGCTCGTTGGCGTGGTTGCTGTGGATGACCAGCACCTTCTGCAGCCGCGTCGCCTTCAGCCAGTCCAGCAGCTCGGCATTGACGCGATCCGGTATCACCACCGGCAGGCGGGTGTGGATACGCAGACGCTTGAGATGCGGTATCTCGCCCAATGATTCCACCAGCCAGGCCAGTCGCCTGTCGGGAGACACGAGCGGGTCGCCACCCGAGAGGATGACCTCGTGGATGCGCTCATCGGCGCGCAGGTAGTCGAGAATGTCCTGCCATTGCGCGCGGCTGGGCTGGTGGTCTTCATAGGGAAAATGGCGCCGGAAACAATAGCGGCAATTGATCGCGCAGCCACCGCTGGCCATCAGCAGCACCCGGTTGGTGTACTTGTGGATCAGTCCCGGGAGCGGGGTGTGCTCCGCTTCTTCCAGCGGGTCGGTGACATAGCCGTCGAGCACGTCCGTCTCGCTGTCCAGTGGCAGCACCTGACGCAGCAGCGGGTCATTCGGGTCTTGGGGGCGGATGCGGCTGGCATAGGCCTCGGGAACGCGGATCGAGAATAGGGCATGGCCGTCGCTGGCGCCGGGAAGCCATTCGTGATCCAGTCCCAGGCGGTCCAGCAGCGCCTCGGGAGAGCGAATGACGTCGCGCAGCTGTGCACGCCAGTCACCGCGCGGACTCGAGTGGAGTGCGAGGGGCGTCACATCGTGACTTTCGCACGTCTCATGCGTGATGGTATGCAAGGATGGCGAGGTTCGGGTTATCATGCGCATCACTTCTTAGTCATGGTTGCTGCCCGTGAGGCGGCAATCTGGAATTCATGGCGGGCAAGACCCGTTAACGAGTCGAGAGCGAGCAAGATGGCCAATTATTCTACCAACGAATTCAAGTCCGGTCTGAAAGTGATGCTGGACAATGACCCCTGTGCCATCGTTGACAATGAGCTGGTCAAGCCGGGCAAGGGGCAGGCCTTCAATCGCGTCAAGCTGCGCAACCTGAAGACCGGTCGTGTGTGGGAGCGGACGTTCAAGTCCGGTGAGAGCATCGAAGCTGCCGACGTCATGGAAGTCGACATGGAATACCTCTACACCGACGGGGAAATGTGGCACTTCATGCGTACCGATGGCTCCTTCGAGCAGTATGCCGTCGATGGCAAGGCGCTGGGCGACAACATCAAGTGGCTGAAAGAGCAGGTCGTCTACACCATCACGCTGTGGAATGACAACGCGATCGCGGTGACTCCGCCGAACTTCATCGAGCTGGAAGTCGTCGAGACGGATCCGGGCCTCAAGGGTGACACCGCCAACGGTGGCTCCAAGCCGGCGACGCTGTCTTCCGGTGCCGTGGTGCGTGTCCCGCTGTTCATCAACCAGGGCGAAGTGCTCAAGGTCGATACGCGCAGCGCCGAGTACGTCTCGCGCGCCTGAGCCTTTTCGCTCACGTCGTGACCCCTCTGATGCCTCGCCTCGTGCGGGGCATCATCGTTTGTGCCGGTCAATCCTGCAGGCTGGCCACTGTTCCTTGCTGATCCACTCGTCGAGCTCGCCATGTCAGACGTCGATATTCCCTCTGATTCTCCCCAGCCCCCCTTGCCGCAAGACTGGGCGCCCACTGCGACGCGAGAGCGACTCGTGCAGCGCGCACGACTGATCAATGAGGTGCGGGCCTTCTTCGCCGAGCGTGAGGTGCTGGAGGTGGAGACGCCGGTGCTGGGGCAGGCCGGCTCGACCGACGTGGGGCTGGCCTCGTTGTCATCGTCGTTGCAACTGCCCGGTGAGCGTGAACGGGTGCCGATGTGGCTGCAGACCTCGCCGGAATTCCACATGAAGCGTCTGCTGGCGGCCGGCAGCGGGCCGATCTTCCAGATCGCGCGTGCCTTCCGCGATGGTGAGGTCAGTCGTCGCCACAACCCCGAGTTCTGCATGCTGGAGTGGTATCGCCCCGGCATGAGTCTCGAGGGCCTGAGAGAGGAAACCTGTGAGCTGATCCAGCGCGTGATGGCGCTCGGGGCGCAGCTGACCGGCAAGTCGTCGCTGCTGGACACCTCTGATGCATCAGACGCCTCAGGGGCTGGTCCTGCCGTCACGGCCTACCGTGATCTCTTCCGGCGAGTGCTGTCACTGGACCCGTTCAGTGCCTCTCTGGACGAGGTACGCGCGGCATGCGGGCGTGAGTGCGCTGTCGATGCCAGTGACTGGTCCCATGAGACCTGCCTGGATGCGCTGATGAGTCTGGTGATCGAGCCGACATTGGGGCAGGGCGCCGTGGAGCTGGTGACGGACTATCCTGCGGCCCAGGCGGCGCTGGCACGCAAGCATCGGGATGCTGAAGGGGATTGGGTAGCCTCGCGTTTCGAGGCGTATGTCGCAGGGATCGAGTTGGCCAACGGTTACGATGAGCTGACCGATGCCGCCGAGCAGGCATCGCGCTTCGCGGCTGACAATGCCGAGCGTCATGCGGCAGGCCTGCCGCAGGTCGCGGCAGACCAGCGCCTGGTGGCCGCCTTGCACGCCGGGATGCCGGCAGGCAGTGGTGTGGCGCTGGGGCTGGATCGTCTGATCATGCTGGCACTGGGTGAGCGTGATATTGCCGCAGTGGTTGCCTTTCCGGCAGCACGTGCTTGAGGTATCACGTTGCTCGCAAGCAATTGCGTTTATCTTTGACACGCTAGGGACATCTGAGTCGTCTAGACTGCAGGTATCAGACAGGGAGTCTGATGTCGTCATACCGGCGTCGTAGCGGGGCAGACATTCCCTCTGGGTACCTGCTCCATCGATCGGCACGGGGTGAGGCGATTCACATGACCGAAGGAGTGGCTGTCGGGCGCCTTTCATCGGGCATGGTGACAAGGTGTCGACAGGGGTCTCGCATGAGCTTCTCGGAGCCGCTCATGAGAGATTCCGGCAGTAGAGCCTCAAGAGAACTACGCCATTCAGGGAGGAAGACTCGCAGTTGGACGAACAGGCATGTCCAGGCACGTTGGCGAGATGCTGACGTGCAAGGATGCCAGAGGGGGCCGGTTGATACTGGTGCCTCAGTTGAAAAGGGAAGCCTGGCGGCTTCCCTTTTTTATGTGTCATCCATTGCCTTCGGCAGCGCTCCTGCCTGTCATTCGCTGTCTGGCGCGAAGTTTTTTTCATCGCCGAGGGCCGACTCGTCAACGACCTGCGACTCGCAGGAGGCTGGCCGCATGCCGAGTGACTGGCCCATGCTGACCTTCTGGCCCGGCATCAGGGTGTCATCGAACTCGACGCTGTCCGGGAAGCACATCACCACGGTGGAGCCGAGCTGGAAGCGACCCATCTCGGCGCCCCGTGCCAGCTCGATGAGTTGATCGAAGCGGGTCGTCTCGACATCGCCGGACAGTGGCGTGACCTGGCCGCTCCACACGGTCTTGATCGCCGCGACGATCATCGCGCCGACCAGCACCATGGCCATCGGGCCGTGTTCGGTCTCGAAGATGCAGACCAGGCGCTCATTGCGGGCGAAGAGGCCCGGCACATGCGTGGCGGTGGCTTCATTGACCGAGAACAGGCGTCCCGGCACGTAGGCCATCTCCACCAGGCGGCCCGCCAGGGGCATGTGGACGCGGTGATAGTCCTTCGGTGACAGATAGACGGTAGCGAAGCGGCCGTTGCGGAAGGGGGCGGCACGCTCCTCGCTGCCACCCAGCAGCTGGGTCAGCGAGAAGGCCTGACCCTTGGCCTGCACCAGGGTGCCGTGGCTGATGGCTCCGAACTGCGACAGCACACCATCGGCAGGCGAGACGAGTCCTTCCTCGATGGGGCGGGCCTCTTGCTTGAGGGCACGGGTGAAGAAGTCGTTGAAGCAGGCGTAGGCGCGCGGATTCTCCTCGAGCGCCTCGCTCATGTTGACGTCGTAGGCCTTGATGAAACGTTCGATGAAGGTGTTCTTGACCCACGGGTTCTCGCAGGCGGCGATGCGCCCGATGAGGCGTGAGATCAGGTGCTGGGGTAACGGGTATTGGCTCAGAGAAAACAGCTTGGCACGATCCACGATGTTGATCCTTGCAGAAAAGAGAAGCCCGCCCCGAAGGGCGGGCGCTGACCAACGAGATGGCGGCCAGCAGGCTGGCAGCACCTTAGCCCATCGTCATTGGCCGCTCAAGCGCGGGGGCAGGCAGGGGCAGCAGCGAGCCCCCTCCAGCCGCTCAGCGTTCTATCGGCGTGTCCTCGCGATTGCCCCATTCCTTCCAGGAACCGGGATAGGCGCGAATGTCCTCGAACCCCAGTGCACGCCCCACCAGCCAGGTCAGGCCTGAGCGGTGGTGGCTCTGGCAGTGCGTCACCACATGCTGCTCGGGACTGATGCCTCGCGCGCCCAGCTCGGTGATCAGCTCGGCATAGTCACGAATGCGCAGGTCGCGCTCGCGGTCCATGGCCTCGGTCCACTCGAAGTGCACGGCGCCGGGGATATGGCCAAGGCGCGCGTTCTGGCCTTTTTCTCCGCGATACTCCTCCAGTGAACGGGCATCCCACACCACGACCTTCTCCTCGGGGGCCTCGGCGGACAGGCGCTCGAGAATGTCCTCGCGGGTCGCCATCACGCTGGTATCGACATAGGCGGCGTGATATTCACTGGCCTGCCATTCGCTGGCAGCCTCACTCAGGGCAAGTCCTTCACCCTGCCAGGCATGCAGACCGCCGTTGAGATAACTGAAGCGCGTGTGGCCCAGCAGCGCGAGGGTCCACAGCAGACGACCTGCCCAGCCACCGCCTTCGTCGTCATAGGCGACGACATGGCTGTCCCGCGTGATGCCCAGCTCGGACATGATGTCGGACAGCGCCTGTGGGCTCGGCACGCCGGGGATCTCGTCCTCGTTGCTGCCGACCAGGCGCTTGAAGTCGAGCAGGCGTGCACCGGGCACATGACTGGCATGACTCTCGGTCTTGAGCGGAACATCGACGATCACGATGTCCGGGTGGTCAAGCAGCGGCAGCAGCTGCGCAGGCTCGACGATCAAGGGCAGCAGGTTCTGCTCGGAGCTGAACGAGGCGGAGGCCGTCGGGTCGCAAGACGTTGACTGGGAAGAGGAGGGTGACATGGCGTGGTCCTTGCTTCATCGATGGGGATGATCCTTGTGAGCATCATGGCATGCTGGCGGCCAGTGGCGTCAAGTCGCGGCTTGCGGGGCAGATGGCGGACGCCAGGCGGTAGATGGCAGGCACCGCCATGCGCCGCTGCAGCGGTCCTGGCGAGAAACGCTCAATTCGTGCTGACTTTGCGTCTATAATGCTGCCCGTCACATGCTGGGCGAAGAGTGTGACGCGCAAGTGGTGGCGAGCGCTGGTCGTCATGCACAGCGTCATGCACGGAGACGGTGCGTCATTCGCAGTGCCTTGCGCTGGTGCCATGCTCTGGCGCATCCGTGCCTTGTGCTGCGGCGTCTGTCCGTCCCTGCCTGTCAGGGACGAATCGCCACATCCGGCAGTGTCCTGCAAAGCACACAGCCTCTGAAACGCCTGCAGTGAAATCCGTCTTGTCTCCAACCAATCGCGACCTAGTCCACGGGAGTCTCACCTTGTTCGAGCGCCTCTTTTCACTTCGCGCCGAAGGCACCACGACGCGCACGGAAGTGCTGGCAGGCATTGCCACCTTCCTGGCTTCGATGTACATCATCGTGGTCAATCCCGGCATCCTGTCCGCTACGGGCATGCCGTTCAGTGCCGCACTGACCGCCACCGTGCTGGTCAGCTTCTTCGGCAGCCTGATGATGGGACTGTACGCCCGCAATCCGATCCTGGTGGCACCGGGCATGGGCATCAATGCCCTGTTCGCCTACACCATGGTGCTGGGGACCGGCATGCGCTGGGAGGTCGCGCTGGGGTGCGTCTTCTGGGCGGGTGTCATCTTCGCCATCCTGGCGCTGTTCAACGTGCGACGTCTGGTCATCGATGCGATTCCCGCTCAGCTGCGCTATGCGATTGCCTGCGGTATCGGCCTGTTCATCACCCTGATCGGGCTGGTGAATGCCAAGCTGATCGTGTCCAACCCCGTCACCGTGGTCAGTGTCGCCCCCATGACGCCCTCGCTGGTGATCTTCATGATCGGGCTGGCGCTGACGGCGGTTCTGGTCGCCAGACGTATCCATGGCGCCTTGATCATTGGCATCGTGGCGACCACCCTGATGGCGGCCACCATCGGCCGTCTGTGGGGGGACGGGACTGCCTACTTCCCGCCCGAGATCGCGCAGCCGACGCTGGTCAACTTCACCGGCATCTTCGCGGCACCTGATTTCAGCGGCCTGCTGGCACTGGATTTCATGGGCTCGCTGAAGATCGCCTACGTGCCCTTCATCTTCGTCATCCTGTTCACGGTGTTCTTCGATGCCCTGTCCACCTTCATGGCGGTCGCTGAGGCGGGCAATCTGAAGGATGAGAATGGTGACCCGCGCAACATCCGTCGCTCGATGATGGTCGATGCCTTCTCGGCGCTGGTCTCCGCACCGCTGGGCACCAGCCCTGCCAACGCCTATATCGAATCGGCGGCCGGTATCAGCCAGGGTGGGCGCACCGGTCTCGTCGCCGTGGTCGTGGCACTGTGCTTCCTGCCGTTCCTGTTCCTGGCGCCGTTGCTGTCGCTGGTGCCTGCCATCGCCACCGCGCCGGCGCTGATTCTGGTCGGCGTGTTCATGATGGAGCCGATTCGCAAGATTCACTGGCACCAGTTCGATGATGCGATTCCGGCCTTCATCGCCATGGTGATGATCCCGCTGACCTACTCCATCACCCACGGGATCGTGTTCGGCTTCCTGAGCTTCGTGATCATCAAGCTGGGGGTCGGCAAGGCGCGGGAGATTCGCCCGACCATGTGGGTGCTGTTCGCGCTGTCGATCCTGCTGTTGCTGGAAGGCTGAGGGGACGCGATTGCGTCAGACGCCTTCTCTCGGGCGAGAACGAAAAAATCCCGCCAGTCTCGGACTGGCGGGATTTTTTGTGGCCGATGAGGTAGCGCGATCAAGCGATCATCCAGCCCAGGAAGGTCAGTCCGAGGAACACCAGCAGGATGCCGCCGATGATCGAGCCTCTGAGCAGTGACGTGACGCCCTTGAACAGCAGATACAGCCCGAACACCAGGCCCAGCAGACTGAAGAGGGAGGTGCTCATGCCCAGCTCACCGGCCAGACCACTGAAGAAGCCCTTGAGGGCGTCGTCGAAATTGGCGAAGAAGCCGCTCAGGCCCTCCACGATGAAGCGGATGGCGGCGCCAAGCTGAGTGCCGATCCAGTTGAAGAAGTCTTCCATTGCGCACGGTATCCGGACAGAAAAGAGGCCACAGTGTGCCATGAATGCGGCGTGGACGCTGTCGTGCTGTTGCACTGCGGCATGTGGGCCCGAGCGTCACTCCTCACTCACCTGCTCACTTTTACTCTCACTCGCACTCTCACTCTCACTCTCACTCCAAGTCCCACTCCCACTCTTGCACCATCAGGTGTCCAGGTACCTGGCGGTGAAATCGTCGATCCCCATGGGCTTGTCCATCAGGTAGCCCTGCAGGGCGTCGCAGCCCATCTCCAGCAGCAGCTCTCGCTGTCTGGAGGTCTCAACGCCTTCCGCCACCACGCACATGCCCAGTTCATGCCCCAGCTGCACCATGAAGTTCACCATCCGGCGGTTCATCTCGTCGTTCTCGAGATCATTGACGAAGCTGCGATCCACCTTGAGCTCATCGAAGGGCAGGTGCTTGATGTAGGTCAGCGAGGAGAAGCCGGTGCCGAAATCATCCAGTGACAGCCGCAGTCCCAGCGAGCGCAATTCATGCATGCGTGCCACCGTGGCTGGCATGTCGGTCGCGAAGACATTCTCGGTCAGTTCCAGTTGCAGGTATTCAGGGGAGAGGGTGTGCTGGCCGAGCGTTCTGGCGACATTGCTGACGTAGTGCGGTGATTCCAGCTGTTTGACGCTGACGTTGACAGATAGATAGAGCTCGGCGAAACCGGTGCCGTTCTGCCAGCCCGCCAGCAGCCTGCACGCCTGTTCCAGTACCCAGTCGCCGAGGCTGTCGATCAGCTGGCTCTTCTCGGCCAGCGGGATGAATTCATAGGGGGAGATGTTGCCGAACCGAGGATGTCGCCAGCGCAACAGGCATTCAGCGCCGACCAGCTTGAGCCCTCTGTCGAATTGCGGCTGAAGCTCCATGTAAAGCTCTTCGTGCTCGATGGCGCGACGCAGGTCATTTTCCAGCTGCACGGCCCGCTCAAGCTCCACGCGCATGCTCGGGTCAAAGCGCACGGTCTGGTTGCGTCCGGCTTCCTTGGCGCGATACATCGCGATATCGGCGCGGCGGATGAGCTCCTCCGCACTCAGGGCGCGATCATGGAACATGATGCTGCCCAGACTGGCCGAGCTGTGATGATCCAGTGGCTGCGACTGCGGGTCGGAGAGCGTATAGGGCTGGTTGAGCGCCTGCTGCAGACGCTCCATCAGCTCATCCAGCTCACGACAGGCTGCCTGCGGGTCATGGCTCAAGGGCTGTACCAGGATGACGAACTCGTCCCCGCCAAAGCGCGCGACAAGATCCGTCTCCCGCACCTGGCCGGTCAGGCGGTGGGCCACTTCGATCAACAGATGGTCGCCGGTGGTATGCCCCAGCAGGTCATTGATCTTCTTGAAGTGATCCAGGTCGATGAAGATGAGCGCCCCGTGAGTGTCTCTGGCGTCCGTGATGATGATCGCCTGCTGCAGCGCATCAATCAGCGTGGCGCGATTGGCCAGCTTGGTGAGAGGGTCGAAGCGACTGTGCTGATGCAGCAGGGCTTCTGATTCGACGATGCGCGTGATGTCGGTGATGGAACCGATCATGCGCAGGGGAGTGCCGTCGTGATCACGTTCGATCACGTCCCCCTTGTCGATGACCCAGACGACATTCCCGTCCCGTGTCAGCATGCGATGGCGATGGTAGTAGGGTGTCCCGCCTTCCAGGCAGTCCTGGATGGCGACCATGACTTCCGGCGTGTCCTCGGGATGCAGCAGGCTGGCGAATTCCTCGAGGCTGTTGTGCAGCTCGTCGTGGGGGACGTTCAGGATCTCGGACCAGCGCCGATTGTGCGTCACGGAGCTGTTGGTGATGTTCCAGTCCCAGAAGCCTTCCAGCGAGGTGTCATAGATATGATCGATATGACGGCTCTTGCGCTCATGCTCACGGACTTCCGCGGTGATGTTGTGCGCCAGCACGGCGACCAGCGGCTTGCCATGAATGTCATGGAAGGGCTGCTTGATGGAGCGGAAATGATTGATCTCGCCGGTGGTGCCGTCGGTGGCATCCTCGAAGACCTGCTCACGCTCGAACTTGCTGAGCACCTGCTCTACGCTGCGGCGGAAGAAGCGGCTCTGCTCGGTATTGCCGGTGTAATGACTGTCGTCGCGTCCGATGATGTCTTCGAGCGTGGTGCCGTAGAAGTCGGTCAGGGTGCGATTGGCGAAGCGAAACAGCCCCTTGGCATCCTTGATGAACAGGATGTCGGGATGGGTATCGACCAGCGTGCGCAGCAGATGGTTCTCGGCTTGCAGCGCCTCGAGACGTGACGACATGGCCTGCAGTCGTGCATGCAGGCTGTCGTCGTCAGACGCTAGGGTCTCGGTGGAGACTTCTGAATGCGAAGGGTGGCGTCCCTCGGCATCGGAAGGTGCGGCCATGGCGGGTTCCCGGGGCGATGGAGATAGCCTCCAGTCTACGTTGCCGCTCGGTTGAATAGGCAGGGAGGCGGGGTCCTCGCTCAGTCAACGTTCACGCCTGCCGGCCACGCATGGTCAAGCCCCCCGATAACGCCTGGTGTCCTGATGTGTTAGAGGTCTACCTTGTCCTTGTACTCGCAGAGGTCCTCGATCACGCAGCTGCCGCAGCGTGGTTTGCGTGCCACGCAGGTGTAGCGGCCATGCAGGATCAGCCAGTGATGGGCGTCGACCAGAAACTCCTTCGGTACATGGCGCATCAGCTTGTGCTCGACCTCCAGCACGTTCTTGCCCGGCGCGATTCGCGTGCGATTGGAGACGCGGAAGATGTGCGTGTCCACCGCCATGGTCGGCTGACCGAAGGCGGTGTTGAGCACCACGTTGGCGGTCTTGCGGCCCACGCCGGGCAACGCTTCCAGTGCCTCGCGGGTCTGCGGCACCTCACTTCCATGCTGCTCGATCAGCATGCGGCAGGTCTTGATGACGTTCTCGGCCTTGGTATTGAAAAGCCCGATCGTCTTGATGTACTCCTTCAGTCCCTCGACGCCCAGCGCCAGAATGCTCTCCGGGGTATTGGCGACCGGATACAGCCTGGCGGTGGCCTTGTTGACACCCACATCCGTGGCCTGGGCCGAGAGCAGGACCGCGATCAACAGCTCGAAGGGCGTCGACCACTCAAGCTCCGTGCGTGGCTCTGGATTCTCGTTGCGCAGGCGGGTGAAGATCTCGAGACGTTTCTGGGCGTTCATGGCAGCTCGGTGTCAGGTCGGCGAGGTTCGGTCAGTGTCTGTCTGGAGGAACGCAGCTGGCCTCCAGACAGGGAAAGGCAGACAGGGGAAACAGACAGAATAAAGCAGGCAGGCCCGGGGCTCAGGCCCGCGTATCAGGAAATCGTGCCGGTGACGCGCACGCGACGCGAGGCCTTGGGCGCATCCACGGCTGCTGCCTTGCGGCGCTGCTCGAGGCGCTCATCGATGGTCTTCTTGCCCGCGATGATCAGTCCCATGCAGAAGAAGGCGCCGGGCGGCAGCACCAGGAACAGGAAGGAGTAGTCCGGGAACAGCGTCAGCTTCCAGTCGGCGGCCACCGGCCCGAGCAGCAGCTCCATGCCCGCAAACAGCGTGCCCTGACCGAACAGCTCGCGCATGCCGCCCAGCAGTACCAGCACGGCCATGAAGCCCAGCCCCATCATCAGCCCATCGGTGGCCGCCGGCAGCACCGGGTGCTTGGCGGCGAAGGCATCGGCACGCCCGAGAATCGCGCAGTTGGTGACGATCAGCGGAATGAAGATGCCCAGAATCTGGTAGAGCTCATAGGTATACGCCTTCATCAACAGCTCAGCGCAGGTCACGAAGGAGGCGATGATCATCACGAAGGCCGGCAGGCGTACCGCCGACGGCACCAGATTGCGGATCAGTGATACCGCCACGTTGGAGCCGACCAACACCAGCAGGGTGGCAAGTCCCAGGCCGATGGCATTGACGACGCTGGCGGTGACGGCCAGCAGCGGACACAGGCCCAGCAGCTGTACCAGCGCCGGGTTGTTGTCCCACAGGCCGTCGCGGCTGATCTTGCCAAGTGAGATATCACTCATGAGGTTCATCTCCGCCGTATTCAGAAGTCGCTGATGGCGCAAGCGTGCCGTCAGCGGAGGGAGCGTGTGCGGTGTCCTGTGCCTTGGCGGCGCGGCGTGTCGCGGTCAGCGTCTCACTGTCGCCGGCCAGCAGCGCCGTGCGATGCGCCATGAAGTAGATCAGAGCCTGACGCACGGCCCCCACGACTGCACGCGGGGTGATGGTCGCGCCGGTGAACTGGTCGAAGTCTCCGCCATCCTTCTGCACCTTCCACTCCACCGAGCTGAGCGTCTGGTCGTCGAACTCATGGATCCATCCGGACTTGCGGGCTTCGATCTTGTCGCCCAGTCCCGGGGTCTCGGCGTGCTTGACGGCGCGCACGCCGGCCACACTGCCATCTGCCCGGATACCGACCAGCAGGCGGATATCGCCGCTGTAGCCCTTGCCGGTGACCACCGGCAGCAGCACTGCGACGGTCTTGCCATCCCGAGTGGCGCGCCAGCCGGTGTCGGCGCTTTCCAGTCCCAGCACCTGGGAGGGCGGCAGGACGAAGGCATCGTCGAGCAGGTCATTGTCGTGCAGTGACGGCGGGATGATCTCGGCAAGCGCGGCGCTCTGGGCGGCACGCTCGTTGTCCGCGATGGTGTCGGCGGTGGTCATCTGGGTGGCGGCCACCACGCCGGCGGTGACGATGGCGAACACCGCCAGGCCCGAGGCGGCCCGCGCGATGTTGTGCTTCAGGCCTCGCGCGGCCTGGGCTTGCTGTTCCGGCTGATCCGGCGTCAGGCTCATGCCTTGTCCTCCAGCTTGATGCCGCGACGGGCCTTCTTGTGGCCATAGCTGCGGGGCTGCGTGTAGTAATCGATGAACGGTACGCTGAAGTTCATCAGCAGCACCGCAAAGGCGATGGCATCCGGATAGGCACCGAAGGTGCGAATCAGATAGATCAGCACGCCGATACCCGCGCCGTAGTAGAGCTTGCCCTTGTTGGAGGTCGCCGCCGTGACGGGGTCGGTGGCGATGAAGAAGGCACCGAAGATCGCCGCGCCGCATAGCAGGTGGAACAGCGGGTTTGCATGCTGATCGCCCTCCATCAAGAAGAAGATGCCCGAGATCACGCTCAGGCTGCCCAGCATCGCCACCGGGATATGCCAGGTGATCAGGCGACGTGCCAGCAGCACCAGGCCGCCGAGGCCCCAGGCGATGGCGGTCTGCTGCCAGGCCAGCAGATTGGCGGCGGGCAGCAGGCTCGGGTCAGCCCAGAACTCGCTGCTGGAAAGCTCGCCCTTGTTGCGGAAGGCGTCCAGCGGTGTGGCGCCGGTCAGGGCATCCGGCGTGGCGATCACGCCGAAGAACTGCCTGAGGCTGTCGGCGAAGCCGAGCGTGAAGCCATCGGGGGCCGACCAGCGCGACATCTCGACCGGGAAGGAGATCAGCAGCAGCGCATAGGCGACCATCGCCGGATTGAACGGATTCTGGCCCAGGCCGCCGTAGAGCTGCTTGGCGACCACGATGGCCGCGACCACGCCGGTCAGTACCAGCCACCAGGGGGCCAGCGGCGGCAGCGAGACGGCCAGCAGCACGCAGGTGACGAGCGCCGAGTTGTCCTTGAGGAAGAAGCTGACCGGCCGTCCGCGCAGCTTGAGCAACAGCGCCTCGAGCGCGATGCCGGTCAGGCAGGCGAAGACAAGATTGAACAGCACGCCCCAGCCATAGTGCCAGCAGAGTACGGCGATGCCCGGCAGCGTGGCAGCCAGCACCCAGGCCATCACGCGCGAGGTGGCGGTGGGGCCGTGGGCATGGGGAGAGCTTGCGTGCATCAGGCTCATGAGGCGTTCAGATCCTTGCGGTAAATGGACAATGACGTGTGGCGTGCGGTGCAGCGGCCTGCCAAGGGGGCGGTGAAGGAACGCGCGTCACTCATTGCGCGTCCACCAGTGCCTGTACCTCGGCCAGCGACTCGCGGGCGTGTTCCAGATTGCGGCGCGTACGGTCGACCTTAGTGGCCAGTCGCTGGCGGCTTTCGTCATCCGCCTCGCTCAGTGCCGCCTCTGCCTTGCGATGGGCCGCCTCGGCCGCCTTGACCGCGATGGTGACCTGCTTGTGACGCTTGGCGAGGTTCTCGGCGCGCGATGCCTCGATCTCGGCCTGGGAGAGCGTCACGTTGTTGGCCATGCTGCCACGTCCCACCGATCCTGCGGCAGCCTTGGGGGCCTCGGGAATCAATTCACCCGCGCCCTTGGCGGCAGGCGGCGCGTCAGTGCCGTCAGCTTGCGCGCTGGTCAGGCGAACCTCGGCGGCGCGCAGGTTTTCCTGTGCGGTGGCCAGCAGGGTCTGCAGGTCCTCAATATCGCCTTCACCGCTTTCGCTGGCGCGGGCCAGCGCCTTCTCGGCCTTCTTGACCGCGATATTGGCGGCTGCACGCGCCGTCTTGAGCGCCTTGAGATCGGCAGCCGAAGCTGCGGCAGCCGGCGCTGCGGCTGCAGGGGCAGCGGCGCCTGTCGAGGAAGTGCTGGCCGGCGCAGGGGCAGCTGGCTCGCTGGCCGCCTTGAGGTCGGCTTCGGCCTTGGCAAGTCGCGCCCTGGCATCTGTCACGCTGGCCTCCAGCGCCGCGATGTCACCCTCACCGCTATCCTGTGCCGTCTTGAGGGCCTTCTCGGCCTTCTTGACGGCGATGTTGGCGGCGGCACGCGCCGTCTTGAGCGCCTTGAGATCGGCTGCCGGGGCAGCGGCGCCTGTCGTGGAAGTGCTGGCCGCCGCAGGGGCAGCTGACTCGCTGGTCTCGCTGGCGGCCTTGAGGTCGGCTTCGGCCTTGGCCAGTCGGGCCCTGGCGTCCGTGACGCTGGCCTCCAGCGCCGCGATGTCGCCTTCGCCACTGTCTTGCGCCGTCTTGAGGGCCTTCTCGGCCTTCTTGACGGCGATGTTGGCGGCGGCACGCGCCGTCTTGAGCGCCTTGAGGTCGCCAGCCGAAGCTGCGGCAGCTGGGGCGGCGGCGGCGGACGCGCCGGTGGCAGCAGAGGCGGGGGCCGCAGCGGCGGACTCGCTTGCCTCACTGGCGGCCTTGAGGGCGCTCTCGGCGCTGGCAAGCTTGGCCTTGGCCGCGGTCACGTTGGCCTCAAGCGCCGCAAGATCACTGGCGCTGCTCTCGCCACTGTCCTGAGCCGCCTTGAGCGCCTTCTCGGCCTTCTTGAGGGCGATGTTGGCTGCGGCGCGCGCCGTCTTGAAGGCTTTGATATCGGTGGCCGGTGCCGGTTGGGCAGCCGTGGTCGCTGTGGAGGCCGAGGTCGACGTCGTGTCTGCGGTGGCACTGGCATCGGCGCGCGCTGCGGCGGCCTTCTGGGCGGCCTGGGCACGCTGTTGGCGCTTGGCTTCCTTCTCGGCTTCCTCGCGTGCCATGCGCGCCTGCTTGAACTCGAAGCGGTGACGGGCGCGCTCTGACTTGCGCGCCTCGTGCTGGGCGGTACGTATCTCGCCCTTGGCGAAGCGGTAATACTGCACCAGCGGAATCTGGCTGGGGCAGACATAGGAGCAGGCACCGCACTCGATGCAGTCCGCGAGGTTGTAGAGCTCGGCCTTGTCGAACTCGCGAGACTTGGAGAACCAGTAGAGCTGCTGCGGGAGCAGCTCCGCCGGACATGCCTGCTCGCACATGCCACAGCGGATGCAGGGTTGCTCGACAGCAGGGGCCGGCACCGCCTCAGGCGAGGAGGCCAGCAGACAATTGGTGGTCTTGATGATCGGCAGGGCGTCACTCTCGAGGGTGAAGCCCATCATCGGCCCACCCATCACCAGACGGGCGATGCCGCTCGCAGAAGGAGCAGCCAGGCGCAGCAGGTCACCGATGGCGGTGCCCAGGCGGGCCTCGACGTTGTGCGGGTGCTGCAGGGCCTCGCCGGTCAGGGTGACGACCCGCGAGATCATCGGCTCGCCGAAGCACACCGCACGCTGCACGGCGCGCACGGTGCCCGGATTGTGCACCACCACGCCGACATCCGCAGGCAGGCCGCGACTGGGCACTTCGCGATCCGTCAGCAGCTTGATCAGCTGCTTCTCACCGCCGGAGGGGTACTTGGTCGGCACCACCACGACTTCCAGACGTGAATCCAGTGGCGGCAGGCGCTTGTCGGCACGCCGGGCGCGAATCGCCTGCTCCAGCGCGATGACGGCCTCGGGCTTGTTGTCCTCGATACCGATCAGGATGCACTCGGGGCCGATCAGGCTGGCGAGAATCTCGAGCCCTTCGATCAGCGCTTCCGGATGCGTGCGCATGGTCAGGTCGTCGGCGGTGATGTAAGGCTCACACTCCGCCGCGTTCAGGATCAGGGTGTCGATGGCGTGGCGCTCACGCACGCGCGCCTTCACCGCCGAGGGGAAGCCCGCGCCGCCCTGGCCGACCACGCCGGCATCCTGCAGGCGCTGGATCAGGTCCTGGGCTTCCTGCTGGCGCCAGTCGCGCCAGGCCTCAAGGCGCGCCCATTCATCGATCTCGCCGTCACGCTCGATCACGATGCACAGATCTTCCAGGCCCGAGACGTGAGGGATCTGAAGCGGCTCGATGGCGGTGACCACGCCGGTGATGCTGGCATGCACTGGCGCGGAGATCATGCCCTGGGCGCGAGCGATCAGCTCACCGGTCTTCACGCGCTGGCCGATCTCCACCAGCGGCTGGGCGGGCGCGCCGATATGCTGACTGAGCGGCAGTACCACCTCATGGGGCAGCGGGGCGGCCACCAGCGGGGCGCGATTGGAGAGTGCCTTGTGTTCCGGCGGGTGGATGCCGCCGTGGAAGTCGAATACGCGGGGAACGCTGTCACTGCCTGTCGCGCGCGGGGCAGCAGTGCTCGTGGCAGAACGGGACGTCACCATGGACTTGAGCAACGACAGAACCATCAGGCGACATTCCTTGCAGAGGTGGCGGTAGCGCGCTCTTGCGGGGCAGCGTCAGTGACGATCAGGCTGCCGCTGAAGCGGGTATTGTCTCGGGTCGGGCCGGCCGGCTGTGGCCAGTGCCAGCTGCGCACGTCGGTGGCGACCGGCACCATGTCGATGCAGTCCACCGGGCAGGGCTCGACGCACAGGTCGCAGCCGGTGCATTCGTCGGCGATCACGGTATGCATGTGCTTGGCGGCGCCCAGGATGGCGTCCACCGGACAGGCCTGGATGCACTTGGTGCAGCCGATGCATTCGTCTTCGCGAATCACCGCCACCTTGGGGGTGTTGTCGGCATCGCCATCCAGCGGCGTGGCCTCGCGCCCCAGCAGGTCGGCCAGCGAGGCGATGGTGCTCTCGCCACCCGGTGGGCACTTGTTGATCTCGTCCCCCTCGGCGATGGCCTGGGCATAGGGCTTGCAGCCCGGATAGCCGCACTGGCCGCACTGGGTCTGCGGCAGCAGCTGGTCGATCTGCTCGACGATGGGGTCGCCCTCGACCTTGAAGGCCACCGAGGCGAAGCCGAGCAGGCCACCGAAGACGATCGCCATGGCCACCAGCGCGATGATGGCGGAGATCAGCGTATGGTCGTTGAGGAAATCGAGCATGTCAGATCTGCACCAGTCCGGAGAAGCCGAGGAAGGCCAGCGACATCAGGCTGGCGGTGATCATCGCGATGGCCGGGCCCTGGAAGGGGCGTGGCACATCGGCGAAGGCCAGGCGCTCACGCATGGCGGCGAACAGCACCAGCACCAGCGAGAAGCCCACGGCCGCACCGAAACCGTAGAGCGTGGCTTCCATGAAGCTTGAATTGCGGTTCAGGGTCAGCAGCGCCACGCCGAGCACCGCACAGTTGGTGGTGATCAGCGGCAGGAAGATGCCCAGCACCTGATAGAGCAGCGGACTGGTCTTCTTGACCACCATCTCGGTGAACTGCACCACCACGGCAATCACCATGATGAACGCGATGGTGCGCAGGTACTCAAGCCCCAGCGGCGCGAGGATGAAGTGGTAGGTCAGGTAGGCGCACATCGAGGACAGAGTGAGCACGAAGGTGGTGGCCAGCGACATGCCCATCGCCGACTCCAGCTTGTTGGAGACCCCCATGAACGGGCACAGGCCGAGGAACTGAACCAGCACGAAATTGTTGACCAGGATGGTGCTGATCAGGATAAGAAGGTATTCACTCATCAGGGGCGTCGCTCGGTCAGGGTGTTTCGAAGGCGCTCTGGTGTACGGTCGACAGGCATGACGCTGCGCTAGCAGAAGATCATGGCGCGTCGCTGTCGTGCGCAGTCAGGATGCGGCACGTCAGGAAGGAGCGTCGAGCGCGGCAGCATTATACGCAAGATACTGCCTGCCGACAGCCTGTAGCGTGGCAATCAAGGCGCAGTGTTGCCAGTGTGAGACGGCCATTGTTTCGTGTTTTGCTTGGCTCTTGAAGTAATAAAGAAGAATTCCTTTATTACTTTTTATGATTCTGGCGTTGCCGGTGTCTTTTCATCCTCAAGGGATTGCACAAGGAGTGGGATATGCGTCGATCGGGTTCGCGCGGCAGGCGGCCGTTGTGGGTCATTGTCATCGTGGTCATCCTGGCGGGAATTTCCCAGCTGACGGGCAATGGCAACTTCTCGCTCACACAGTGGTGGAGCGACTTCCGCTCACCGCAGACCACGCAGGATCAGGGCACCGGCTCCGCGGATGAGCAGCGCCTGCGCGATGCCATCCGCGCGCAGCAGAGTGATGTGCAGGTGCGCGGCACGGGGGAGGTGATACGCCTGCTCCGGGATGATCTCAAGGGCAGTCGTCATCAGAAATTCCTGATTCGAGTGGCAGGCGGGACCACCATTCTGGTGGCGCACAACATCGATCTCGCGCCGCGTATCGACAGTCTTCAGGTCGGGGATCGCATTGGCTTCTACGGGGAATACGAGTGGACCGACAAGGGCGGCGTGATCCACTGGACGCATCATGATCCCGGTGGCCGCCATGTGGGCGGCTGGCTGGAGCATGCCGGCCGTCGTTACGAGTGATCGTGATACTGCCGAGTCCTGAGCCAGATGCCTGAACGACGACGCCCCGCCAGAGACTCTCTGGCGGGGCGTCGTGCTGAAGAGCCCTCAGCATGTTGCAAAGAGCCCTCAGCGTGTTGAAAGAGCCCTCAGTGCATCAAGTGACGCGCTGACCCGGCTTGGCACCGGTGTGCGGCTCCAGCAGGTAGATGCCTTCGTCGTCACCGGCGGCCAGCACCATGCCTTCGGAGACACCGAAGCGCATCTTGCGCGGTGCGAGGTTGGCGACCATCACGGTCAGGCGGCCTTCCAGGGCTTCCGGGGCGTAGGCGGACTTGATGCCGGAGAATACGGTGCGCGTCTCGCCGCCGATATCCAGTGTCAGCTTGAGCAGCTTGGCCGCCTTCTCGACGTGCTCCGCCTTGACGATCTTCGCCACGCGCAGGTCGGTCTTCATGAAGGTGTCGAAGTCGATCTCCTCGGCGATCGGGTCGGCGTCGAGCGGGCTCGGCGCGGCGGCAGCTTCCGCCTTGGCGGTGCCGTCCTTGATCTTCTGCTCCTCGACCAGCACTTCGCGCGAGGCTTCGAGCATCTTGTCGATGCGCTCCGGCTCGACACGGGTCAGCAGCGGCTTGAACTTGTTGATGGCATGATCGGTCAGCACGCTTTCGCGGCTGGCCCAGTCCAGGCTCTCGAGGTTCAGGAAGTCGCGCGCCTTGTCGGCCAGCTCCGGAATCACCGGCGCCAGATAGACCATCAGCTGACGGAACAGGTTGATGCCCACGGAGCAGACCTCGAGCACTTCCTGCTCGCGACCGTCTTCCTTGGCCATCGCCCACGGCGCCTTGTCGGCGATGTAGGTGTTGGCTTCATCGGCCAGCTCCATCACCTTGCGCATGGCGCGGGCGAATTCACGGGCTTCGAAGTCCGCCGCGATGCCTTCGCCAGCGGCGATGAAGCGCTCGACCAGCTCCGGCTCGGCGCAGGTGGCGGACAGCTTGCCGTCGCCGAGCTTCTTGACGAAACCGGCACAGCGGCTGGCGATGTTGACCACCTTGCCGACCAGGTCGGAATTCACGCGGGCGGTGAAGTCCTCGAGGTTGAGGTCGAGGTCATCGACGCCGGAGGTCAGCTTGGCGGCGAAGTAGTAGCGCAGGTATTCCGGGTTGAGGAACTGCGCGTAGGTATCGGCCTTGATGAAGGTGCCGCGCGACTTGGACATCTTGGCGCCGTTCACGGTCACGAAACCGTGGCAGTTGACGCCGGTCGGGGTGCGCATGCCGGCACCTTCCAGCATCGCCGGCCAGAACAGGGCGTGGAAGTAGACGATGTCCTTGCCGATGAAGTGATAGACCTCGGCGTCGGAATCGGCCTTCCAGTAGCTGTCGAAGTCGATGCCCTGCTTCTCGCACAGGTTCTGGAAGCTGGCGAGATAGCCGATCGGTGCGTCCAGCCACACGTAGAAGTACTTGCCCGGCGCGTCCGGAATCTCGAAGCCGAAGTACGGTGCATCGCGGGAGATGTCCCACTCGGCCAGACCCGCCTCGAACCATTCCTGCAGCTTGTTGGAGATCTGGCTCTGCACGCGGCCGCTCTTGGTCCACTCCTGCAGGAACTCGGCGAAGTTCGGCAGCTTGAAGAAGTAGTGCGTGGAGGTGCGCATTTCCGGGGTGGCACCGGAGATGGCCGAGACCGGATCGATCAGCTCGGCCGGCGTGTAGGCCGCGCCACAGGCTTCACAGTTGTCGCCGTACTGGTCTTCGGTCTTGCACTTCGGGCAGGTGCCCTTGATGAAGCGGTCGGCGAGGAACAGGCCCTTGACCGGATCGAACATCTGCTCGATATCGCGGGTGGCGATATGGCCGGCATCACGCAGCGCCAGATAGATGCGCTCGCTGTGGGCGCGGTTCTCCGGCGAGTGGGTGGAGTGGTAGTTGTCAAAGTCGACACCGAACTTGGCGAAGTCGGCCTGGTGCTCGTCACTCACGCGCTGGATCAGCTGCTCGGCGGTGACGCCTTCCTGCTCGGCACGCAGCATGATGGCGGTACCGTGGGCGTCATCGGCGCACACGTAATGGCATTCGTGGCCACGACTTTTCTGGAAGCGTACCCAGATGTCGGTCTGGATGTACTCAAGCAGGTGACCCAGGTGGATCGACCCATTGGCATAGGGCAGGGCACTGGTGACCAGAATCTTGCGCGCTGACATGAGGCCTCGTCTTGACGGTAAAGGGCGCCTGCTGCGTGAAGGGCAGCGGCTCGCCGGAATGACACGTGATAGGGGCGAACGCATCGCCCCGTCGGGATGAGCGCTACTATATCGCGAAGGTGCGGGCGGCGCGAAGGGCGCGTCGCGTCACCAGCAACGCCGCCATGCGCAACTGTGCGGTTGCATCCCTTCCCGGCGCCCTCATGAAGGATGCTATACGCCACTTTTCCCGTTTCTGGAGGTCAGCATGGCAGCTCAACTATCCGTCGCCGGTCAGATCAATCGTCTCATCCGTCAGGTGATGATGCCCGGCAGCAACGCGCGCCCCAACGATGAACCCGGCCCCGAGCTTGCGATGGCCGTGCTGATGTTCGAGGTGGTGCGCGCCGATGACCACCTCGACGTGCGCGAGCGAGAAGCGCTTGCACGTCAGCTGGCCGAGCGTTTCTCGCTGGAGAAGGATGAGCTTGCCAGCCTGTTGTCCCAGGCCGAACAGGATGCCGAACAGGCCACGGATCATTACCGCTTCGTCAAGCAGCTCAACGAGCACATGAGCCTTGAGGAGCGCACCGAACTGATCGGCATGCTCTGGGAGCTGGCCTACGCCGATGGCGAGCTGGATGCTCATGAGGAGCATCGCATCCGCCGTCTTGCCGGACTGCTGCACGTCAGTCACAGCGAATTCATCCGTACCAAGCTAGCGGCCCAGCCGGACAAGTAAGCGCAGCCGCTCTCATGCAGACGCCCCCGCTGCCAATGGCAACGGGGGCGTCGTGTTTCCGACTTGTGGTCGCAGTGTTGGTTGGCTCTCAACAGCGGTCATCCAGCAGCAGCGGCTCGCGCTCAGTTGCGATAGAACAGGTGCTGACCGATGCGCGCGGTGCGCACGAAGCGCTTGGCCCAGTAGGGCGTGGCGTAGCGGGCGTGGAAGTAGAGCGCGCCGTCGGTGACGTCTTCCAGCTGATGGTTGAGCGCCTGCCGAGCCACGTCGCGTGCCTCGGCGTAGGCTTCCGGCTCGCGAATCCTGTCGGAACGCCCGTCACACCACCAGGAGAACTGGCAGCTGCCGCTCTCGCCGCCCTGCTTGACCACGCCACAGAGGCTGTCGGGGAAGCGCGGGTCGGCGGCGCGATTGATCACCACGTTGACGATGCCCTGCATGCCGCTTCGGCCTTCGCCCTTGGCTTCCCAGTAGGCGGCGCGCGCCAGACAGGTCAGCGGGTCGTCCACCGGTCGCTGGCCATTGGGGTCGATGGCGCGGGCGCCGGCCTTGGTCAGCAACAGCTCATCGGGGATATCGTCCTGGCCTCGCACCAGCAGGCTCTCGAGGCGCTCGGCCTTGGCGGCGGCGCTGACGGCATTGGCAGCGGCAGGGGTGTCCGAGGCCTGTGGCGCCGAGCAGCCAGCCGCCAGCGTCAGCCCCGCGACAAGCAGCAGATGACGCAGTCCACGCAGCGTGGCGTGGCGGTCGATGCCGGCAATGCCGCGGCGCGGTGCCGGGGGTGTAGCGTGGGCACGCACGGGGTGCGCGGATGTCGATGGACGCATGCAGTTTACCTGTAGACATGTCCTGTAGGCTTGGGGTGGTGTGCCAATCTAGGCAGTGACACAGGCATCCCCCGGCGTGATGACCCTTCGGGCGCGATCGAGCAGTGATGGTCGCATGAGGGCGAGTCGCGCAGACGCGCCATCTTGCCCGATGTCATTCGTTCGATGCCCCTTGTCGGCTTCAACGCAACTCTGACGCAGCTCAGACGACGACAGTCGGGAAGAGTTCCCTGCCGCCATTGAATCACGCCGGGCGGCGGCGGGCATTCTCCCGTGTCATCGCGCCGGCTTGTCGTTATCATGGCCGGTCTTCGTGATTGTCCATCGTGCATCACACTTCGTCATCCTGCGCTGGTGCGTGCCATTGCCTCCGGTCGCTAGCGTCGCTGTCCTTGAGAGTTTCCATGACTGAACCCGTCCGTCTATCCAAGTTCCTGGCCCATCAGCAGGGCATTTCACGTCGTGAAGCCGAGCATCTCATCGCCCAGGGCGTGGTGCGAGTCGCGGGCGAAGTCGTCGAGGCGCCGTTCTTCAAGGTCACGGATGAGGAAGTCACGGTCGATGAGGGCGCCAGCATGGAGCCCATCGCGCCGATGACTCTGGTGTGGTATCGCCCGCCGGGCGCTCCGCTGCCGGACCCGCTCACCCTGCGTGACGGCGCGCCGCGCAGTGCGCTGGACCACAGCGGTGCCGACTGGCTCAAGGTGCATTTCCTGTCCCAGCAGCCGCTGGCCGAGCTCGGCGAGGATGAATCCGGTCTCGCGGTGTGGTCACAGAATCGCGGCGTGATCCGCAAGCTCGGTGATGACCTGGACCAGCTGGAGCAGGAATACGTCGTCGAAGTGGAAGGCACGCTGGATGACGACGGCCTCAAGCGTATCGGCTTCGCGCTGTGCGCCGACATCCGTGGCCGCAAGCCCAAGGTCAGCATCAGCTGGCAGAGTGATACCCGTCTGCGCATCGCCATGAAGCGCGTGCCGGTGGGCGGTATCCGTGGCGCGGTCGAGGAGCAGGGCCTCAAGGTCATCGAGGTGCGCCGCCTGCGCCTGGGCGCGATCCTGCTGGGCCGCATGGCACCGGGCGAGTGGCGTTTCCTGCCGGTCGACGTGCGTTTCTGATCATGGTTCATCGGGTCATGACTCCTCGAGGCATGTCCCATCGGCTTGGCCCGTATCGCGGTGGCAGGCATACTGTGCCCATCGTGTTCCACGGCTTTTTTCGCTGACAGTTCAGACGTCTGCGCCTGCTGCGTTGACCGCGCGGCGCAGGCCGTCACAGGAGTTTCAAGATATGGAAGGTATCAAGCACATCGTGGCCGTCGCCTCCGGCAAGGGTGGCGTCGGCAAGTCCACCGTGACGGCCAATCTGGCACTGGCGCTGGCTCAGGAAGGTCTCAAGGTCGGCCTGCTGGACGCCGACATCTACGGGCCGAGTCAGGCGCAGATGTTCGGCGTGCCGACCGGTCAGCGTCCGGAGATGGCCGGTGAGCAGGTCTTCAGCCCCATCGAGGCCCACGGCATCAAGACCATGTCGATGGCCTATCTGGTCGACGTGAAGGACCCGATGGTCTGGCGTGGCCCGATGGTCGCGGGTGCCTTCCAGCAGTTGCTCAACCAGACTGCCTGGGGAGAGCTGGACGTGCTGTTGATCGACATGCCGCCGGGCACCGGTGACATCCAGCTGACCCTGTCACAGAAGGTGCCGGTCTCCGGGGCTGTCATCGTCACCACGCCGCAGGACATCGCGCTGCTGGATGCCCAGAAGGGCATCGAGATGTTCCGCAAGGTCAAGGTGCCGGTGCTGGGCGTGGTCGAGAACATGAGCACGCATACCTGCAGCCAGTGTGGCCATAG
The DNA here is from genome assembly GCF_030397495.1 of Cobetia sp. 14N.309.X.WAT.E.A4. NCBI lineage: Bacteria > Pseudomonadati > Pseudomonadota > Gammaproteobacteria > Oceanospirillales > Halomonadaceae > Cobetia > Cobetia sp. 14N.309.X.WAT.E.A4. The sequence continues at coordinate 40,909 of NZ_JAPNXT010000015.1, forward strand.
TGAAGCGGTCTTCGGTGCCGGTGGCGGTGAGCGCATCGCCGAGGAATACCAGACTCGCCTGCTGGGCCAGCTGCCGCTGACCCTGAGCATCCGCGAGAATGCCGATGGTGGTCGTCCCAGCGTGATCGCGGAGCCGCAAGGCGAGGTGGCCAAGTGCTTCCTCTCCATCGCGCGTCAGGTCATCGAGACCCTGGACACTGCCGAGGCGGACGAAGGCCCGAGCATCAGCTTCAGCTGAGCCTGAGCCGACACGCCGCCGTCGCCTCGTCGCGAGGTTTCCAGCGGCGCAGCGGGCCGGTATCATGCTGGCCCGCGTTTCATGGCGCTCACGCGTCTCTCCCCCATCAGTCAGTCAGGTACGCTCGATGAGCATCAAATCCGACAAGTGGATCCGTCGCATGGCCGAAAGCCACGACATGATCGAACCCTTTGAGCCCGATCAGGTGCGCTTTCACGATGAGCGCCGTGTGATTTCCTACGGCACCTCCAGCTACGGCTACGACGTGCGCTGCTCGGATGAGTTCAAGGTCTTCACCAACATCCATTCGGCGACGGTGGACCCCAAGCACTTCGACGAGAAGAGCTTCGTGGACGTGAAAGGCGATTCCTGCGTGATTCCGCCCAACTCCTTCGCACTGGCCCGTACCATCGAGTACTTCCGCATTCCGCGTAACGTGCTGACCATCTGCCTGGGCAAGTCCACCTACGCGCGCTGCGGCATCATCGTCAACGTGACGCCGCTGGAGCCGGAGTGGGAAGGGCACGTCACCCTCGAGTTCTCCAACACCACCAACCTGCCGGCGCGTATCTACGCCAATGAAGGCGTGGCGCAGATGCTGTTCCTCGAGTCCGACGAAGTCTGCGAGACCAGCTACAAGGATCGCGGTGGCAAGTATCAGGGCCAGCGTGGCGTGACACTGCCGCGTACCTGAGGCACCGGTAGCGGTACTGCTTTCGCTGCCAGCCGCACCTGTGATTGCCGAAAGCGCCTCCCCCGGGAGGCGCTTTTCTTTGCGTGAACGCAGGCGAGATCCGTCGCGGATGTGCTCGCTGCTTGCTGCTTGCGAGCCGAAGCATTAGTCGGAAGTTGAACGAAACATTCGATTCAATCACTTGTTTTATTGCCTATGCTTGTCTGCAGGCCACCCCAGAGTGGCTGCAGGACGGATACCTCCCACAAGCAAGGGGCACGCCATGCCATCGCGTTCACATCGCGCTGTATTCCCTCCGACCAGCGCCAGCGGTCTGGTCCGACGTTTCACTCTGAGCAGTCTCGCGCTCGCCATCAGCACCACGCTGCTGGCGACTCCCGCGCAGGCCTATTCCGACATCTATCTCTTCGGCGACAGCCTGAGCGATTCCGGGCAGTTCCCCGATACCACCCTGGGCGGCCTCAACAGCCTGCGATTCACCAACCGCAGCGGGCCGGATCACGAGAACTCGCCCTATGGCAGTGTCTCGACCCAGTTGCTGGCCACGGAGCTTGGGCTTGCCGCTGAGCCTTCCACCTCGGTGATCTATCAATTGGCCGGCTTCAGTGACGGCACCAACTACGCCGTGGGCGGCTATACCACGGCGCAGATTCTGGCCTCGGTGACAGATGAAGATGGCTCCGAGGTGGTCATCCCCGCGGGCAGCCCGGGCGGTGGTACGGTGCTCAGGGTCGAGGATGGCTATCTGGTCAGCACCGGCGGCAGTGCCGACCCGGACGCGCTCTATTACGTCAATGGCGGTGGCAATGACTTCCTGCAGGGCGTGATCACCTCACCGGCCACGGCGGTCGCCTCCGCCGGCAATCTGGCCGCGGCGGTGGAGGCACTGGCGGCGGCGGGGGCGACCACCATCATGGTCTCCAACCTGCCGGATGTCGGCAGCACGCCGGCCGGTCAGTCGGCGGGTGCCGCGCAGGCGGCGGGGACCTCCGCGCTGGTGGGCGTCTTCAATGACGCGCTGGGCGAGCGATTGGCGGCGCTGGATGGTCAGGTCAACATCATCCGGCTCGACACCGTCGGCATTCTCGAGGAGGTACTGGCATCGCCGGCCGAGTTCGGCTTTGCCAGCGACGTGCCGCTGACCCAGGTGTGCTTCTCGGACAGCTGCAACGTCACGCCTTATGGGCTGGGCGGAGCTGCAGAAGACCCGGACTCCCTGCTGTTCAATGACGGGGTGCACCCGACCACCGCCGGCCAGGAGATTCTCGCCGACTACGCCTATGCGATGCTCGCCGCGCCCTCGGTACTGGGGTTGGCGCCGCAGCTGGGCACGGGGGCGCTCAATGCCAGTCAGCGTAGTCTCGCCGATGAATTGCGCCCCGGGGCGCAGCATCCGCACGCGGGAGGGGAGACGGGCGTGCGTGTGTTCGCCATCGGCTCGGCCACTGGCGGCACCGGCGGTGGCGAGACCTCCACCGGCCAGCAAGGCGTTGACAGCGAACAGCGCGGCGCGGGTGTCGGCGTGATGCTGCCGCTGGACAACGCGCTCGGCCGCGCCTGGGGCGGGGTGGCGGTCAGTCAGCGCCATGCGGACTTCGATGTCGACGACGGCAGTGAGCTTGAATTGGAAGGTCAGGTATTCAGTCTGTTCGCCCGTCAGCAGCTGGGCAGAGTTGGCATGCAGGCAGTGGCCAGCTACGGTGACTTCGAGTACGATCTCGACCGCCATGTCGCGCTGGGCCAGTCATCGCGCACCCTGTCCGGTGAGACGGATGGCGATGGCTTCAGCGCCGAGGCGCGTCTCGATTATCGCCTCACCGCCGCCGATTCGCTGTGGTACAACGCGCCCTTCGTGGCCTATCGCCACACCGAGTCCGACCTCGATGGCTACACCGAATCCGGCTCCGCCGCCAATGCCCTGAGCGTCTCGGATCAGACGCTGCGCGATCGGCGTGTCGAGCTGGGCTTCATGGTCGATCGCGCCGTCGCGGATGGCTTCGGCCTCTACGGGGAGCTGGCCTACGGCAAGCGTCTCGATGATGACGCCGAGAGCGCCGAGGTGCGTCTGGCGAGCCTGCCGACCAACGCCTACAGCGCCGAGGATCTCGATCGCGGCAGTGACAACTACCTGCGTGTCGATGGCGGCTGGCGCATGCAACTGGGCCGCAATGCCATGCTGCATCTGGGGGCAGGGTTCGAGACATGGGATGAGGTGACGGCGCGCGGCGAGGTGGGCGTGAGTTATACCTTCTAGAAGCGCAAGCGCCGAGAGAGAAGGGAAGCGTGAGAGACAAGAAGACCCCGTGACATTGGCATGTCGCGGGGTCTTCTGTTTTCAGCTCGCTGTCGTCAGTTCGCTGTCAGTTCAGCCTGCCTTGTCAGCAAGGCAGGCAGTGCGGATCAGTCTTCTTCACCTTCCGGCAGCTCATCGCTGAGCTCTTCTTCCACATCGGCGTGGGAGAGGCGCAGACCGCCCACCGGCAGGTCATGGCCGTCGAGCTTGGCCACTTCGCCGTCGAGCTTCAGGCGGCCTTCGAGGAACCAGCGCACCGCGATCGGGTAGATCAGATGCTCACGCGTGTGCACGCGTTCCTTGAGGCTGGCTTCATCATCACCTTCCAGCACGTTGGCGACGGCCTGGATCGCCACTGGGCCACCGTCGAGCTCCTCGGTGACGAAGTGCACGCTGGCGCCGTGTTCCTTCTCGCCAGCTTCCAGAACCTTGCGATGGGTATCAAGGCCCGGCCAGGCCGGCAGCAGTGACGGATGGATGTTGATCAGTCGACCGAAGAAGCGCTGCACGAAGATCGGAGACAGGATGCGCATGAAGCCGGCCAGCACGATGAGATCCGGCTCGTGGCGTTCGATCACCTTGATCAGGGCGCCATCGTAGTGCTCGCGATTCTCGTACTCGTCATGCGGCAGCACCACGGCATCCACGCCCGCTTCGCGTGCGCGCACCAAGCCGTAGGCATCGGCCTTGTTGGAAATCACCGCGACCACGTCGCCGCCCAGCTCATCGTGCTCCTGAGCCTCCAGCAGCGCCTGCAGGTTGCTGCCGCTGCCGGAGATCAGTACCACGACGCGTGGGCGTACCGGCGTGTCATCCGCCTCGAAACCGTTGCCGAAGCCGCCGAGAGTGTCACCGTTGGAGGCGTTGGTAGTCGGTTCGATCATGCGGACAGATTCTCCAGCTGGACCTGTTCTTCTTCGCCCTTGCGTGCACGGATGGCGCCGAGGGTGAAGACCGTCTCGCCCTGGGCTTCCAGGTGAGCGCGCGCGGCATCGGCATCCGCCGCGGCCACGACGACGACCATGCCGACGCCACAGTTGAGCACGCGGTGCATCTCGTGCTCCTCGACATTGCCCTGCTGCTGCAGCCAGTCGAACACGGCCGGACGCTTCCAGCTGGCGACGTCGATCTCGGCGGTGCAATCATGCGGCAGCACGCGCGGGATGTTCTCGAGCAGGCCACCACCGGTGATGTGGGACATGGCGTGCACGCTGACATCGCTTTCCTTGAGCAGGGACAGCAGCGGCTTGACGTAGATGCGCGTCGGCGCCATCAGGGCGTCAGCCAGCGGCTGGCCGTCGATCTGCTGCTCCAGCAGCGAGGCATCGGCGACTTCGAGAATCTTGCGGATCAGCGAGTAGCCGTTGGAGTGCGGGCCGGAGGAGGCCAGACCCAGAATCACGTCGCCTTCGCCGACCTTCTTGCCGTCGAGGATCTCGGACTTCTCGACCACACCGACGCAGAAGCCGGCCAGATCGTAGTCACTGCCTTCGTACATGCCCGGCATCTCGGCCGTCTCGCCGCCGACCAGTGCACAGCCGGACTGCAGGCAGCCTTCGCCGATCCCGGTGACGACGTCAGCGGCGATGTCGACGTCCAGCTTGCCGGTGGCATAGTAGTCGAGGAACTGCAGCGGCTCGGCGCCGGCGACCACCAGATCATTGACGCACATGGCGACCAGATCGATGCCGATGGTGTCGTGACGGTTGAGGTCCATGGCCAGGCGCAGCTTGGTGCCCACGCCATCGGTACCGGTGACCAGCACGGGCTGGCGATAGCCTTGCGGCAGTTCGCACAGGGCGCCGAAGCCACCCAGACCACCCATCACTTCCGGGCGGTGAGTGCGCTTGGCGACACCCTTGATGCGTTCCACGAGGGCGTTGCCTGCATCGATATCGACACCTGCATCCTTGTAGCTCAAGGAAGTCTTGCTGGGCGAGGAGTCCTGGGGGCGTTGCGTCATGTGAGGTTCCTGTCGGTGCGGCCTGAGCGGTGAGACACGATCGATCGGGGGAAAGAAAGGCGGCTATTGTAGCATTGCGCTTCACGGCTGACACCGTGGCGTTTCACAAAAAATGGCCATGATGTGAAAGACACGTCCCGAGCGCTTTCCTGAGGGCGCGCCAGTCCCTTTGGCCATCTTTCGTCAGGTGGGTCGTCCCGTTCGCCGGGCGCTTGTGGGTGAGTCAGTGACAGGCAACAATGGGGGCATGCGTGGACCGTCGGCGACATGCCGCCTGTGAGCCACACAGCTTGTCTCAAGGAGTGATGATGCAGCGTAAATGGTGGTTGCTGGCCGCAGGCGTGGCCCTGCTCGGGTTGCTGGTTCTGCTGGAGCCGATTCTGATGCCGTTCTTCATCGGCATGATTCTCGCCTATCTGGGCGACCCGCTGGCCGACTGGCTGGAAGAGAAGGGCCTGTCGCGCCGACTGGCCGTCAGCCTGGTGTTCAGCGTGCTCTCGGTGGTGCTGCTGATCGCGCTGCTCATTCTGGTGCCGCTGCTCGGGCGTCAGCTGGCGCAGTTGATCAGCTTCATGCCGATGGTCTTCAACTGGATACGCGAGACGATCCTGCCGGAAGTGCAGGCCTTCACCGGCATGGATTTCAGCGCCGATTTCGATCAGGTGCGCTCGCTGCTGCTGGGCAACTGGAAGGAAACCGGTACCTTCGCCGCCGCCTTCCTGGGCACCGTCTCCAAATCCGGGCTCGCCATGGCCATCTGGCTGGGCAACCTGGCGCTGATTCCCGTCGTCACCTTCTATCTGCTGCTCGACTGGGACCGCATGAAGGAGAAGCTGCAGGGGCTCCTGCCGCGCCACATGGAGCCGACCGCCACGCGGCTGGCCCATGACTGCGACGAGGTGCTGGGTGCCTTCCTGCGCGGGCAGCTGCTGGTGATGCTGAGTCTGGGCATCGTCTATGCCATCGGCCTGGCCATCATCGGCCTCAAGTTCGCGCTGCTCATCGGGCTGGTGGCGGGGCTCGCCAGTATCGTGCCGTATCTGGGCGTCATCGTCGGGGTGTTGATCGCGGCGACGGTGGCCTTCTTCCAGTTCGGCGAGTGGTGGGCGCTGCTGGCGGTGGGCGGTGTCTTCGCGCTGGGGCAGCTGCTGGAAGGCGTGGTGTTGCAACCCTTGCTGCTGGGCGACAAGATTGGCCTGCACCCCGTGGCGGTCATCTTTGCCGTCATGGCCGGCGGGCAGCTGTTCGGGTTCACGGGCATTCTGCTGGCGCTGCCGGTGGCCGCCGTGATCATGGTGCTCTTGCGTTATCTGCATGATCGCTATAAAAACAGTACTTTATATGATCAACAGCGTGATTCTCGCCCCGTGGCCGCCAGTGAGCCACCCGCGCCTTCGGCGGCAGAGGATACCCAGTGATCGAGAGAGATCACGGCAACAACAATCAGCATGACGGATGGCAATGACACAGGGACAGATGGCACTCGGCGTCGGGGTACGCGACGCCGCGACCTTCGACAACTACCACTTCACCTCCACCTCGCTGGCAGAGGCCCTCAAGGGGCAGCTTGCTGACGGCGGGGAGCCCTTCGTCTATCTATGGGGCGGTGAGCAGAGTGGGCGTAGCCATCTGTTGCAGGCGGCATGCCATCTGGCGGGAGAGCAGGGCAAGCGTGCCTTCTATCTGCCGCTCAAGGAGATTGGCCACTTCCCGCCGCACATGCTGGAAGGGCTGGACGAGATGGATCTGGTCGCCATCGATGACCTCGAGAGCGTGATCGGCCGCAAGCGCTGGGAAGAGGCGCTGTTTCACCTCTACAACCGCCTGCGTGACAGTGGCCGCCACCTGCTGGTCAGCGCCAGCTGTGCGCCGCGCCTGCTCCCCGTCACCCTGCCGGACCTGGCCTCACGCCTCTCCTGGGGCGTCACCTTCCACCTCTCCGGGCTAGATGATGCCCAGCGTCTCGAGGCGCTCAAGCTGCGCGCCAAGGACCACGGCCTCGCGCTGCCCGATGAAGTCGCCCGCTACATCCTGCATCGCGGGCCGCGCAGCCTGCCGGGTCTGTTCGCCGCGATGATCGAGCTCGACAACGCCTCGCTCTCCGCCCAGCGCAAGCTCACCATTCCCTTCGTCAAGCAGACCCTCGGCTGGTAGACGCCGCGCCTGCGCATTGCCTCAGCGTCAGAATCCGTAATGCTGCGACCGGGTGGCACCGTTCTTGCTGCCTCTTTCTCATCATCCCTCTTCGAGGACACAAGGCATGAAGCGGCTAGACAAGCACCGGGAACGCATGCACAAGCAAGCCAACTCGATCGGCAACTTCCTGGTCGAAGGCTTCCATTATCTCGGCCTGTTCGCCATCGGCGGGGCCATCGCCATTGCCTCGGTGTCGGCCTTCTTCGAGATGTTCGCCAAGGGCTCGGCCAGCGTCGATGACATCCTGCTGCTGTTCATCTATCTCGAACTCGGCGCGATGGTCGGTATCTACTTCAAGACCAACCACCTGCCGATCCGCTTTCTGCTCTACATCGCCATCACCGCGCTGACGCGCTACCTCATCGGCGATGTCTCCCACCACAAGGCCCCCGATATCGGCCTGCTCTACCTCTGCGGCGGCATCTTCTTCCTCGCCCTCTCGGTACTCGCCGTACGCTACGCCTCCTTCAAATACCCCTCCAGCAAATCCATCGACCCGATGGGCGGCACGGTAGGGGACGATGATTCTATGAAGTGAAGCTATATAAAGATGAGAGGTGAAGATTTCTTTAGTTAGACTAAATGTTGTTGTGTTGATAGTCGCCGGTCGTTTTGTAGAGAGGCTATAGTTTGCTCTATAAAGCTACCATTAAGTAAGTTGTTATTGTTTTCTATTTTATGGAAAGTATGCTTCTTGAGGGTTTGTCTTTCTTGTGAGATGTATGTAGCGTCATAACTCTGATAATCTTTTTATTTCAATATAAATGATATTTTGTTTTTAGGGAGGCTATATGATCAGGTATGATCTTAGAGATGTTTTTACACCAACCAGTTCTGCTAAAGTTACTTTTGTCGAGCGAGTTAATCAGAATGTAGATACAAGACTGAGTAGAGCATTGAGGCTGCCAGGTAATCAGGTTGTTATTTATGGGCATTCTGGTTCGGGGAAAAGTACTCTACTTGATAATGTTTTGTTTAGAACTTATGAAAAACATATAAGTACAAATTGTATGGTAGGGATGACATTTGAACAGGTCGTTCTTGATGCATTTGATCAACTTAAAGAGTTTTATATTCAAGAGGTAACTAATAGTAACAGAGTTAAAGTGGACGCGACTGCTAAAGCTGATTATATGGCGATTAAAGCGCAGATTGGCGCTGTTTATGAAAATTCAGACGGGCAAAAGCAGGTGCGCTTACTTCCACCTCAACTTACGCCACAAAATCTTGGTAGACTATTAGGGCAATCCGGTTATTGCTGGGTATTGGAGGATTTTCATAAGATAGAAGGAGAGGAAAAAGAAAAATTAGCACAGATGATGAAGGTCTTTGTCGATCTTTCATCAAAATATCAAGACCTTAAAATCATAGCTTTAGGAGCCGTCAATACAGCAAGGCAAGTAGTTAAATCTGATAAAGAGATGCGGAAAAGGGTATCCGAAATTCATGTTGACCTAATGACAGATAGTGAAATTAAAGCAATAATAAGAAAAGGGTGTGATGCATTAAATATAGTAATAGCAGATGACGTGCAAGAGGATATAGTTAAATACTCAAATGGATTGGCTTCAATATGTCATAAGATATGTTATTTTCTATGCGATTCCGCTTTGATTACTGAAACCGTTACTAGTTCAGTAGAGTTTGTTTCAGAAGATCTTCAGAATGCTTTATCCGAATATATAAAGGATGAAGAGGATACTTTAAAGGATGCTTTTGATAGTGCCCTGAAGATAAAGAATGTTGACCTAACATTAAGGGCTTTGATCGCTCAAGATCCGGAGGGCGCTCATATTGAAGATATTTTCAGTTATACAAAAGTTTATGGCATTCGTGTTACCAAGAAAAAATTGCAAGAAGATTTGCAGAATCTTGAGAAAGAAGAGTTTGGCGAAATGGTTAAGCTAGAAGATAATTCTCAGAGATATTCATTTATTGACCCCTTCTATCGAAGCTTTGCTATGGCCTATTTTGAAGAGCGTGATAATAGACCTAAAAAATCAAAAACTACTGATAAAGAACTAATCGAACTATTTAATGCCGTGATGAAAAATGTTAGAGCTAACTATAACGTTGAGTGATAATTCGTTCTTGATTAGCGAATACCCCATTAATATATAACTATGTTCCACTCAGCGTCAGACACAGTCTCCGGCTGCCGCCGTGGTCGCGGTGTTCGCCGAGCCAGATGCCTTGCCAGGTGCCGAGGGCGAGGCGGTTGACGCCGCGACGGGCTTCGACGGGTAGCGTGAGTTGGGTGCCGAGTAGGCTGGCGAGCACGTGGGCAGGCATGTCGTCATCGCCTTCGAGGGTGTGGCGGAAGTAGGGCAGGTTGCCGGGCACCAGACGGCGCAGGAAGGCGTCCATGTCGTGGCGCACGTCGGGGTCGGCGTTCTCGTTGAGGGTCAGCGAGGCGGAGGTGTGCAGTAGCTGCACATGCAGCAGGCCAACACTGACCGGCGGCAGTTCGGCCAATGCCTGCTCCACCTCGTCACTGATGAGGTGAAAACCGCGCTTGCGGGCGGAGAGGGTGAGCGTGTCGCGTTGCCACATGAGAAGCCCTGCCTGTCGTTGATTCAGTCCATGCTAAACATGACAAGCCAGAACGCAAAAGGCCAGCCCCGGAGGGCTGGCCTTTTTGCGGCGTGCTGCGCTGGCTCATCTCAAGCGAGAGGAGGGCGACAGCATGGCACCGCTGCCATCAACCGGCAGTGGTGGCAGCTTCGCTGACGGTGCGACGGGCGGCCTTGGCGGTGACGCGCTCCGGTTCTGTCTTGCCGATCTCGCGGGCGAGCCAGTCGGCGAGCATGCGCACGCGGGTCGGGATGGGGCCGCGCGGCAGCAGCATGCCGATCTCGACCGGCGGGATCTCGTCGCATTCCAGACGCTTGAAGGACTGGCCGTTGCGCTCGCTGAGCGAGTTGACCCAGTCGATGGGCAGCACGGCGCGAATCAGGCCATCGGCGACGTAGTCGGTAAGGACTTCGAGGTCATCGGACTGGATGTGATTCGGGCGCGGGTCTTCCGGGTGACGCGAGAGAGAGGTGCCGGAGACCAGCGGTTCCAGCTCTCCCCACGGCAGCTCTTCGGGATGCTCGACATGCGAGGCCGCGTAGGCGGCTTGCTGCCACTGGGTCAGCGGGCGGAAGACGTGAGTGCTGCCGGCCAGGTGCGGGAAGCCGATGACCAGATGCGGCTGGTTCTCGAGAATCTCGCGACCGTTGTGCCACAGCTTCAGCTTGATATCGACTCCGTCATGCTCTGACAGGAAGCTGGTGAGAGCGTGACCCAGGAAGTGACGACCCAGCGCTGGGGTGGCGTGGATACGAATGGTGCCGGTGAGGTCCGACTGACGATCCTCGATGGCGCGGTGCGCTTCATCATCGAGGTTGGCCATCGATCGTGCGTAGCGGTAGAGAGTCTCACCCGCTTCCGACAGGCGGATACCGCGATGGCCGCGTTCCACCAGACGAGTGCCAAAGCGGCCCTCGAGGGCGTCGAGGCGACGGCTGACGGTGGATTTGGGCAGGCGCAGGCGTTCGGCAGCGCGGGACAGGCTGCCGAGATCCGCGACCATCAGAAAGGTGTTATAGGCGTCGATATCGCTCATCGAATAGGTCCGGTTGTTCAGGGGGTCGGGGTGTGTCGTCAGGGAAACACCCACCTTGTACGGGCCATGTCGGGCCCGTCGCAGCGCAGGGGCTGCACAACGGATTGCCTGTCGATGACCGTGCCCCTCGTACCGCGGGGGATGCCCCGGGCAAAGACGCGCTCATCGATCAACAACCGCTCCTGTCAGTCGTGCACCACAGCGCACGTCGACAGGTCTTGCACTTGATTCTTGCCTTCAGCTCTTGCGGCCGGCTCGTGAAGCCCGGTCTTGAAACCGGTCTCGAAACCCGGCTTCGCGCACAGTGCCGCGCCAGAAACGCGAGAACGGATTTCAGGCGCTGGATGACTGTGACTCTGAGCAGGCTAACAATATCACCATCCCGTCATTGTTGCATCCAAAGTCGCACGCATTGCGCAATTCCGATCTCCGTGAAACGTGACACCTCGGCAGAATGCGCAACGGCGGGGGACTGGCGTCATTGGCGGCATGACGGCTCAGACGTCAGTGACCGGAGATGGTTCCGTATCTGATGACAGACAGGTGAGAAAAAGTGTCTTTTTCGTGAGGCAAGGCGCAGGGCAGGTCCTTGCGCGGCTGGGGAGGGCCTTCTGCCGCGAGAAATCGGGAATCGGCGAGGGGGCAGATGGGCACGAGGCGAGTGGGCGTGCCCGTGAGGAGAGCACCCGATTGCAGGTTTCGAGAAGAGGCGTTGCAGAAACGGTAGATGACGGAAATGTGCAAGAAAGTGCATTATCTCGCCTGCAAAGAAGAATCATTATTATTATTAATCTTGGGAACGCTCCGCTCATGACAGTCTGCCTCTCTTCGCGCCACACCGTCAGCGCTTCACGCGCGACGGTCTTCACTCCTCGTCCGCTGGTCGCGGCCATCGCCTTGCTGTGTGCCGGGACGGTCAATGCCGAGCCGCTGCAGATGCAGACACTGCAGGTCGAGGAGGATCGCCTCGAGGCCACGGCGGTGGTGGACAGCGAAGAGCTTGCCCTGCATCAGGCGCGTGACCTCAAGGACATCTTCCGCGATACGCCTTCCGTCACCGTTGGCGGCACCACGGCCTCCTCCGAGAAGCTCTACGTGCGCGGGCTGGAAGATACCAACCTCAACATCAGCATCGATGGTGCCAGCCAGAACGGCTACCTGTTCCACCACAGCTCCAACTTCAACATCGAGCCGGAGCTGCTCAAGCGCGCCGAGGTCCAGGCCGGACCGGGGGCGGCGGACAACGGGCCGAACGCACTGGGTGGCAGCATCAAGTTCGTGACCAAGGATGCCCAGGACCTGCTCAAGCCGGGTCAGAGCTTCGGTGGCATGGTGAAGGGCAGCACGGAATCCGCGGCAGATGCCGTCAAGGGCACGCTGTCGGTGTATGGGGAGGTGGCGCCCAACGCGGGGCTGCTGTTCACCACCAGCGCACGCAACAGCGATGACTACCGCACCGGCGGCGGTGATGAGGAAGAGGGCACCGGCGGTCATCAGCGCAGCTATTTCGGCAAGTTCAGCCTGCTGGATCAGGGCGCGCACAGCCTGCGACTCAGCGCGGAGCACAATGAGGACACCGGCATCTACTGCGTGCGTCCCAACATGGAGTGTCAGCCGTTCAACAACGCCAAGGTCGATACCGAGCTGAGCCGTGACACCTATACCGCCAACTACGATTTCGAACCGGGCTCGCGGCTGGTGGATGTGCACGCCAATGTCTTCCACTCCAGTACGGAAGTGGACCGCACGTCCCTCGCTACCGGGGCCAGCTCGAATGCCAAGGTCGAGAGTGTCGGGGGGGATCTCAACAACACCTTCCGCTTCGGCCCCGAGGCGATGAACAACCGTCTGACCCTGGGCAGTGATTACGTCGAGGATGAATCCAGCACCGCTGGCTTCGACGAGACGGCGCGCAACATCGCGCTCTACGCCCAGCACCGCATGACGCTCGGCGCGGTGGATCTGTCCTTCGGTGCCCGAGTCGATGACTATCGGACCGAATACGCCAATGGCGAGACGCTGGATGACACCGATGTCAGCCCCAACGCGAGCCTCAACTGGCGTGTCGGCGGGGGTGTCGAGCTGTTCACCGGCTATGCCACGGCCGTGCGTGGCAACAAGGGCCGCGAAGCCCTGTTGATCGACGGGGGTGTCGGCCCGGGCGAGACGCTGGTGGTCGAGCCGGGTCTCGAGGCCGAGACCTCGCGCAGCACCGAGGTCGGTGCCCGCTGGAAAGGGGAGGGCATCCTCACCCAGCGTGACCGCGCCGGACTGGAAGTCACCTACTTCGATACCCACTTCGACAACTACATCACCGAAGGGTCGGCGGGTGATGTGACCACCATCACCAACATGGAAGGTATCGTCACCAGCAAGGGCGTCGAGGCGCGAGCCACCTACGGGCTGGGCGGCTGGGACATGACGCTGGGCTACCTGACCATGGACCTGGAAGACAACCAGGGCGAGACCGTGGTGGATGACATGGGGCTGGGCAACCAGACCGGAGACCGCTGGAGCCTGGACAACCGTTACACCTTCGCCGACCCGCAGCTGACTCTCGGCTGGACCGTGACCGCCTACGAGCGCCTCACCGACCTGCCGGATGACCAGAGCGAGCGTGCCGGTTACGCCACGCATGACCTCTACGCCAGCTGGGTGCCGGGTGACATGCCGGACCTGACTCTGACGGCCGGTATCTACAACCTGTTCGACAAGGAATACTCCGACCAGAACACCTTCTATCTGGAAACCAACAGCCCACGTGGCATCACGCCGGGCGCCATCACCAGCCCGGGGCGTGACGTGCGTCTGTCGGCGGCGTATCGCTTCTGATCAAAAGGTGCTGTCAGCCAGCGTGTCTCTGACGGAAGGGCATCGCCAGCGGTCGTGATCCAGGCTCGCACCCCGGGAGGCTTCACTGACGCGTAGCCCCGCTCCAGAGAACGAGGTAGCGACACGGCGGCAGCGGCAGCACCGATGCAAGGGCATCAGTGCAGGAACGTAAGCGCAAGAACGTCAGCGCAAGAACAAAGCGGCGCCATCGTGATTTCACGGTGGCGCTGTCTTGTCTTTGGAGTGCGCGTGCTCCATGGCGCGGGCCCCGGCCGGCCTGCGTCCCGCGGGCAGGCTGTGCTACCATCGCGACCAAATGTTGGAGAGCCGCTGCACGGCTCTTCGCACCGCACTCACGTTCCCGCCCGTGGCGGGTGATCGTACGAATAAGGAAGGATGCATGGCGCTTCTGAAGATTTTTGTCGGCACGATGTATGGCGGCTCGCTGGATGTGGCCGAGCAGGTGCAACCGCTGTTCGAGCAGGCAGGCTATACGGTGGAAGTGCTTGACCAGCCGACACTGGAAGACTTGACGGAGACACGCCCGGATTTGGCGCTGTTCGTCACCTCCACCACCGGCAGTGGCGATGTGCCGGGCAACCTGAGCGGCTTCCTCAATGCGCTCTCGGCCCAGTCACCGGCGCTGGACTGGCTGCGTTATGGTCTGATCGCTCTCGGCGACAGCTCCTACGGCGAGACCTACTGCGGTGCCGGGCGTCAGCTGGACGAGCGTCTGGCGGATCTGGGCGCCACGCGCCACGGCGAGCGCCTCGAGATCGATGCCATGGAGACCTTCATGGCGGATGACGCGGCCCTGCCGTGGGTCGAGAGCTGGATTCCGACGCTGCCGGCGACCGCCTGACCCCGTCACGCCGGGCGTGCCCGGCGTCCGACTTCTTCATCGTGTTCGATTTCCACGTTGCCCGACCTTTCCTCGAGACTGCTGCACATGCCGAAACTCAATCCTGATCATCCGCGCGCCCGCAACCTGACACCGCAACGTGTCTCCGTGCTGGCGGGCCTCGCCATCGTGATGGTCGCCAACATTCCGCGTTTTCTGCTCAGCGGTGACACCACGCGCCTGATGCTGATCAGTGGCTTTGCCGTGGCCGTCGCGGCGCTGGGGGTCTACATCTATCGCCAGCTCTCCGATGTCGCCCAGGGCGAAGTGCCGAGACTGATGCGTCGCGTGTTCGTGTGGCTGGTGGTGGGCCTGGCGGCGATGGCAGCCTTCAACTTCGCCGCGCCGATGCTTGACCGCCCCAGGGAAGGGGCGCTGGAAGTGCTGGTCGATGGCCTGACACTGGGGCTGGTGGCGCATGTCATCAGTCTGTGGATGCATCGGGGCCGCAAGAGCGACTGAGCCCTGTCTGCCGCAAACGACGACGCCCCCGGCCAGTGATGGTCGGGGGCGTCGTCGCATCAGGCCCGGGGCTGATGGCCCGGGCGTCACGGCCTCACTTGCACAGCGTGTAGCAGGGCTCGTAGTCGCTGCCCGGCAGCTTCATGCGGCCCTGGGCCACGAAGGAGGTGAGCAGGGCGTCGAGACGCTCCATCAGCTCGGCTTCGGCGGTCAGGCGGAAGGGCCCATCGCGCTCGATCTCCTCGATGCCTTCCTTCTTGACGTTGCCGGCAACGATGCCCGAGAAGGCACGACGCAGGTTGGCGGCCAGCTCATGCACCGGCTGGTTGCGATGCAGCGCCAGGCTCGACATGTTGGCGTGGGTCGGCGCGAAGGGCTGTTGGAAGTGCGGGGCGATATGCAGACGCCAGTTGTAGTAGAAGGCGTCGTGATGCTGACGACGGAACTCCGCGACGTCATCGATGCCGCCTCGCATGGTGCGCGCCACCTCGACCGGATTGTCGATGATGATGGTATAGCGCGAGCGCGCTTCCTCACCCAGCGTATAGGTGATGAACTCGTCGATCTGCTGGAAGTAGTCGGCGCTGGAGGCCGGGCCGGTGAAGATGACCGGGAACGGCAGGCCTTCGTTTTCCGGATGCAGCAGGATACCCAGCAGGTAGAGAATCTCTTCCGCGGTGCCCACGCCGCCCGGGAAGACGATGATGCCATGCGCGGTCCGCACGAAGGCCTCAAGGCGCTTCTCGATGTCCGGCATGATGATCAGTTCATTGACGATCGGGTTGGGTGACTCGGCGGCGATGATGCCCGGCTCCGAGATGCCCAGATAACGGCCCTGCTTGCGACGCTGCTTGGCATGCGCGACGTTGGCCCCCTTCATCGGGCCCTTCATCGCGCCGGGACCACAGCCGGTGCAGATGTCGAGTTCGCGCAGGCCGAGGTGATAGCCCACGTCCTTGGTGTACTCGTATTCCTCGCGATTGATCGAGTGGCCACCCCAGCAGGTGACGAGGCTCGGTTCACGCGAGGACTTCAGGGCACCGGCGTTGCGCAGGATATGGAACACCGCGTTGGTGGTGCCTTCGGTGGTGGAGAGATCGAAGCGGGGCGTGTTCTGGATCTCGTTGGCCACGTAGACGATGTCGCGCAGCACGCTCGAGAGGTGCTCACGAATGCCGCGGATCATCTTGCCATCCACGAAGGCATCACCCGGCGCATTGTCGAGCTTCAGACGGATGCCACGATCCTGCTGCAGCACCTCGATCTCGAAGTCCTTGTAGGCATTGAGCACCGAGACGCTGTCATCGGTCTGGCTGCCGCAGTTGAGCACCGCCAGCGCGCAGCGGCGCAGGATGTCATGCAGGCCATTGGAGGAGGTGTCGCGCAGGCGATTGACCTCATCCTGGGAGAGAACTTCCAGGCTGCCTTCCGGTGAGATGATGGTGGAGACCAGCGTCGAGCTGGCATCGCGGGAGTAGGTGGTAGCTTCACTGGTGACAGAGTTCATGACCGTCTTCCTTGTGTCAGGCGCCCACGGCTGACTGGGCGCGGTTCCGGGCTTCTGCCCAGAGTTCGGCGATGCGCTCGCGGTCGTCCACGCTCATGCCGTCCTGGGCAAAGGCGTGCTGCATCCACTCTTCGAAGGTGGCGTCAAAATCTTCCGCGACCACATCGGCGGCATCGTAATCGGCGTTCTCGAGAACCAGTTCCACCTGGGGAATCATGTATCCCAGCGGGAAGAGGTCGACTTCGGCGCATTCGCTTTCCATGGCGAGCAGTGCCTTGTGGATGGCTTCGCCGCGCGCGGCCAGTGGATCAAGCATCTGGAGCATCTCGTGATTCGGGCCAGTCGCGAGGACTGGTCGGGGCAGAGGAAAGGCGCCGAGCCCTGCCGCGTCATTCGGGCATCGCCCACGAAAGACGCAGCCAGAGCGGCACCTGGCAATGAGGATGATGCTAACACGCGAGGGCGCCACGGCGCAGCGCTGCGCATGGCGGCTGGCTCTGGTAGAATCATGGGCTTTGCGGGTCGGTGGCCCTGTGCAGACATTCAGGCAGCTATCGGCAACACGACGCGCCGAGTCGCGTCCCCCGTTCGTGAGTGGTCAGTGCCTCCATGTTCAACGCCCAGTATTTTCGTACCTTCATCACCCTGGTGGAGACCGGCAGCTTTACCCATACCGCGCGCAAGCTGGAAATGACCCAGCCCGGCGTCAGCCAGCATATCCGCAAGCTGGAGCAGTACCTGGGGCGCTCGCTGCTCAACCGTCAGGGACGCAAGTTCTCGCTCACCGCAGCGGGGCGTCGCTGTTACGACTACTCCGTCAAGCTGTTTGCCGAGCACACCCAGTTCATGCACTCGCTGGATGATGACTCGCCTGACAGCGGGGAATGCCGTGTGGCCAGCCCCTCAAGCGTCGGGCTGATGTTCTATCCGTTCACGCTCGGCTATCAGCAGCAGCATCCGGGGCTGACGGTCAGCTACAGCTTCGCCTTCAATTCCGAGATCGTGCAGGACGTGCTGGCGGGGCGCTTCGATCTTGGCATCGTCACCGAGCCGGTCAAGCATCCGGATCTCAACTTCGAGCTGTGGCATCAGGAGCCGCTGTGCCTGGTGGTGCCCGCCGACTTCGCCGGCAACAGTCTCAATGAGCTGATGGCGCTGGGCTTCATGAATTACGCCGACGGCGTCAACAACGCCAGCGCCTTGCTGCGCGAGAACTTCGCTGGTGAATTCCGCTCGATGAGCCACTTCCCGCAGCAGGGTTTCACCAACGACATCGGCATGGTGCTGGATGCCGTGGCACGTGGCCTGGGCTTCACCGTCGTCTCGCGCACGGTGCTGGAGACGTCACCGTGGCAGCGCCAGGTGCGCGAGATGCCGCTCACCGAGGCCGTCTACGAGAACCTGTACATCGTCACGCGTGACAATGCCGAGGTGCCGCGTCGCTATGAGCAGCTGCTGGGCGAATTCCGCCTGCAGCGCCGCAACACGCTCTACGGCTACGCCGATGCCCCGGAAAGCTTCGACAACATGGACCTCGACGGCATGGTGTAACGCCTGCCATGACGTGACAGGGCTCCCCCTCGGGCCTGCCTGTCATCGCAAGACCCGCTCCTCGAAGCGGGTCTTCGTGTTTCCGGGGCAGGGACAGGCCCGCGTCAGGGCGTCGCTTGGAGCGCACCGTCCTGTTTCAGTGCACGACCCCGGCTTGCGACCAAGGCCTGATGCGACGCCGCCACGGCGCGTGGGATGCTGGATGACAGCCTGACCAGTGTCGTGAGGTGTTTGCGCGACTTGCTGCCTACCCCTTGTTCGTTGTCATCGAGGAACCCGTACCGTGTCTTCTTCCAAGTCCCGATTCGTTGATGCACCGCCTGCCGCGAGCGACGTGGCCGATGCCCAGTCCTTTCGCCAGTCGTTCTCGCTGCTGTCGCGCATGGAGGTGACGGAGCTTGACGAGGCGCTGCGTGACGAGCTCGCCCGGCGCTGTCGCTGGCAGGGATGGGAGTCACGCCACATGAGCGCGAGCCAGGCCGCCGAGCTGATTCGCGATGGCATGACGGTGGGCATGAGCGGCTTCACGCGGGCGGGTGAGGCCAAGGCCCTGCCGCTGGCGCTGGTCGAGAAGGCGCGCCGCGAGCCGTTCTCCATCACGCTGATGACCGGCGCCTCGCTGGGCAATGACCTCGACGGTCAGATGGCGGATGCCCACATGCTGGCGCGGCGCATGCCGTTCCAGGTCGATCCGGTGCTGCGTCGTGCCATCAACGCCGGCGAAGTGATGTTCATGGATCAGCATCTCTCGGAGACGGTGGAGCTGCTGCGCAACCATCAGCTGAGTGACATGGACGTCGCGGTGGTCGAGGCCAGTGCCATCACCGCCGACGGCGGGATCGTGCCGACCACCTCGGTGGGCAATTCGGCCAGCTACGCGATTCTGGCCGACAAGGTGATCATCGAGCTCAATCTCGAATCCCCGGCGGCACTCGAGGGACTGCACGATATCTACATTCCGCAGATGCGCCCCAGCCGTCAGCCGATCCCGGTGGTGGCGCCGGATTCGCGTATCGGCACGCCGTACATCCCCATCGACCCTGCCAGGATCGCCGCCATCGTGCTGACGCGTGGCAAGGACAGCCCCTCGACCTGTACCCCGCCGGATGAGGATACCCGGCGGATGGCGGACCATCTGGTCGAACTGCTCAAGCAGGAGGTCACGCTGGGGCGTCTGACGCCTGCGTTGCTGCCGCTGCAGGCCGGGATCGGCAGCATGGCCAACGCGGTGATGAGCGGACTGAAGGAGGGGCCCTTCGAGCACCTCACCATGTACTCGGAGGTATTGCAGGACTCCACCTTCGATCTGCTGGATGCCGGCAAGCTCGACTTCGCCTCCGGCTCCTCCATCACCGTCACCGAGGAGCGCGGGCGCACCCTGTGGAAGGACCTCGAGCGTTACCGTGACCGTCTGATCCTGCGTCCGCAGGAGCTGTCCAATCATCCGGGCATCGTGCGGCGTCTCGGCGTGATCGCCGTGAATACCGCGCTGGAATTCGACATCTACGGCAACGTCAACTCCACCCACGTGTGCGGCACGCGGATGATGAACGGTATCGGCGGCTCCGGGGACTTCGCGCGCAATGCCCAGCTCTCGGTGTTCATCACCAAGTCACTGGCCAAGGGCGGGGATATCTCGAGCGTGGTGCCCTTCGTCAGTCACGTGGATCACACCGAGCATGACGTGGACATTCTGGTGACCGAACACGGCCTGGCGGATCTGCGGGGTCTGGCACCGCGAGAACGCGCGGTGCTGGTGATCGAGAACTGCGCCGACCCGCGCTATCGTCCCGCGCTGCGGGCCTACTTCGAGGAGGCCTGCCGGCGGGGCGGCCATACCCCGCATTGCCTGGAGCAGGCGCTCAGCTGGCATCGCGAGGTGGAAGTGCACGGCAACATGCGCGCCCTGTGCACGCCTGAGCAACGCGGTGATGTACCGGCGGAGCAGGCAGGTGAGAAGGTCAGCGCCGGCTAGTGCGGCGTTCTGGCCGCTCTCGCCACCGGAGCGGCCAGAGGCCAGCCACCAGACGCCAGAAACCAGGGCGGCTCAGGCGACTGACTCAAGTGATTGACTCAAGCGGCAAGCGACAGGCGACGAAAGCCAAGCGACAAGCGACAGGAGGGCGGATCACTGATCCAGACCGTTTTCCTTGCGCTCGTCTTCGCATTCCGGGCTGCCCATCTCATAGTCACGGCATAGTTGGGGGCGGCGATCATAGATGGTGCACATCAGCGTCTCGCGATCGACGGCGGCACACCAGCCATCATCGAGGCGGCGCATGACTTCGCCCCCCCACTCATCCTCGTCGATCAGATAGTCCGGCACGCCGGTATCGGTGAGCAGAATGACCTCAAGCCTGCAGCAGCAGGCCTGGCAGTTGCTGCAGGTGATCTCGGGATTCACAGGTGTCGTATCGCCGGTAGCGAACGGCGATACGTCGGTAATCGGAATATTCATCGGGTCAGGGTCAGCCACAGTGAGTCAGGTGCCATCATCGGCACGCTTCAGCCGGCAGTGAAACATACTCACGCACGGATTACTTGTAGACCTTGTCGATCCCTTCCCAGTAGCCCTCGGGGTCCCGGTCATCGGTCATGTAATAGAGCTGGTAGCGACGATTGAGGCGTGCACCACCATCACGGGTCAGCGGTGCCCAGGCAAAGCCGGTACTGCCCTTGCTGGAGGTGGTGAAGAAGGCGTCCAGCGGAATGCTGACGTAGAGCCCCTTGTCGAAGCTGCCCTCGCCATAGTCATCGCCGGCATCGGTCATGGTCGCCCAGGCCCCGACGCTGACCCCGTTGGAGAAGCGGCGGGATAGATCCAGCGTCGCGCCGATATCGCCGGCCAGATAGCGCCCCACCGAGCCCTTGACCAGCACATCGTGCCAGCCGGACTGCCAGTAGGCGGTGGCATGGCCGGTGGTGACGGAATAGTCGCGCAGGCCGAACTGCTGATCGAATTCCCGCTGGCGGACGCGGTTGATATCCAGCCCCAGTGCCAGCGAGCTGTTCATCGGGCGATAGAGCACCTCGGCACCGACACCGGCATACATCATCTCGAGAATGCCGCCGTAGGCCTGGGCATACCAGTCACGCCCGAACTGATGAGTGCGGGTGTACTGCAGATTGGTGATGCCCAGATCGGTCTCCTTGACGTAATCCCCGACGTAGGTGCGCACGCGTGGCAGGTCGGAGTCGGCGATGTACTCGTAGTTCTCGTAGTTGTCGGCCAGCTGATAGGTGGCCACGCCGGAGAACCAGCCATTGCGATCGGTGCGCCACAGGGCATCCAGCTGCAGGTTGAGCTGGTAGAGATAGCCGTCCGGTCCGCCGAAGTTCTGTTTCAGGTTGGGCGAGAATCCCCAGTTGAAGCCGGCGGGTTCCCTGTCCAGCACCGTGGCGGCCTCCGCGCTGGCGTCGTCGTCAGGCGCGGGAGAGGCGGCGCGAGCGGTGATGGAATGCTCGTACTCGGCACCGAAACGTCTGTCGTTGGCGGCCGCGACGAAGGCCTCTCGCGGATGCTCATCCTCGCGCAGCGCCAGGCCGTTGCTGCTCAGGCGGTAGCGGAAGTGGGTGATCTCGGCGGGCAGGCGGTTGTGCAGTACGCGATTGGCGCGGCCTTCGGCCTGCAGGTCCTTGCGAAAGCGCGTGGCCTCCGCCTCGATGACCAAGGTCTCGCCCTCAACCCGCAGGCGGGAGACTTCAAGCCCCGTCTGGGCACGCAGGGTCGCGGCCAGTGCCTGCCAGTCGACGTCCTCCA
The DNA here is from genome assembly GCF_030397495.1 of Cobetia sp. 14N.309.X.WAT.E.A4. Lineage (NCBI taxonomy): Bacteria > Pseudomonadati > Pseudomonadota > Gammaproteobacteria > Oceanospirillales > Halomonadaceae > Cobetia > Cobetia sp. 14N.309.X.WAT.E.A4. The sequence continues at coordinate 62,916 of NZ_JAPNXT010000015.1, forward strand.
GCCGTATCGGCGCTGGCGGGCTCCCGGCGGGCTCGCCCGTGGTGGCACTCGGGGAGGTCGGCAGCGTCAGCAGGCGGCCTTGAGGCGCAGCCTCGCCGCCGTCCAGCGAGGGCGTTGAGAGCGGCGCAGCCTCGTCGCCGTCCAGCGAGGTCGTTGAGAGCGGCGCAGCCTCGTCGCCGGTCAGCGAGGGTGCTGAGAGCGGCGCAGCCTCGCCGCCGTCCAGCGAGGGCGTTGAGGCCGGCGTGGCACTGGCGGGACGTGGCGGGCGATCCGACGGGACTGTCTCGCTGTTCCCACGATTGACGGCATCCAGCGAGCGCACCCGGAAGGCTTCCGGGGTCTGGTCATGGCGGTAGCGCGAATGGTGACTGGGGGCGACATCTTCCGGGATGCCGTCATCCTTGGCCTGAGCCAGCCCCGCCAGATTGGTGGACAGCGACAGGCCCAGCATGGCGGTGTTGCCGCGCTCCCAGCCGCCATGCAGCGACAGGTTGTCATTGACCTTGAACGTCGCGCCCAGATTGAACGGTGAATCCTGGTCTATCTCCACCGTCAGGGGCTCGTCGGAGTAGTCGTTGCCCTCGTATTCCAGCATCAGGGTCAGCGGGTCCCAGGGCGTCTGATATTCGATGCCACCGAAGACGGCCGGGCTGCCACTGAACATGCTGCCCAGCTGGAAGTCGCCCCCGTTGTCGCTGGTGGTGTCGCTGCGCGTCTCGAGGCTGCTTCTCACCAGCGCCAGCGGGTTGCTGAAGTCGCCCCGCGTGCCCAGATAGCCCCAGCCAAGCCCCAGACTGACATCAAGATCACCATAGCGCTTGCTGGCCACCAGATATTCAGAGCTGAACAGTCCCGTACCGCCGAGATCTCGCAGACCCACCGCAAGTGCCGGGCGATAACGGTCCTCTTCCCAGAGCCGGAACTTGGTGTCGAAGGATTTATCCAGGTAGTCGCGGTCCGGGGCGGCCTCACCGTAGCTGACCGTTTCCACCGAGACATAGCGAAAGCCCAGCTCCATCCACTCGAAGGGGGCGGCGTTGACGCTGAAGCGCTTGTAGGGCTGGGTACGGCTGTAGGTGAAGCTCAGCTCGCCCTGTGGGGCGAAGCGTGCCGTGGGAGTCTGCATCAGCCCCACGCCGCCGAAATCACTCTGGGATTCCCCGGTGGCGGCGTGGGCGATCTGGGCGCCGAGCAGGCCTCCCGCCATGCCGAGCGCCAGCCAGCCGGTGCGTGCCGGAGCAGGGCGCTGCTCGTCTCGGGGGCGCGTGGAGGGATGGGCTGGGCGAAAGGGACTCGACATGGGCGTCTCGCATGCTCCCGCGCGACAGGCGCGTGAGCGTGAATGAGGGTATGGAGGATAGAAACATCGAGGTGATGCCGGCAGTGCCGGGAACGACCGCTAGCGGGCCGGCGCTTGCGGGTCACTGCCTGACGTCCCGGGAGCTGTCGGCTCGTCGTCCGCTGACGGCAGCGAGGCGGCGTCCAGCTGCCAGCTGTGACAGTTCTCACCGGGCAGGCGGCTGGCCAGCCATTGCGGCAGCGCCTCGTTGACCCATTGCTGCGCGGTATCGATACCGGGGGTATGGATCACCAGGCTGGCTCCCGGCGCGACCGGCAGGTCGGCTGCGCCACGCGTGAGGCGATTCCAGCTGGCGATGGGCCGCGTGAGCACCTGCCCCTGGGGGGTGACGAGGCTGGCCCGTGCCGCCTGGCCCAGCGAGTCGGCGGCGCGGCGCTCATCGATCAAGGCGTCCAGTGTCAGGCCGGGGCTCCACTGGCGCTGGTGCACGCCGCTGGCGTCCAGGATCACCACGTCGCGGGGAGCCTGACAGGCACCGATCACCATGCCGGGGGCGATGCGTATCGCCCGCGGGCCATCGCGCATGTCAGTGAGCGGATTCAGCTGGCCGGGCAGGCGTGCCAGCACGCTGCGTGGCTCACCCTGTTGACGGCCCTGATCGAGATAGCGCTGCCAGGCGTGCAACCCCTCGACATAGGCGGCCCGAGAGCTGCCTTCGGGCGCCCCCACCGCGTAGCGAGCCGCGATCAGTTCAATCTCGGCGCTCAGGCGGTTGGCGGTCGCGGCCATCTGCCGGCGAATCAGCGGCGTGCTGACGAAGCTGTAGCGCCAGTCCAGCGCCATGCGGGTCTGATGGGAGGACCATTGCTGTTCCAGTACCTGACTGGCCAGTGGCGTGCTGGCGGCGCTGAAGGGCAGCGGCGTCTCGTTCGCTCGGGCGAGGGTCGGGATCAGCAGGGCGGCCAGGCACACCCCCGTGGGCAATGTGCGGGCGAGGGCGCGCAGCGGTCCCTCGACGCGGGCCGAATCGTGTGCGGGGCGAGCAGAATCACGTCGTGAAAAGCGCATTACCATGCCTTGGCGATCTCCCAGCCGAAGCGTGGCCCGTCCGGCCAGGCCGTCATGTCGGCGGCCCACACCCGAGTGGCATCGCGCCATATTTCGTTGGTGGTGGTGTAGCCATCGTCCCATGCCAGGGTCTCGGTGCAGTGTTGCAGCGACAGCTCGGCCAGTGGCAGCGCGTGTGGCGCGGCGGCCTCACAGCGCAGATGTGCATCGGCTTCATGCACCTGCATCACCGGCACGTCATCTTGATGCTGACTGCCGGAGGAAGCGGCATCTGCCCGCTCCAGCCGGCGAGGATAGGGGCTCAGGGCGCTGACACTGACGCGATAGCGGCTGTCGTCAGCCATCAGCCAGGCCGGACGCGCCAAGGCGCGCCCGGTAGTGCTTTGCTCATGCCTGTCCGCGATGTCTCGCGTGAAGCCGGATGTCGCGGACAGTACGCCGTCGCGCAGTTCGATGATGCCGCGGTCCTGGCTCTCGAAACGCGCGATGCGTCCCTCATCCTCGAGCGTGGCCAACACGACCAGTGCCGTGTTGTTGCCATGCAGGAACTTGAGGGAGGCGTAGGGCAGTTCACTGGCGCGCGCCGCCTCGAAGTCATCCTTGCCGAAGGCATCGCCCACCGAACTGGCCACTATCTGGGCACAGCCGCTCACTGACACGGCACAGGCAGTGATGCCCAGCAGCGTCAGCGAGCGCCGGATGCCTGGAAGGTGCCTGGCTCGCGATTGGCGATGATTCGCGCCTGAACGACGCGATGCGGAGCGCGACGTCATCAACGTGTCCCGGTAGAGCCGGTGGTACCTGTCGTGCCGGTGGTACCGGTGGTGCCGGTCGTCCCGCCACCGACGGTGCCCGTGGCCGCGCCGGCCGCGATGCTGCCGCCGTTGGTGCTCGGGGTCACGCTGCCGGACGCGCTCTGGCTGGCCGTGCCGCTGCCAGCGGCGCTGCCGGTGGGAACGCTACCGGTCGTACCGGTGGTGCCAGTCGTGCCGGTCGTGCCGGTAGTACCAGTCGTGCCGGTGGTACCAGTCGTGCCGGTGGTACCGGTGGTGCCAGTGGTACCGGTAGTACCAGTAGTTCCGGTGGTACCGGTCGTCCCCGTCGCAGCCTGCCCAGCGGCAGGTGCCTCCTCTTCCGCCATGGCGTTGCCTGCCAACAGCAGGGCACCGGACAGGCCGAGAATGGCGCCGATATGTGACTTGCGCATATGAAGTCTCCTTGATGAGCATTGCCGGTCATCTGCCAGTCAGGGCGCTGCGATGACTGGGCTCGGTGATGGGTGGCCAAGGCCAGCGTCGTGCATGCCGGATGCCGTGCTGTCTCTGACCATCGGCAACACTGCTGCTGAGAGTTGCGTCGTGGTGTGCGTGAGCAAGCTCACGCCTGTTCCATGATCTGCAGGGCGCCGTCCCTGATACCGTCCGTAGCATCTTCCCTGGCGCAGCCTCTTCCTGAGGTGTTCCTGCCATGGCCGCATTCCCTGGCCACCGTATTGCTCGCTTTCGAGGTGATGACATCGCCGTCGTCATGAGAAATGTGCATGCACATTTCAGACGGACGCCTCTCTCTATCCCCCGTGAAAGCGAGGCCCATGTTAACCAGAAAATGTCGGCTGTCTAGCGAGAGAAGTCGCGTCGATGTGGCGTTGATGGAAAGCGAAATATTTATGTAAAAAAGAGTAATCGTGGTGTGGATAAAAGCAGACATGCTTGTCGATCTTTCAGACACCGCGGGCGCTGGACTTGATCCGCATGGCTGCTGAAATTCTTGTGAAGGATGTGTCGATTTGCAGACGAACCCAGCGTTGCACTGTCTGTGATCGGCTACGTCGCCATGTGGCGGTTAGCGACACACGTCGTGCTGATGATGATACAAAGCAATGTTTTTATTGGATTTTTGTAACAGCGCTCGATTGGCGAGCGGCGTGGATCAGGTAAAATGCGCAACAGATGGAGTCTGGTCACTCCACTCTTGATGCCCATGAAGACGACGCAGCGGACAGTGCGATAAACGTTGCCATCACGTTGTGGAGCCTGCGCCGTCAGGTGGGTGTGGTGGGCACTGTCGATGGCGTGAATATGTGCCTGTAAAAGGTGACATCGATGTGCAGCAGAGACGTGATTTTATGAGGAAGACTTCGTGTAATTCGAAGGATACTCAATCACATTCATCGTCTTCATGGGCCAGCATTCGCGTGATTGCCCAAGGGAGTGTTCGCGCCATTGCCAGACAGGCGCAAGCCGTCATGCAAGGGCCGGGACGCCAGCAGGCGCAAGTACTCAAGCAAACCAAGACATGACACCAGCACGAGGGATCACCCTCGGCCCGAGGTCACCGTCGTTGCAACAGTCGTTGCACATGGGGCCATCGCGTTACGCAAGGCGAACCGAAGACGTTATCGAATTGGTCCTGGCGTCAGCGTGCGGCGGGAATGATCGGGGCAGCCTCGCATCAATCGCTGCTCGGGTCTGTCGACTCAACGGACTTCAGATGAAAAATGCACTGATCGCACGACTTCTGGGCGCCAGCTTGAGCCTCGGCGCCCTCACCGGACTGGCGGGCTGCGTCTTCGCGCCCGGCGGCGACATCGACTATGACACCTCGGCCGCGCCGGTGGATGACATCGTCGATGTGGAGCCCATCACCTTCGGCTTGATCAAGGCCCAGGCGCGGGCGGATGCCCAGGCACGCCAGGCGGCTCGGGGTGACGGCACCCAGCGCGAGCTGGAGCAGGCGCTGACCCAGGAGCTCAACAGCAGTACCCGTGCGCAACTGGCGCCGGATTATCAGTACCACGTGGGGCCGGGCGACATTCTCAATATCGTCGTCTATGACCACCCGGAGCTGTCGTTGCCCACGGGCTCCGAGCGCAGCGCCCAGGAAGCCGGCAACGTGGTGCATGCCGACGGCACGCTCTTCTATCCCTACATCGGCCGTGTCCAGGTCAGCGGCAAGACCCTGGACGAGATCCGTCGGGTGCTGGGCGAGCGCCTCCAGCCCTATCTCAACGAGCCGCAGATCGACGTCAAGGTGGCGGCCTTCCGCAGTCAGAAGGTGCGGATCAGCGGTGAGGTGGAGCAGCCTGGCGTGCAGCCCATCAATGATGTGCCGTTGAGTCTGCTCGATGCCATCGCCGCCGCCGGCGGCATGACCGGAGACGCGGACTGGCACAACGTGGTGCTCAAGCGCAATGGCGAGGAGACCGTCATCTCCCTCTACGAGCTGCTGGCACAGCGCAATGCGGCGACCGGCGAGGCACGTGATCGGCTGCTCAAGGACGGTGATGTCCTGTATGTGCCGGATGTCGGGACCCGCAAGGTGTTCGTGATGGGTGAGGTCGACAAGTCGGTCAGCCTGCCGCTGGGCAGAAGCCCCATCTCGCTGACCGATGCCATCGCCCAGGCGGGCGGCATCAAGGAAGACTCCGCGGATGCCTCCGGCATCTTCGTGGTACGGCGGGACCGGGAAGACCCCGAGAAGCTGGCCACCGTCTATCAGCTGGATGCTCGCAACACCACGGCCCTGATTCTGGGCGCCGACTTCGCGCTCAAGCCGCAGGATGTCGTCTATGTCACGGCCGCGCCGGTGTCGCGCTGGAACCGCGTGATCAGTCAGTTGCTGCCCACCGTGAGCTCCATCTACTACAGCACCGAAATCCAGGACAACCTCGATACCCTCGGCCAGTAAGGCGAGGGGTCGTCAAGGCGTCCCTGCCCGTCGCGATGCACGGGCAGGACACCAGGAGAGTGACTCAACGATGTCGATTCGCAATGCCCATTCCTCCCGTCAGACGGGGGCCACCGAACCCGCAGCGGTACCGGCGCGCACCAGTCTCGATCTGGGCCGCATGCTGGGTCAGCTGTATGACAGCCGCCTGACGCTGGCGCTGATCACCGGCACCTTCACCGTGCTGGCGGTGCTCTATGCGCTGCTGGCGACGCCGATCTACAAGGCCGACGCGCTGGTGCAGGTCGAGGATGGTGGCAGCAACATGAATCCGCTGCGGGATGTCTCCAGCATGCTGCGGGGGGAGGCGCCGCCGTCGGAATCCGAGATCCAGATCATCACCTCGCGCCTGGTGCTGGGCGAGACCGTCAAGAAGGAGCAGCTGGATCTGGTGGTCAAGCCTTACCAGTACCCGGTGATCGGGACCTTCCTGCGCAGCCACGAGGTGGAGCGCCCGAGCTGGCTGTCCGGTTCCAGCATGGTGTGGGCCGGCGAGTCACTGGAAGTGGCCAGCCTGGCCGTGCCCAAGGCCTGGGACAACGTCCCGCTGACGCTGGTGACGCTCGGCTCGGGTGAGCAGGGCCGCTATGAACTGCGCTACGACGGCAAGGTGCTCGGCACAGGCTCGGTGGGCAAGCGTGAGCGTTTCGAGGGGCCGCTGGGCGAGGTGAGTCTCGAGGTGACCTCGCTCACCGCGGGCGAGGGAGCCGAGTTCACCCTGATGCACCAGTCCACTCTGGAAGCCACCAATGCGCTGCGCGCGCGCTTCGCGGTGGCCGAGATGGGCAAGGAGACCGGCGTGCTGGGGCTGGCTCTGGTGGGGGAAGATCCGCTGCGCACCCAGCAGGTGCTTGAGCGCATCACCGAGACCTATCAACAGCAGAACATCGACCGTCAATCGGCGGAAGCGGAGAAGTCGCTCGAATTCCTCAAGGAACAGGTGCCGACCGTCCGCAAGAAGCTGACCGAGGCCGAAGAGCGTCTCAATGCCTATCGCGGCAAGAGTGACAGCGTGAATCTGGATCTCGAGACCAAGTCGGTGCTCGAGCAGCTGGTGAACATCGACAACCAGCTCAACCAGACCCAGCTCGAGGAAGCGGAGCTCTCCGGCAAGTTCAACCCGAGTCACCCAAGCTACGTGGCACTGCGCAAGAAGCGCGCGGATCTTGAGCGCACGCGCAGTGAGCTCGAGAAGCAGGTGGGGGATCTTCCGGACACCCAGCAGGAGATCCTGCGTCTGGAGCGTGAAGTCGAGGTCAATCAGCAGATCTACGTGCAGCTGCTCAACAAGACCCAGGAAATGAACATCGCCCAGGCCAGCACCATCGGCAACATCCGCATCCTGGATGAGGCCGTGGCGCAGCCGCACCCGGTCAGCCCGCGCAAGGCGATGATCGTGGTGATCGCGACCCTGCTGGGCGCCATGCTGGGTGTGGTCTTCGTGCTGCTGCGCTCGCTGCTGCATCGTGGCATCGAGACACCGTCGGAGCTTTCCGATCTCGGCCTCAACGTGCATGCGACCCTGCCGCTCTCCGAGGAGCAGGCGCGCCTCAATCGTCGCCTGGCGCGAGGCATCAAGCGCTTCTCCTCCTTCAAGCTCGGCAAGGGCGCCACGGCGGCGGCCGGCAATGCCGCGCCTGGCCTGCTGGCTGTACGCAATCCGGCGGATCTCTCCATCGAGGGTCTGCGGGGTCTGCGTACCAGCCTGCACTTCGCGATGATGGAAGCTCCCGACAACCGCCTGATGATCTGCGGCCCCAGCCCGGGCATCGGCAAGAGCTTCGTGTCCGCCAACCTGGCCGCCGTCTGTGCCCAGGCAGGCAACCGCGTGCTGGTGATCGACGCCGACATGCGCCGTGGTCACGTGCATCAGAGTATGGCGGGCCAACAGGTGAGCGCCGTGGCACCGGGGCTGAGCGACTACCTGCTCGGCAAGGTGGAGCGCAGCGCCATCATCCGCAGCATCGCCGACGAGAGCCTGGCGGTGGTCGGTGAAGGCGGGGAGACGCCGGACACCCTCTGCTACGTGGCTCGCGGCACCTCACCGAGCAATCCCTCCGAGTTGCTGCTGCAGGCGCGCTTCTCCGAGCTGCTCGAGTGGGCCAGCGAGAACTTCGACATGGTCATCGTGGATACGCCGCCGATCCTGGCGGTCACCGATGCAGCCATCGTCGGCAAGCTGTGCGGCGTCAGCGTGATGGTGACGCGCTTCATGCACAACTCGCCCAAGGAAATCGAAGCGGCATTGGAGCGCTTCGCTTCCAGTGGCGTGAGCGTGGATGGCGCCATCCTCAACGCCGTCGAGCGCAAGGCGACCACGGCCTACAGCTACGGCTACAGCTATCACGACTACCAGTATCAAGGCGGCGCAAATACGTGAGTGCTGACTTGCCATCCACGGCGACGCCCCTATGTCTGATGACAGCTCGTCAACAGACACCCAGGCGGAAGACGACGTATCGCAAGACCCGGTGTCACTCGACACCACGTCACCGACACGGCGCGGCATGCCGGCCCGAAGGGCGCATGCGGCGTGATGAGAAGACAGCACGATTTGCGATAGACCGGTGCAGGCCGCAAGGGCGGCGGGAGACGGCACCGGGTGTGATGAACGGAAACACCACTCGAACGCAAACCAAGGGGGAGACAGGCACATGAACACGACGACAAATCCAGCGACGACCGGACTCGAGGGGCGTCAGCGACATTCGCGCATGTACGAACGTCTGATGTTCAACTCGCTGTGTCAGGCGCTGGTGGGTCTGATTCTGGCGGTGGGTGTCCCGCTGTTGCTGATCAATGGCCTGCGCCCCTGGGTCAGCGAGATGCGCATGCACAGCGTCATCGCGGCCAGCGGTGGCTTCCTGCTCGCGCTGCAGGCGATTCGTCACATGTCGCGCTACCCCGGTGCCAAGGCATTCGCCTACGTGTTGCCGGCCATCACCATCAGCTATCTGCTGGCGATGAGCGTGCTGATCGCGCTGGATCTGCGCTTCAGCCGTATCGTGCTGGGCAGCTCCTGGCTCGCGGCGATGCTGATCTGCTCCATCGGCTTCTGGGCCGAGCAGCGCACCCGCATCCGCAAGCTGGCCGTGGTGCCGTTCGGTGACTATCGCAACCTGTTCACCACTCGTGGGGCGCGCTGGAACCTGATGCGCGCACCGGACCTGGGCCAGGAGCGCTACAACGGCGTGGTCGCGGATCTGGAAGCCGAGATGCCGGCCGAGTGGCAGCGTTTCCTGGCCAACTGCGTGCTCAACCGCATTCCGGTCTACGACGCCAGTGAAGTGCGCGAGTCGCTCACCGGTCGCGTGGAGCTGAACCAGGTGCGCGAGAACAGCTTCGGTCAGCTGGCACCCAACAGTGAATATGAGCTGTTCAAGCGTCTGTTCGACGTGCTGGCCGTGCTGGCGGTGGCCCCGTTCGTGCTGCCGATCTGCCTGGTGACTGCCGTGCTGATCCGTCTGGATTCGCCGGGTGGCGTGTTCTTCGTGCAGGAGCGTGTCGGTCAGGGCGGTCGTCCGTATCGCATGTTCAAGTTCCGCAGCATGTGCCATGACAGCGAGAAGTCCGGTGCCCAGTTCGCCCAGGCCAACGACATGCGCGTGACCCGTATCGGCCGCGTGATCCGCAAGACCCGCATCGATGAGCTGCCGCAGTTCATCAACGTGCTCAAGGGCGAGATGAGCCTCATCGGTCCGCGTCCGGAGCAGGTCAAGTTCGTGAATGAATTCGCCGAACAGATCCCGTTCTACAACTACCGTCACGTGGTACGTCCGGGCATCACCGGCTGGGCGCAGGTGACCCAGGGGTACGCCTCCGACGCTGACGAGACGCGCGAGAAGCTCGAGCACGACTTCTACTACATCAAGCGCTTCTCCGTGTGGCTGGATCTGTTGATCGTCGGTCGTACCATCAAGACCATGCTGACCGGTTTCGGGGCACGCTGAGCATGCTGACCGTCAGTGGCTATTACGTCGGCTTCATGGCCCTGCTGGTGGCAGTTCTGCCACTGGCGGCCAGCGAGCGCACCCGCATGGTGGGTGCCTGGCTGGGTGGCGGGCTGTGTCTGGCGTTCATGGCATTGCGTTACGACGCAGGATACGACTACTTCTCGTATCGCCAGATGGCCACCTGGCAGGTCGACCTGAGCTTCCTCGAACCCGCGCCGGCGGCACTGGCGCGCATGGCTCGGGCCTGGGGGGAACCGCAGCTGTTCTTCTTCATCACCGCCTTCCTCTACGTGTCGTGCTTCGTCACCGCGCTGGTGATGAGCCGCCGCAACCTGGCCTGGTGCCTGCTGTTCTTCGTCTGCCTGCCGCTGATCTATCTCTCGGCCTTCGGCTTCGTCAAGCAGCACGTGGCGATCGCCCTGTTCATGGTGGCGATGGCCTGTCTGGAGCGTGGCATGCGGCTGCCGGCGCTGGTGCTGATGCTCGTCGGCACCAGCTTCCACTACACCCTGGCGCTGTATCTGCCGTTGCTGGTGCTCTACCCGCTGCTGCGACGCGCCTATCCCTTCTGGGTCTATCTGGGGCTGCTGCCGCTGTGTTTCGTGGCAGGACCGCTGGCCAAGAGCGCACTCAGCGCGCTGGGGCTCTATGCCCACTACTTCGAGGATTTTTCCGGGGGCGGGCAGAAGCTCTATGTCATCTATCTGCTGATCTGCCTGGGGACGCTGGGACTCTGGAAGCATTTCCGCCTGTCACTGGACCCCTGGGCCTTCAATCTGATGTTCATCGGCGTGGCGCTCTACACCCTGTTCATCACCTATGGTGAGCACGTGGCCCGCGCCAGCTACTACTTCCTGCCGTTTGCCATCTTCGTCATCTGTGACGTCATCGAGCACTTCCGCGACAAGCTGCTGCCCAGTCTGATCAGCGGTGCGCTGATGATGGCGTTGTTCTTCATGTCGCTGAAGGTGGCGGCCGGCAATCAGGATCATGATTTCTTGAACAACTACCAATTCTATTTCTTGAGCGATGAAGCACTGGTGGTCGGCAATGGAGGTCAGTCATGAGCGAAGCGCTGATCTTCTCGCTGTTCAACCTGATGGCGCGTGGCCTGTCGTCCGCGGCGGGCCTGCTGCTGGCGCGAGCCGTGGCGCCCGAGGCCTTCGGGGAATATGCCCTGGCCCTCAACTATGCGGTGTTGCTGGGCGTGCTGGCGCGCATGGGCGGCAACGAGGTGCTGCTGGTCACCGAAGATGGTGCCAGTGGCGCGGCGCTGCGCCGCTGGATGGGCGTCGGCATCGGCCTCTACGCCTTGCTGGCCATCGCCTTCGCCGTGGGCATCGCACCGCTGCTGGGGCTGTCTGCCTTCATCTTCGCCTTCTGTGCCCTGCGTGCCGGGGTAGAGCAGGTCGGCCTGCAGATGGTCAATTCGCGCCTGCAGCGTCAGGAGCGCCTGGGGCGCGTCAATCTGATGACGGTGCTGATCTCGCTGGCGGTGGCGATCGCGGTGGCCTGCGCGGCAGGTCCGGCGCTCTATCATCAGGGCGTCGCGCTGCTGACCGGCGCCGAATTCAGCGCCGAGCTGACCACGCCGTCCGGCATGTTCGGCCTGGCACCGGTGGCCACCTTCGTGATGGTCGGTGCCCTCGCGCTGGTCATCGTGATGCTGCTGGGCATGTGGCTGTCACATGACGCGGCGGCGGATGCCCGGGCGGCGGCTGCCAGCCGCGATGGCGCAAGCTCAAGTCGCCTGCCGAGCAAGGCGGACTTCGCGCGTGGACGCGGCTTTCTCTACAACAACCTGATGTCATTCGCCTACCTGCAGGCCTGGGTGATTCTGGCCGGGCTCGCCTTCGCACCCGCCCAGGTGGCCAGTGTCTCGGTGGTGACCTCCATCGTGTTCGCGCTCTATGTCTTCCCCACCAGCCTGTATCGCTACTACCTGCCCAAGCTGACCCAGGGTGATGGCCGCCTCAAGGAATACCTGATCATCGCCAGCGGCTTCGCGCTGCCGGTGGCGGGCGGTCTGGCACTGGTGGCGCCGTGGCTGGCCGAGCACTTCCTGAGCGGCGCCTATCCGCGCCTGACCATGACACTGCGCGCCTTCGCGCTGGTCTACCTGGTGCACGCCTTCGTCACCTGCGCCTTCACGCGTCTGGCGGCAGTGCGCCTGAATGGCAAGCGCCTGCTGTGCCAGAGCACCGGGGCCATTCTGGTGGTCGGTGGGGGCCTTTCGATCGCCGCGCTCAATCACTCGCTCGGCAACGCGTCCGGCGAGAGCGGCAGCCTTCTGGGCATCGACCTCTACCACCTCTTCCTGTGCGTGCCGGTCACCGCGGAGCTGGTGATGCTGGCGATGGCGATCCTCTTCCAGCCGGCTCGCCAGCAAGAGGCGGCCGCGACGGCCAGCCCTTGACGTTCGGCCTTGGGGCCGACGAGTACACGACATTTCACGTGGCGATGCCCGGGCATCGTGCACACCGAACAGCGACATTACGGACAGAAGGACGAACAGCATGGCCAAGATATGCATGACGCACGGATGGCATGACGACAACAAGGGCGACTCCGCCATCCTGATGGGCACCATCGACTTCCTCGACCAGCTGATCGATGCCGAACACGGCCGCAGCGATGTCTCCGGTGAAGGCGTGGCGAAGGCCGAAGGCCATCGCATCGATATCCTGCCCATCGATGACCAGGTGTTCGCCACCGAGCGCGGGCCGTTCCGCCACATTCGTCGCCGCTACCGCGAGCGCGTCACCGTCGGTCAGCCCTTGATGCCGCCGATGCGTGACAAGCTGCGCTTCGTCACCTCGCTGCTGGGGCTGGGGGCCAAGATGGCATTCGGCAAGCAGGGCAAGAGCGGCAACGATGTCATCGACGGTGCCGACCTGGTGGTGGTGAAGGGCGGTCATATCTTCCACAACGGCAGCTTCAAGAAGACCCTGTCTTCCTGGCTGGCGCTGATCGGCTATCTGGCGCCGGTGATGCTGGCGCGCAAGGCCGGCAAGCGCGTGCTGTTGCTGGGCCACTCCTTCGGCCCGTTCAAGACGCCGGCCCAGGAGCGCTTCTTCCTGCGCACCCTGAGCGACTGCCTGGTGGTCTCGCGTGAGGAGATCACCCACGCCATGACCCAGAAGGCCGACCCGAAGCTGCCGCATGCGCTGCTGGGCACCGACATGGCCTTCGCCATGGCCCCGCGGGCGAGCGATGAACATGCCGAGGTCAAGGCACCGGGCGGCGTGGCCTCACCCTATGCCGTGATCACCCTGCGTGACTGGTGGGGGCTGGATCAGCAGGCCTTCGCCGAGCGTGTCGAGGTGCTGTCGCGTTCACTGCTGGAATCCCGGGAGCGTCTGGGCATCGAGCGCCTGATGATCGTGCCGCACGTGCTGGGCCCGACCGATATCGAGAATGACCAGCGCATCTCCCAGCTGGTGTTCGATCACCTGCAGAAGGCACTGGCCGCCGCTGACGGGGGCGAGGAGCTCGCCACGCGCATCGAGCTGGTGCAGGGCGACCCGAGCCCGGATGCGCTGGTGGATCTCTACCGCGACGCCGAATTCCTGGTGGGCACGCGTTTCCACTCGGTCATCTTCGCGCTGATGTCCGGCACGCCGGTCTACGCGCTGTCCTACTGTGGCCCCAAGGCGCCGGGCATCATGCGTGACTTCGGGCTCGGCGACAGCGTTCAGGACATCGAGAACTTCGACCCGGCACGCATCGTGGCCGACATCGAGGCGCTGGTCGCCGACAAGGCCTTCCCGGCACTTGCCGAGCGCGTCATCGCCGACAAGCTGGCGATCACCGCCGACATCACGCGGGACTTCCTGCGCCGCGCACCGGGACGCGCCGGTGTCTGGGGTCAGCGTGAGCTCAAGCTCAATGACGACGCCTATCCGGCGCCGACGGCTACCAAGGCACCTGCCGCGACGGACCCCGTGGCCGCGGATGCCCCGGCCGCTGAGCACGCCACCCACGACAGCGAGCCTGTCGTGCGAGGAGTCTGACATGGCCCATGTCGCTCTGTTGATCCAGGACATCAGCGCCTGCGGTGGCGTCGAGAAGGTGATGCACGGCCTGGCGCGTGATCTGCGCGACAGCCATCAGGTCACGCTGGTGTCGGTGCGTGAAGGCGAGCCCTACTGGGGCCGTCTCGAGGGTGTCGAATACCGCACTCTGGGACTGCCCGCCACTGGTACGCGCAAGAACTTCCGCCACTGGGTGACGCATCTGCGTCGTCTGATGCTGGAGGCGCGCATCGAGGTGATGGTCAGCGGCTACTTCGCCTTCCATCTGGCGGCCCAGCTGGCGGCACGTGGCACCGGAGGCCGTGACGAGGCGGGCAATTCGCGCCCGCTGACCCGCGTCATCGCCCAGGAGCACAGCGCCTACCATCACGATCGTCGCGCCAAGCGCGTCATCAAGCACCTGCTCTATCGTCATCTCGATGTCCTGCAGGTGCTCAACGAGGTGGATGCGGAATGCTGGCGGCGGCGTGGTCTGCAACCGACGGTGATCCCCAACTATCTGGATGATCTCGCGGAGCGCGAGACGCGCGCCGATTGCGAGCGTCAGGCCGACGTGGTGATGGTGGGGCGTCTGGCGCCGATCAAGCGTGTCGATCTGGCGATCCGTGCCTTTGCCCATTCGGGTTACCGCCGCGGGCGTCTGGTGCTGGTCGGGGATGGTCCGGAACGTGAGTCCTTGCTGGCGCTGTGCCACGAGCTGGGGCTGAAGGTCTTCCAGGGCGCCAACGACGACAGCGTGCCGGATGATACCCGGGTGCTGTTCACCGGCGCGCTGCAGGACGTCTCGCGTGAGTTGCGCCGAGCCCGTCTGCTGTTGCTGACGTCCGAGCGTGAATGCCTGCCGATGAACGTGCTGGAAGCCAAGCGTGAGGGCCTGCCGTGCCTGTCACGCCCGGTGCGCTCAGGCCCGCTGGCATTGATTCGCCACGATGTCGATGGCGTGCTGAGTGCCGAAGCGGACAGTGCCGGTGAGGTGGAGATCGTGCAGGAGCTGGCGCATGAACTGGCGCGTCTCGAATTTGACGACCATCGCCTGCTGCATCTCTCGAAGGCCGCACGCGAGAGCTTTGCCCACTACAGCCGTGATGCGGTGCTGCCGGACTATCAACGCCTGATCACGCGCCTGGTGCCGGCCGATTCGCGCCAGCGCGCATTCGTGAACGGCGTCAGCGTCAGTGGATCCCACTCGCCTCATTCCAAGGAGAAGGCCCATGGCTGATGTGTCCGTCATCATGCCCAACTACGGCTATGACCGCCGCCTGCATGCCGCCGTCGATTCCGTGCTGGCCCAGAGCGAGCCGGTGCGCGAGATCCTGATCAGCGACGATGCCTCACCCGATGGTGCCGCCGCGCGACTGCGCGAGGATTTCGCGGCACTGGAGACCGGCGACGTCGAGATCCGCATCCTCGAGACCGACACCAACGGCGGGCCGGGGCGTGCCCGCAACCGTGCCATCGCCGAGGCCCAGGGCCGCTACATCGCCTTCCTGGACGCCGATGATGCCTGGCTGCCGGAGAAGATCGAACGCCAGATCGCCTTCATGCAGGAGACCGGTGCCGGCCTGTCCTACACCGGCTACGAGATGGTGGATGAGCAGGGCAACCATGTCTCCCACTTCGCACCACCGGCGCGTCTGACGCGTGACGACATGCTGCGCTCCAACTCCATCGGCTGTCTGACCGCCATCTATGACGCGGGGCGCTTCGGGCGTTTCTACATGCCGACCATCCGCAAGCGTCAGGACCTGGCGCTGTGGCTGATCATCATCGGTCAGCTGGGCCCGGCGCAGGGCATGCCCGAGCCGCTGGCGCGTTACACGCGTCGCGAGAGCAGCGTGTCCTCCAACAAGTTCAAGGCCGCCGCCTACCAGTGGCGTCTGTATCGTGAGGTGCTGGGGATGGATGTGATCAGCGCCAGTCGCAACTTTGTCCATTACGCGGTGAACGGTTATGCAAAACATCGTTGATGAAACTATCTCCGTCGATCCCGCTCGTCATGCAGGCCGCCCCATGCAGGAATCCCGTGCTCGTGTGCTGAAGCATCAGCGTCAGGTGGAAGACAGCGCCCGTCGTCAGGTGCCGGAACTGACCTTCCTGATCTCGACCCTGGATGCCGGGATCTACAGCGTGCCGCGTTATGACGAGCTGCCCGGCGCCCGCTTCCTGATCGTGCATCAGCTGTCGGAAGCCCATCAGGACGAGGCGCAGCGCGATATCTTCCGCGAGTACGTGCTGGCCCATTTCGACAGCCGTTTCGAGTATCTGGCGGTCGCGGGGCGTGGTCTCTCCAAGAGCCGCAACATCGCGCTGGCGGCCTGCCCGACACGCTACGCCTACATCCTGGACGACGATGTCCAGCTGCATCCCCAGGCCGTGTCGCTGGTGATGGAAGCCTTCACCTGTACCGAGGCGGCGGCGATCAGCTTCCCGCACGTCAAGGCCTTCCCCTTGCACGAACGGGACCCGGATCGTCCGGCACCGCCGGTCGCCTTCAAGGCCCACACCCTGATGTCACTGGCTCGCGTGCGCTCGGTGGACATGGCGCTGGATCTCTGCCAGTTCCATGCCCGCTTCGATGAGCAGTTCGGGCTGGGCACCGAACAACCCTCCGGCGAGGAATTCATCGTGATGAGCGATGCTCGCCGTCAGGGCGCGCGCCTGATGCGCGCCAATCTGGGCATCGTCGCCCATGCGGGGGTCACCTCCGGCAGCGACTTCTACAGCTCGCCCGCCAAGGCGCGCACCAAGGGGCGGATGTTCGCTCGGGTCACTGGCAGTCGCTTCTCGCCGCTGGCACTGGCCTTCCTGGTTCGCAAGGCCCCGATCGCCTTCAAGCGCGGCTATCTGGCGACCTTCGTCGGCAATTTCTTCCGCTAGTCGCCCGCGCGACACACACGTACGCCCGAATCGGCATGGGCAGACGCCGATGGATGGCAGTCTCTGCGCTTTTCTCTCTCCCCACTGACGTTGCCCGTCAGTGGGTTGGGTAACGTCACGCCGGATTCGGGCCGAGGGGCGATCTGTCAGTGGTTCACGGTCTCCCTGCAGTGGAGATCCGCCCCGACCGGTATCGCTCATGCATCGCTTTGGCGCATTGCGTTCACACTCGAGATGGCCGTCAGGCCAACAAGGATGACATTCAATGAAGATCACGATTTTCGGAAGCGGTTATGTAGGCCTGGTCACCGGTACCTGCCTGGCCGATGTGGGACATGATGTGGTGTGCATGGACGTGGACGCCGCCAAGATCGAGCGCCTCAAGCAGGGCGAGATTCCCATCTACGAGCCGGGACTCGAGAGCATGTTGCTGCGCAACGTGGAAGCCGGCCGTCTGAGCTTCACCACCGACGCCCGCGAGGCCGTCGCGCACGGCGTGCTGCAGTTCATCGCC
>NZ_JAPNXT010000016.1:0-71993 GCF_030397495.1 Cobetia sp. 14N.309.X.WAT.E.A4
CACGAATGATGTGGATGGACTCGGCCTCGAGCTGCTTGAGGTGGGTCTGACGTTCCGGTGTGATACCGAGTTTTTCAGCCGTGAACGATGCTGTCATTACAGATTCCTTGCGATCACACTGCTGGTTATTCCTGACTTTTCACTCGCAGACGAAGCCGCGCACACTGAAGAAAGCCATGTATTTTTGACATCAGACTGACATGCACAGACGTCAGTCCTGTGACGCCGTGGCGCATCCCACGCAGTCGGGCATCACGCCCAGGGGGCTGCCGGTCTGGCGCACACGATGAAATAGGGATTCAGCACGCTATCGTGCTGGTTGTAGCGCAGCGCCTGGCGAGTCTCGACATTGAGCACCTGCCCACCGGCAGCCTCGACGACGGCATGTGCCGCGCCGGTATCCCACTCACAGGTCGGGCCGAGGCGCGGGTAAAGATCTGCCGCCCCTTCCGCCACCAGGCACAGCTTCAGTGAGCTGCCCATGGCGACGATGTCACAGGCATGGAAATTGGCGACGAAGGCCTTGAAGTCATCACTCTGGTGGGTGCGGCTACCGACGATGCGCCAGCTGTCCTGCTCACCGGGCACCTGAGCGACGGAAATCGCCTGACGCTCGCCCTCGCCGACCTGCTTCTCGGCGATGGGCGCCTGGCCCTCACTCTGCTGGGCACCCACATAAAGCGTCTCGATGGCCGGGACATAGACGACGCCCATCGTCGGCACGCCCTGCTCGATCAGCGCGATATTGACGGTGAATTCGCCATTGCGCTTGATGAATTCCTTGGTGCCATCCAGCGGGTCCACCAGCCAGTAACGCGACCACTCGCTGCGCACGTCCCAGCGGATGTCGGCATCTTCCTCGGACAGGATCGGCGTGGCGCCGAACTCAGCCTCCATCTCCTTGAGGCCCTCGACGATGACGGCATGCGCCGCACGGTCTGCCGTGGTCAGCGGAGAGTCATCCGCCTTCATGTCGACAGTGAAGTCGCCACTCTCATAGATGTCCATGATGGCGGCGCCGGCCTTGCGAGCAATCGACTCTAGCGCGGTCAACTTCGCGCGTGGGGTACCTGCCGCAGTCGTATCTATCATGTGCTTTCCTGTACGTATTGGTGTCTGGCGCTCATTACTGCGGGTGATATGACACCAGTGCCACCATCGTTGTCCTGCAGGGTGTACTCGATTGCCACGAATATGCACATTGAAGAGGCAATAAGCCTGCCATCCTTCTCATCTCGGGTTACACATGCTATCCCGCGACGGGCCAGATTACGGGACTCAGAACCACGGAGAGCAACCCGATGATGAGACTCATCGACAACCCGATCCTCATGAAATCTGACGCCTTGTAGCCGCCGGGCCCTATCACCATCAGGCTGCCCTGACACCCCGGTGGCGTGAGGAAGCTGGCCGAAGCCGCGTACATGATGGCAATCACATAGGGCATAAAGGAGACCTTCGACTGCACACTCACTGTCATGGCGATCGGAAACATGAGCATGGCGGATGCATTGTTGGTGATGATCTCGGTGAAAAGCGTCGTGGTGATGTAGACCAGCACCAGGAAGGGTAAGCCATCGCCGAACTGCATCAACTGGTCAGCCACGACCTGGGCTGCACCACTATCGGGCATGGCCTGGCCCAGCGCGAGGGCGGCGGCGATCACGACCAACACGCCGCCATCGATGCTGGCACGCGCCTGGACAGCAAGCAGGTAGCCGGTGAATAGCATCAGAATGGCAGCGTAGCTCATCGGCATCAGCAGACGGGAGGGAGAGATCTTCATGCGCGCGCACCAGCCCTGAACGAGACCGATGAACAGTGCGACTACGGGAGTATTGTTGAGGAAGGCACTCACCAGCGAGGTGATCGGCATCAGGCGTGCCAATGCGGAAGACGGTGAGGTGGGACGCCCGAGCAGACGCTCCAGCATCCAGCGCAGCGCGCCGGTCTCCTGGACCCCGGCCGCCACCACGAAGAGTGCGCCGATGGTCATGATCCCCGGATTGGCGAAACCGGACAGGAAGGTGGTAGGAGAAATGACACCCAGCAGGATCAGCAGCACGGCGGCTGCCATCATCAGCCACTCAGCGGGCCAGCGGTTCCAGATCAGTCCTGCCAGCACACCTATCGTGACGACGAGTGTAATGACAGCATCCATATGCTGCGCGATATCCATCTACAGATGTTCCCTTGGCATCCTGCCGCTTCTCGTTTCTGCTCAGCGCGTTCATTCGTGAGGTGCATGACCACCGAGCTTGGCGAGGAGACATTCTCTATCGAAGCGGGACACATTAGCAGCAAAGCTCATGCCACTAAAGCATGCAGTTAATAAGACTGACTTGAGGCAAAACGCTCAGACTAATCATTTGCCTGCTACCAGCTTCATCCACGAAGACTTTGATTGAATTCATTCGTCACTTTGCGTACTTTCCCTATTTGCGGACTCTGCGTCAACGGTAATGCCGCAAGAGCGGCAAGGACGTCGCCATCACCACGAGTGAGTAGTCACTTTTTTTCAGTGCAACGGATATCTTGCATGCTGGGCGCAATCAAAAAACACGGATGGTGGCTTTTCATGCAGTCTCGCTGCGCCTTTCTCGCTGACTCCCCGAATCGCCGGCCCCCCCCGACATGCGGGGCCTCCCGGCAGACACTGTGCTTCTCGCGTGGAATCCTTCGCCAGTCTCACCTTGAGGCTTTCATTCCGGAGCTGTTGCCACTGAAGAAGGCCGGTGTCTCGGCATCTCTCGGTGCGACATGCCGTTCGCCGGCATGCCACCACCCCTCGTGTCGCCCGAAAAACGCTGCTGCCACCCCACCTGCGACCGGCAAAAATGTAAGAAAATCACCACTTTTTGCATGTTTACCTCGCCAGAAAACAACGCCTATCAAGGCCACTTCCTCCCCTTCGATATTCGGCTTTAGTAGTACAAAAAATGCTAATGTATGCAGTATTTTCCGCACTGAATCCAGCGCTGTCGTCGGATGGGGACACAAGGAAACGGCGGCTCAGGCGCGCGCGTATGCCCGGCGACATGCGCTGCCCTATATCGCATTGGAAGATGGCTTCGTGCGCTCACTCACGCTGGCAAGTGCAGGCTACCCCGCCATGTCGATGGTGGTGGATCATCAGGGCATCTATTACGACGCCCGCCAGCCGAGTGACCTGGAGCAGCTGATTCTTGAGGCGCCTGAGCGTCAGGACGAGGCGCTTCTGATGCGTGCCCGCACTGCCATGCAGCGTCTTCGCCACCAGCGCCTGAGCAAGTACAACCATGCGCCGGAGCGACAGCTGCCTGCCAGGACGAAGGCGCGGCGTGTGCTGGTGGTAGACCAGACATCTGGCGATGCCTCGGTAGAAGGCGGCATGGCTACGCAGGCGACCTTTCTCGCCATGTTGAGAGAGGCGTGCGCCGAGCCGGAGGCCGAGGTGTGGGTGAAGACACATCCGGATGTGATCGCCGGCAAGAAGCAGGGCTATCTGGTGGAAGAGGCGCGCCGACTGGGGTGTACCCTGCTCAGCGACGACATCAATCCCTGGTCACTGTTCGAGCAGGTGGACGCCGTGCATGTGGTGACCAGCCAGCTGGGCTTCGAGGCACTGCTGGCCGGCTTGACGGTGACCTGTCATGGCCTGCCCTTCTATGCCGGCTGGGGGCTGACCGAGGATCGCCAGGCGTGCGAGCGCCGCGGCGAATCACGCCGTCTGGAACAGGTCTTCGCCGCGGCGTACCTCGAGTATTCACGCTATGCCAACCCCTACACCGGGGAGCGCGCTTCGCTGGAGGAGGTCCTTCAGCTGCTGGCAGACCAGAAACGAGTCGCTTCACGCATGGCAGGACAGTGGCAAGGGCTGGAGTTTTCCGGATGGAAACAGAAGTTCATCGGCTTCTTCCTGGGGCCATGGTCGGAACTTCGCTTCGAGAAGCATCCTGAACGCGCACTGGAGCGTCTCACTCAGCCGACTGCCTCCGCATTGCCACAGAAGGTCCTGAGCTGGGCTGGCCGCACGCCCCCAGAGCGCCAGGAGAAGGTCAGATCAGCCGGCGGCGAACTCTGGATGATGGAAGACGGCTTTCTGCGCTCGGTCGGTCTGGGAGTGGATCTCACCCGCCCCCTGTCGCTGATCGTCGACGACAAGGCGATGCATTTCGATGCCCAGCGTGCCAGCACGCTGGAGGACTGGCTTGAGCACCACGCGCTTGACGACGATGAACTTGCGCGGGCGCGTCGTCTTCGGGAGCGCATCATTGCGCTGGGACTGAGCAAGTACAATGCAGAACATGACGCCCTGCCGGACCTGCGGGCCCTGGCCGGCGAGCGCGAGATCGTGCTGGTGGTCGGCCAGGTGGAGTCGGACGCCTCGATCCGTCATGCCTGCCCGGGCATCAAGACCCACCGTGAGCTGCTGGAAGCGGCGCGGGAATTGCATCCTGATGCCTACATGATCTACAAACCGCATCCTGACGTTGTCTCTGGTGGTCGGCGCGGGGAGATGTCCGGCGAGAACACGCCAGAGAACCTGGTGTTGACCTCAGGCGATATCTGCCAGCTGTTCGAACAGGTCGATCATGTCCACACGCTGTGTTCCCTGGCGGGCTTCGAGGCACTGTTGCGCGGAGTGGAAGTCACGACCCACGGGCTACCGTTCTATGCCGGCTGGGGGCTGACCCATGATCGCGTCAGCTGTGAACGTCGCACACGGCGCCTGAGTCTTGATGCGCTAGTGGCGGGTGCCCTGATCGAGTACCCGCTGTACGTGGACCCGGTGTACGGGCATCACTGCAACGCCGAGACGGTTGTCACGATTCTGGAACAACAACGCACCATGCTGAGAAATGGCACCCGCAAGATCACCCTGCCTTGGAAAACAAGGCTCTACCGCGGCTATCGTGCGCTATTCATTGGAAGGCACTGACCTATGCAACAAGGAAGTCTGGCGTTGCCGAATCATCATTCTCCCCTGTCGGGCGGCTCTGAAGCGCGCGGCCTGGCATCGCTGCAGCCGCTGTTCAAGCTGTCGGAAGATATCGGGGTGATGCATCCGACCACGCAGGACACACCTTCCTCTCTGCTGACTCCTCCCCCTGTCGCGCGTCGCATTCCCGGTGGTGGGCAGCGGCGTGTCTTCCTGCTGTTGCAAGGGGTCTGCTCGCCCTTCTTCCTGCATCTTGCCCACAAGCTGAAGCAGGACGGGCACGAGGTCATCAAGGTCAACTTCAACAGTGGCGACAGCTTCTACTGGCGCCACGACAAGGCCTACGCCTACCGCGGCCGGAGTGAAGACCTCGGCGAATGGATCGCCGAGCTGTGGCGCAGGCACCACGTCACGGATCAGGTGCTGTTCGGGGATCGTCGTCCCGTGCATCGGGATGCCGTGCTCAAGGCGGAATACTTCGGGATTCGTACCCATGTCTTCGAGGAAGGCTACTTCCGCCCCTTCTGGGTGACGCTGGAGCGCGAGGGGGTCAATGGCCACTCCCTGCTGCCGCGTGACCCCGACTGGTTCCGTGAGGCGGGCAGGCAACTGGACGACGCGCCCACGCCGCAGCGCTTCAAGGCCTCCTTCTGGGAGCGCGCCCGTCATGACATGACCTATCATCTGGCCGGTGCCGCCAATCCGCTGCTGTTCCCGCGCTATCGGCCACACAGTATCAATGCCGCGGAGGAATACTGCGGCTATGCCACGCGCCTGCCGTTGATGCGCTGGTACAAGCGGCGGGATGCCGGACGCATCGAACAGCTGATGAACAGTGGCGCGCCCTTCTACCTGCTGCCGCTGCAGCTCAATACCGATGCCCAGATCCGTCATCATTCGCGCTTTTCCAACATGCAGGAAGTCATCCAGCGAGTGATGAAGAGCTTTGCCCTGAACGCTCCGCGCGGGGCGCGCCTGGTGATCAAGAACCACCCACTCGACATGGGACTGGTGGATTACCCGAAGCTGATCCGAGAGCTCGAGCGCCGCTATGACGTGATCGGCCGCATCGTCTATCTGGAAAGCGGCAATCTCGAGAAGCTGCTGCAGCATGCCAAAGGCATGATCACCGTCAACAGCACCACCGGCAATGTCGCGCTGCAGTATCGCTGCCCGACCTACTGCATGGGCGACCCGATCTTCAACCTGCCCGGCCTGACCTTCCAGGGCAGCCTGCACGAGTTCTGGACTCAGGGCGAGAAGCCGGACACCACACTGTTTCGCAGCTTCCGCAACACCGTCATCCATACCGTGCAGCTCAATGGCGGCTTCTACTGCAAGCCGGGCATGCAGCTCGCGGTGACGGGAGCCTCGAAGATACTGTGTGCCGAGCGCTCGCCGCTTGAGCAGATGTTGAGTCGCTGCTGATCCTGCCTCCGGGCCGAACATCGAGATCGTCGTTGGCAGGGATGCCACCGTTGATCATGAGAGCGCCATCAGGCGCCTTGCAGAGCCGGAACCCCCGAAGGCAGGCCGCGTGTCTGCCCCAGGGTCACAAGAAGAACGACCATGAACAACGCAAGGGAACTGCCGACCGTGAGTGTCGGGATTCAAGGGAGACGATCATGACGGCAATGCCCCCGCAGCAGCCTGACACCCAGGCACCGTCCGCACGGGATGACGCAACGACCACCGAGCAGCGTGAAGGAAAGCAAGCTCCGGATGGCGCAACTCAACAGAGTTCGCGTCCCGCCACTGCCCTGCGCCGCGTGCTGATCACGGGCGCGACCGGCGAGATCGGCGGTGCGCTCGCGCGTGCCTATGCCGCCCGGGGCACCACGCTGATCCTCACCGGTCGCAAGCAGCGCAAGCTGGATGCCATTGCCGGCGAATGCCGCGCACTGGGTGCCGAGGTGGAGTGCACGGTGCTCAACCTGTGCGATGAAGAGACACTCTTCACCTGGCTGGATGAGGTCTGCGCACAGGGAGTGCCGGACATCGCCATCGCCAATGCCGGCATGAACACCGACATCGGCCCCCAGGGTAATGGCGAGCGCTGGGAAGACGCACGTCGCCTGCTGCAGACCAACGTGGTGGGCACCTTCGGCATGGCGCATCACCTGGCCATGGCGATGAAGGCGCGAGGCAGCGGCCAGCTGGTGCTGCTCAGCTCGCTTGCCGCCTGGCACGGCCTGGCACTCACGCCGAGTTACAGCGGCAGCAAGGCGGCGGTGAAGGCCTACGGGGAAGGACTGAGAAGCTGGCTGAAGCCGTTCGGGGTCGGCGTGACGGTGGTGATGCCCGGCTATGTCACCTCCCCGATGTGCGAGGCGATGCCAGGCCCCAAACCCTTCGAGATGCCCGCCGAGCAAGCCGCACGCCGCATTCTCAAGGGTGCGGCACGCAACCGGGCACGCATCAGCTTCCCCTTCCCGCTCAATTTCGGCTGCTGGTGGCTCAGCGTGCTGCCAGCCGGTATCTCACAGCGTCTGCTGGGATGGTTCAATTACACTCACTGAATGGCTGCCTCACCCCCACCCTGTCCGACGCATGCCAGGCATCGCGGGCAGGGTTCCAGACGGTCGCGATCTGCGCCAGAACATTACACCGCTGCTGCCGTGGCAGCGCTAACGAGGTCGGCATTACATGGAGTTTGTCATTGCGTTCGTGTCTTTCATGGTCTGGCCGCTGCTGGCAGGGCTGCTGGTCACGCTGGTGCTGGAGCATCTGATCCTGCGCCAGATGGACTCGGCACCGGTGGTCTTCTGGCGCCGGTCCTGGAGCGCCCAGCTCGCCCATGTGGGGTATTGGTGCGCGAGCTGGGCGCTCTGCACCCTGATCACGCAACGCCCGTGGTTTTCCGTGGTGGTCGTCAATGCCCTGTGGCTGGTGGTGCTGCAGGTCAGTCACACCAAATACGTCTCGCTGCGTGAGCCTTTCCTGAGCCAGGACTTCGAGTATTTCACCGACGCCATCAAGCATCCCCGGCTGTATATCCCCTTCTTCGGCATCGGCCTGACGATTGCCGCCCTCTGCGCCGGCGCACTGGCGATCGGGACGGGTCTGTGGCTGGAACCCGCACTGGGGTTCTCTGCGCGCTACGCCGATGACACCAGCGCCTGGCTGGTACCGCTGGTCGCCTTGCTGCTGGCGAGCGGCGCCATGACCTATGTGCTCGGCAATCGACTGACTCGAGACATCATGCTGTTCCCGGAATATGACCTGCGTGAGCGCGGCATGGTCGCCTACCTGCTGGCATACGCTCGCTTGGCCCGTCGCCCGCTGATGCCGGATCACGATCCCCTGCAGGCGGCTGGGCAGACGGCGCGTGAGGCGCTGGAGGCGATCGGCAACGAAGCTGCACCAGGCTGTCTGCCCCACGTGGTGAGCGTTCAGAGCGAATCCTTCTTCGATGCGCGCCGCGTCTACCCCAAGGTGCGCGATGACCTGCTGCCGAATCTGGACCGCTGTCACTTCACCGCCCTGTCTCAGGGGCTACCCTGCGGGCGGCTGGCCGTACCGGCCTGGGGCGCCAATACCGTGCGCACCGAGACGGCCTTCCTCACCGGCCTGACCGCCGAGCAGCTCGGCGTGCACATGTTCAACCCCTATCACCAGCTGGCCAGACGTGATGTCTCCAACCTGGCCGCCAGCTACAAGGCGCTGGGCTATCGCACCCTGTGCATCCACCCGTATCCGGGCACCTTCTATCTGCGCAATCAGGTGCTCAAGCGCATGGGCTTCGATGAATTCCTCGACATCGCGCACTTCAGCGATGCCGACAGGTGTGGTCAGTACATCAGCGATGCCGCCGTGGCTGCCAAGGTGGAAGACTGTCTGCTGGCCGCGGGCGATACCCCGTTGTTCATCCAGGTGATCACCATGGAGAATCACGGGCCGCTGCATCTGGAGACATTGGACACGGCTCGCCTGTCGGAGTGGCATGACGGCGATCTGCCGGACAACTGTCAGGAGCTCGGCATCTATCTGCGCCACCTGGTGAACGCCGATGCGATGATCGGCCAGCTGACCACGGCGCTTTCCAGACTGCCGCGCGGCGGGCTGCTGTGTTTCTATGGGGATCACGTACCGATCATGCCCGAGGTCTACGCGACCCTGGGAGAACCCAATGGCGTGACCGATGGCTTCATCTGGTCCAGCGCCCTGCCGGAATCCGACGACACCGCACGCCAGACCATGGCGACCGTGCGCGACGAGGACCCGGAGCTGATGGAATGGGCCCTCGACTGCGACGGGCCTTTCAAGACTGACGAGCAATGCCGCAAGGGCGACCCGCGCGTCACCAATATCGACACATTAGGAAGTGCGCTGCTGGAGGCGACCGCCCGTCATGCTCGCCACAGCGCCGCGACTCAGAAGTTCAGGAGCCTCTCATGACCCGACGCGTTGCCATCATCGGCGCTGCCAGCCGTTTCCCCGGCACCACTCAGGCCACTCTGTGGGACGACCTCCTGGCCGGCAAGGACATGGTGACCGAAGTCGCCGATGACCGCTGGAGCAAGGACTCCCTCCTGCACCCGGACAAGAAGGCACCGGGGATGAGCTACAGCTTCGCCGCCGGCTCGCTGGGCGACATCTCGGGCTTTGACCCGGCGTTCTTCGGCATCAGCCCACGCGAAGCCGCCAACATGGACCCTCAGCAGCGCATGCTGCTGGAGATGAGCTGGGAGGCCATCGAGCACGCCGGCATTCCCGCCGAGAAGATGCGCGGCTCGCGCTGTGGCGTCTTCATGGGCGTGGCGAGTCTCGACTATTCCTATCGCATGGCGGATGACCTGAGCGCCATCGGCCCGAATACCGCCACCGGCAATACCTCCAGCGTGGCCTCCAACCGCCTGTCCTATGCCTTTGACCTGCATGGGCCGAGCCTGTCGCTGGATACCGCCTGTTCCTCATCGCTGGTCGCCTTCCATCAGGCCTGCCAGTCGATCCGCAGCGGCGAGACCGACATGGCGCTGACCGGCGGCATCAGCCTGCACCTGCACCCTTACGGCTTCCTGATCTTCTCCAAGGCCACCATGCTCTCGAAGACCGGCCGCTGTCAGGTCTTCGATGAGGCGGGCGATGGCTACGCGCGCTCCGAGGGCGGCGGCATCTTCCTGCTCAAGGATCTCGATCAGGCACTCGCCGATGGCGATCGCATCCTCGCCGTCGTCGCCTCCTCGGTGGTCAATACCGATGGCTACAAGTCCGGCCTGACCGTGCCCAACCCCGCCGCGCAGATCCAGCTGATGGAGCGCGCCTGTGAACTGGCCGGCGTGACGCCTGACGAGATCGATTATCTCGAGGCCCACGGCACCGGCACCGCCGTCGGTGATCCACTGGAAACCCGCGCCATCGGTGCCGCCATCGGCCAGAAGCGCTCAAGCCCGCTGCCGATCGGCTCGATCAAGAGCAACATGGGCCACCTGGAGACGGCCTCCGGCGTGGCGGGTCTGGCCAAGGCGCTGGGTGTGATCGCCCACCGCGAGGTGCCGGCCACCATCAAGATCCAGCGTCTGAATCCGAAGATTCGCAGCGACGAGTGGAATCTCGACATCGTCACCCAGCCGCGCAAGCTCAAGGCCTCCGGCCGTCTGGTGGTCGGGGTCAACTCCTTCGGTTTCGGCGGCGCCAACGCCCACGTGCTGCTGGAAAGTGCCCCCGAACCGGCGCTAGCGCAACCGACGGCTGACGGCGACCAGACGCCGCCGCTGCGCCTGAGCGCCCGCTCCCCCGAGGCCCTCAGACAGATGGCGCGCGAGCTGGCTGAGCATCTGCGCGAGACGCAGGCGCACGATGCCGCCCCGAGCCTCTACGACCTCGCCTGGCACCTGGCGGCCCGCCGTGAGCATCACGTGCACGGCGCGCTGCTGAGTGCCGACAGCCTGGAGCAGCTGATCGAGGACCTCGAGACCCTGGGCGGTGAGGCTGCGCTTGGCGATCATCCGCGCATCACCCTGGCGGACCGCCTCGCCCCGCTGCCCGCCGAGAGTGACAACGGTGCCTCGCCGCGCAAGGCGACCGGTGCGCCCTCCCTCACTCGCGAGCGTGGGCCGGTATTCGTGTATTCCGGCAATGGCTGTCAGTGGGCCGGCATGGGTCGCACCCTGATGCAGGAATCCGCCAGCGTGCGCGCCTGCCTGACCCGACTGGATGCGGCCTTCCGCGAGTTCAATGGCTTCGAGCTGCTCAAGGAACTGGACGGCAGCCTGGCCGAGGACGGCGAGAACCGCCTCGACGCCACCGAGATCGCCCAACCGACCCTGTTCGCCCTGCAGGTGGCGATCACCGAATGGCTGATCGAACGCGGCATCCAGCCGGTGGCCGTCACCGGCCACAGCGTGGGCGAAGTGGCGGCGGCCTGGGCCAGCGGTGCCTTGAGCCTCGAGCAGGCGACCCGTGTCATCTTCCAGCGCAGCCACCATCAGGGACGCACCCGCGGCAGCGGCGCGATGATGGCGGTGGGCCTGGGTGAGAGCGAGATGTGCGAGTGGCTGGAACAGCCACAATGGGCCTCGCTGTCACTGGCTGGCATCAACGGCCCGCGCGGCACCACGCTGGCCGGCGACCGCGAACGGCTCGAGGCCCTGAGTGCCGAGCTTTCCGCACAGGGCACCTTCGCCCGCGTACTGGGGCTCGACTATGCCTTCCACAGCCCGGCGATGGACCCGATAAAGGACGGCCTGCTCGCCTCGCTCGAAGGGCTGACGCCCCGCGCCACCCGCATCCCCTTCCTCTCCACCGTCACCGGCAGCGTGATCGAAGGCGAACGCCTGGACGCCAGCTACTGGTGGGAGAACATCCGTCAGCCGGTGCAGTTCGAGGCCGCCGTCACGCGGCTGGTCAGCTGGCAGTCCGCCTGCGAGGCGGACCTTGGCCGTCATCGTCTGCTGGTCGAGATCGGTGCCCATCCGATTCTGCGCAGCTATCTGAATGATGTCCTCAAGGCGCGCAGTGACGAGGCGCCGGCGGGACAGGTGCTGGCCAGTCTGGAGCGCCGTCATGATGGCCTGGAGGCGCTGGAGCACCTGCGCGGCCGTCTGCTGCTCTCCGGCGCGGTGGATCTCACTCGTCTGTTCCCGGTGGCCGGTCGCTTCGTCGATCTGCCGACCTATCCCTGGCAGCGCACGCCATGCTGGGTGAAGACCACCAGCGAAGGCCAGCGCCTGCTGGAGCGCCATTACGTGCATCCGCTCCTTGGTTATCGTCTCGCCCAGCAGCAGCTCACCTGGGAGGCGCAGCTCGATACCCGCAAGGTCGCGTGGCTGGCCGATCACCAGGTCGGCGAAAGTGCCGTCTTCCCGGGTGCCGGCTATCTGGAGCAGTGTCTGGCGGCCGCCCACGAATGGCAGGCCGCCAGCGCGGAGGAGGATTCCCTGCCCGACGTGCTGGATCTCGAGGACTTCGAGATTCGCGCCCCGCTGCTGCTCGATGACACCACCCTGCGCCTGACGCGTCTGTCACTCGACAGCCGCAACGGTGCCATGCGTCTGGAAAGCCGCGAGACCCGCGCCGAAGATGCCGACAAGTGGAACCTGCATGCGGTAGCGCGCGCCTTTACGGCCACGCGTGGCCGTCTGCTGGAGCGTCGCGCCCCGGCGTTGCCCACGCGTGCCGCCGACCTGGATCGCGAGGCTCACATCGCGGCCGCCGCCCAGCTGGGCCTGCACTACGGCCCGCACTTCCGCGCCGCCGAGCAGATCTGGGTCGAGCATGGCAGCGAAGGCGCAGTCAACAGGCACACCGTCGGCGCAGCCCCGCATCCGCAGGTGCTGGCGCGCTTCGCGCTGACCCCGGAAATGCTCATGCAGGACGGTGACTTCCACCTGCACCCCGGTGTGCTCGACAGCGCTTTCCAGCTATTCATCCCGCTGCTGGGCGTGCTCCAGGGCCAGACGGCCGCCAGCGATGGCATGGCGTTCGTGCCGGTGCGGGTCGGCCGCCTGCAGGTGCGTGAGCAGGTACGTGCCTCACAGATCACTACCGCCCGCGTGGTCCTGCGCTCGCGCGGTCCGCATTCGCTGTGCGCCGACTTCGAGCTGTACGATGCTGACGGGCGCGCCGTGGCCGTGGCCGAGGAAGCGCGCTTCCGGGCCGTGCGGCTGGGTCGCGATGGCACGGCCCACCTCGATTATCTGGATATCGCCCTGACGGCGGCGCCGCATCCGCTGAGTCCGCGCCCTGCCGCCGCCCTGGCGCTGGAATCGCTGGTCGCCGAGGCGATGGCGCCCGAGCTTGCCCACAGCGACAACACCACGCATCCGCTGGAAGATAGCCAACGCTTCCGTGATGAGCTGGAGCCGCTGCTCGACAGCCTGATGCTGGCCAGCGTGCACGAGACACTGATGCGCCACGCGGCGCCGGGCGATCCGGCAGCCCCGCATCTGGATCACGAGGCGCTGTCCCGCTGGCAGCGCCGCAGCCCGCTGTTCACCCGCGTGCTGCTCGACTGGGCCAGTGCCCAGGGCCTGACCGAATCCCGCGAGAGCGGCGACTGGCAGATCCACCCGCTGGACCTGCCGGCGGCCCGCGACATCTGGCAGCTGCTGGTCCGTGACTATCCGGGGCAGTTCCCGCTGACGCATGCGGCAGGCCGTCTGCATCTGCACCTGGACGAATGGCTCAACCGTGGCATGCCGATGGGCGGCACACCGTTGGGCGGCACCCCGTTGGACGGCACCGAGGCAGATTCCGCGGCGGACGTGTTGGATGATACCGAGCAAGCCTCGCCTACCGCTCAAGTCTCCAGCGTGGAGGGACTCGCCACTGACACCCTCACCCAGGACGCCGAAGCGGCACTGGCACAGTTGCGCCAGCCGTTGATCCCCACCCTGCTCAAGACCGCCGTCGGCAATGCCGGCTGGCAGTGGCTGAGCGCGCAGCTGGATCAACGTCTCGCCCGCAGCCTAGGTGAACTGCCCGCCGGCCAGCGTCTGTCGGTGCTGGAACTCGGTGCCGGTGGCCCGTGGCTGGGACAGCGACTGGAAGCACTGCGTCTCGCCGACCAGCGTGAGCCGTCTTTCGATGCGCTGGATTACACCTTCCTCGCCGCCAGCCAGAGTGCGCTCGGCGAGGCCCAGCGCCTGCAGGAAGACCTGCCGCTGATCGATGTCACCACCAGCGAGGGCTGGGAAAGCCCCCAGGCGCCGGTACAGGTCGCCATCGTGCATCTGGACATGGAAGCGCCGTCTCAGGCCCGCGAGCTGCTCAGTCAGCTGGTGCAGCGCCTGGCCCCCGGCGCAGAGGTCCTGCTGTGTGGCTGCGAGCCTGCCGCCTGGAGCGGCCCGATACTGGCACTGGATGATGGCGAGCAGCTGCGCAGTCATCCGGGCATGGTCCAGTGGCAGCGTCTGCTCGGCCAGCTTGGCCTGAGCCTGCCGGCGACGGATACCAGCGCGGCACCGATGTCCGGTGCCTGGTGGCTGGCCGCGAGCAAAGCGATGGCCGATGACTCCGCTCAGTCAGATGTGCCACAGACGTCTCTGAAAATCGCGCTGCTGGATACCCCACAGGCGGCTGCGGACCAGGCGCTGATCTCGTCGCTGTCGCAGTCCCTGGAGGCGCGAGGCCATCAGGTGGCGCACGTGACGCTGCCGCCGCAAGACACCCCGGAGGCGCTGTTCGCTCGCTTCTCGAGCGTCGATCATCTGGTCGCGCTGCCGGCCAAGGCCAGCGACGCCGCTGCCGCCAACGCCCGGCAATGTGCCCGCCAGCAGCTGCTCACCAAGATCACCCAGGCCTTCGAGGCGGCGCAGGAACAGGATGACAGTCTGGTGGCGCCGACCCTTTGGGTGCTCACGCATGATGTTGCCGCCATGTGGCAATCGCCGCCCTCGGGGGATGCGACTGCCACCGAGGCGCCTGCCGATGCCGCCAGCTGGGGCTTTGCGCGCAGCCTGGCCAACGAGAGCCAGTCACTGGATATCCGCCTGCTTGACACGCCGGTACTGGGAAGCGACGTCGTCAGCACGTCAGCCTTGATCAACGCGCTGGTACAGGAAGTCGAAGCCCCGGATCACGAGCAGGAAGTCGTGCTGGATGCCAATGGCGCCCGCTTCGCGACGCGCCTGCGTCAGGTGACAGCCCCTGCACAGGCAAGGCTTGCGATAGCTGCCGAGCAGGCGTCCCACGAGACGGCGGCAGGCCAGAGCGAGACAGCCAGACAGGATCGCCGCAGCGTGAGTCTAGGCTTCAGTCAGCCGGGCCAGCTGCGCAATCTCGAGTGGCAGCCGCGTCATCTCCCCGAGGTGGCACGCGGTGACGTCGAGGTACGTGTCGAGGCCACCGGCCTTAACTTCCGCGACGTGATGTACACCCTCGGGCTGCTGTCGGATGAAGCCATCGAGCACGGCTTCTCCGGCCCGAGCCTGGGACTCGAGTTCTCCGGTGTGGTGACACGCGCCGGTGACAACGCCGAATTCGCGGTCGGTGAGCGGGTGGTCGGCTTCGGCCCCGCCAGCTTCTCCGACCGTCTGGTGATCGCGGATACCGCGCTGGCCCGCGTGCCTCAGGGCGTCAGTCTGGAAGCGGCAGCGACCATCCCGACCACCTTCTTCACCGTCTACTACGCCCTCAAGCATCTGGCACGTCTGGAAGCCGGCGAGAAGGTGCTGATCCACGGGGCTGCCGGGGGGGTGGGCATCGCGGCGCTGCAGATCGCCGAGTGGCTGGGCGCCGAGGTGTTCGCCACCGTCGGTTCGCCCGCCAAGCGTGACTTTCTGGCTCTGATGGGCATCGAGAACGTCTATGACTCGCGCAGCCACGGCTTCGCGGAGGACATCCTGGCCGATCTCGACGCCCGCCAGCAGCGCGATCCAAGCGTGGATGCACGTGGTGTCGACGTGGTGCTCAACTCGCTGGCCGGTGAGGCCATCGTCCAGAATCTGCGCGTGCTCAAGCCCTTCGGGCGCTTCTGTGAGCTGGGCAAGCGTGACTTCTACGAGAACACCCCGATGGGGCTGCGTCCGTTCCGCAACAACCTGAGCTATTTCGGTATCGACTCCGATCAGCTGATGAAGGAATGCCCGGGCCTGACCACGCGTCTGTTCCGCGAGATGATGGCGCTGTTCGAGGATGGCACCCTGGCACCGCTGCCCTACACCACCTTCGATGCCAGCCAGGTGGTGGAAGCCTTCCGCTACATGCAGCAGGCCCGTCAGATCGGCAAGGTGGTGGTCACCCAGCGCTCCCTCGCGGCACCGCTGAGCGAGGCGCAATCTGCTCCCGCCGGTTCCGGGACTTCTGGTATGAGCACCAGCGGCTTGGCGGCGCAGTCCGGCGAGCTGCACCTCGACCCGGCGGCCAGCTATCTGGTCACCGGCGGTCTCGGGGGCTTCGGGCTGCGCAGCGCCGAGTGGCTGGCCGCACAAGGCGCGCGTGAACTGGTGCTGCTGGGGCGCTCCGGCGCTGCCAGTGACGAGGCACAGGCAGGTGTCGCGCGTCTCGAGGCACAAGGCGTGCGCGTGCATGCGCTGGCCTGCGATGTCGCCGATGAAGCGGCGCTCACGGCCGTGTTCTCACGCTTCGTCACGTCGGCGGATGCCAGTGAGGCGAAAGATGCCATCGCGCCGCTCAAAGGCATCATCCACGCCGCGGCGGTGATCGACGATGCACTGATCCGTCACCTGGACGCCGAGCGCATCCAGCGAGTGATGACCCCGAAACTCGAGGGCGCACGCCTGCTGGATCGCTTGAGTGCCGAGCATGCGCTGGACTTCTTCGTGCTCTACTCCTCGGCGACCACGCTGTTCGGCAACCCCGGTCAGAGTGTCTATGTGGCAGCCAATCACTGGCTGGAAGGGCTCGCCGCCAATCGTCGTGCGCGTGGCCTGCCGGCCACCTGTGCCCGCTGGGGCGCGATCGAGGATGCCGGCTTCCTGGCGCGCAACGAGAAGACTCGCGAAGCGCTCAAGAATCGTCTGGGCGGCGATGCGCTGATGGCGGATCACGCCCTGGCCTGTCTCGGCGAGATGATCGTGACGGATCAGCAGGCGCTGGCACTCGGCCAGCCGGGTCGCTCGCTGGGCGTGCTGGAGCTGGAATGGGGAGCGCTGGCGCGCTTCCTGCCCACGGCCGCGACACCGCGCTTTGACGAGATCGCACGGCGCGCCGGAGACGATGACGGCAGTCAGGCGCAGCAGGACGATATCGCCGCGGCCCTGGCCGGCTTGAGCGGTGAGGCGTTGCAGACCGCCATCGTCGAGATCCTCAAGGGCGAGCTCAGCAAGATCCTGCTGATCGATGTGGCCGCCATCGACGTCAACAAGAGCGTCTATGACATGGGCTTCGACTCGCTGATGGGGGTCGAGCTGATGACGGCGGTGGAGGCGCGTCTGGGCATCAGCATCCCGGTGATGATGATCAGCGAGGCTGCCACCCTGTGGCGTCTGGCAGAGCGTCTGATGCACAAGATGAGCGCGGCCGATGGCGAGGACGCCGAGAGCAGCAGTGAAGATCAGGCCATGGCGCAGCTGGTCAAGCAGCACGGTGGCGATGCCATTCCCCAGGGCGAGCGCGGCGAGATGGTCAGCAAGTAGCCGCCGGGAGGATGAGACGCGGGCGAAGGCGGCAGGACGGTGACGGCGAGGCGAGACTGGCGCCGGCTCCCGTCTTGCCGTAACGTCCCAGTCATATCGTCACAGGTTCGCGTCGCCTCCAACGGCGGCGCCGACATGCATCACGTACCCGACGGGCGGGGAGCCACGGCTCTCGCGCCCGTTTTTGGGTCAGCAACATCGTGAAAGGAATTCGACTCTTGGCATCACGTCATACCCCCGGATCTTCCACCAGTGACATGAAACAGCAGTTGCTGGACAAGGCCCGTGCACGCCGTACTCGCCCCACCACCGCACAGGCTCAAGGCCCCGAAGACGACATCTTCGCGCACAGGACAACCGCTCCACTGGAGATCAGCGATGACTTCGTGCGCTTCGATCGCCAGCCCGGTTATCAGCAGCTGAGCATGATGCAGCAGGCCGGCGCCGCCTTCGGCGTGCCGGAGCCCTTCTTCCGCGTGCATGAAGGCTGCGCTGGCGCCACCACGCGCATCGATGGGCGCGAGCTGGTCAACTTCGCCAGCTACAACTACCTCGACTATTCCCGTCATCCCGAGGTGATCAAGGCCGCGGCCGAGGCGGCGGCCCATTACGGCACCTCGGTGTCGGCCTCACGCGCCGTCTCCGGTGAGCGCCCGATCCATCGCGAGCTGGAAGCGGCGGTGGCGCGCACCTACGAGGTCGAGGATGCGGTGGTGTTCGTCAGTGGTCATGCCACCAACGTGTCCACGCTGGGCTATCTGCTCGGCCCGAAGGACCTCATCCTGCATGACGAGTGGATCCATAACAGCTCGCTGGTGGGGGCTCAGCTGTCCGGCGCTCGTCGCATGCCCTTCGCGCACAACGACCCGGACGCGCTGGAAGCCCTGCTCAGCAGTCAGCGCGGCAAGTTCGAGCGCGTGCTGATCGTCACCGAAGGCCTCTACAGCATGGACGGCGACGTGCCGGACCTGCCGCGCCTGATCGCCCTCAAGCAACAGTACCGCTGCTGGCTGATGGTCGATGAAGCCCACTCCTTCGGCGTGCTCGGGGAGCGTGGGCTCGGCCTGAGGGAGCACTTCGGCATCGCTGCGCGTGATGTTGATATCTGGATGGGCACGATGAGCAAGACGCTGTCCGGCTGCGGTGGCTACATCGCCGGCTGCAAGGAGCTGGTCAGCATGCTGCGCTACTTCGCGCCGGGCTTCCTCTACTCGGTGGGCATGCCGGCGCAGGTCGCCGCCCCGTCACTGAAGATCCTCGAACTGCTCCAGGGTGACGATGCCAGACAGCGCATCGCCCGCCTGCATGCCGTCTCCGGCTACTTCCTCACGCGCGCCCGTGCGCTGGGGCTGGATGTCGGGGACAGCCTGGGCGTCGCGGTGGTGCCTGTCATCCTCGGCAGCTCCCTGGTGGCGGCACGCCTCTCCAACCAGCTGTTCGAGGCCGGCTTCAACGTCCAGCCCATCCTGCACCCCGCCGTCCCGGAGAAGAGCGCCCGTCTGCGCTTCTTCCTCTCCTGCGAGCACACCGAAACCCAGGTGGATGCCGTCCTCGAGACCCTCATCCAGCAGCTGAGCGACATCAAGGCAGGGCTCTGAGGGTCGTCAGTCCACACGTGACGGATCGGCCAGTTCTGCCAGTTCACACCCCAGAACGAAAAACGCGGCCCTGCTGAAAAGCGGGGCCGCGTTTTTGTCACGGGATCGTCACTACCGAAATCAGTGCCTCAGTGACACCTCATTCGGTGAGGCTCAAGCCTGATCTCCCGAAAGCTCGCTCAACACCTGCTCGAACACCTCTTTAGGCTGGGCCCCGTTCAGAGCGCTGCGACGATTGAAGACGAAGGTCGGCACGCTGGAGATGCCCATCTGCTGCCAATGGGCTTCGC
The DNA here is from genome assembly GCF_030397495.1 of Cobetia sp. 14N.309.X.WAT.E.A4. Taxonomy (NCBI): domain Bacteria; kingdom Pseudomonadati; phylum Pseudomonadota; class Gammaproteobacteria; order Oceanospirillales; family Halomonadaceae; genus Cobetia; species Cobetia sp. 14N.309.X.WAT.E.A4. The sequence continues at coordinate 19,349 of NZ_JAPNXT010000016.1, forward strand.
GCGCCCTTACCTGCTGGAGGGCTTCCGGGACGTCCAGCTGTGCCAGACCTTCGGTGGCGTCCAGCCCGACCGCTGCCAGAGAGTCCGCCATCACGGCGCGGTCCGACATGTCCTTCTGCAAGGTGAAGTAGTCAGCGTAGAACTGCATCATCAGATCATGCTGCATGCCCTGTTCGGCGGCGTACTCGAGCAGGACGTGGAGCTCGAGGGTATTCACCATGCGCATGTCGTCGAAGAAATTGAAGACCAGGCCTTCTTCAGCTGCCAGAGCGGTCAGATTGCGACGTGCCTCGGCACTGGCCTTGGGCGTGGTGTCGTACTTGCGCTCGATATGGGCGCGCAGATTCTCGCCATGTGCCGGCATGTCCGGATTCAGCTCGAAGGGCTGCCATTCGATCTCGACGCTATCTTCCAGGCCGAGTGACTGAATGGCGCTCTCGAGGCGCTTGTAGCCGATCACGCACCACGGGCACATCACGTCGGAGACGATGTCGATCTTGAGCTTGTCTTGCATGTCAGTTCTCCTGAGCGGTGAAGCAGCCTCCTTCACCCCACGTGAATAGTCGTGAGCGATTGCTCAAATTTTGCGCGTACTGTAGACCTGTCACCTTCGCAGGTCAAAATACTCTCAGGGTGCCTGCAGTGTCTCGAGGCGTCGCTCGTGGGCGCGCAGCGTGCCCCACACGATCGCTAGCCAGAAGGCGTAGACCATCACGCCGCTGGCTTGGGAGAACATCACCCAGGTCATCCCGAAGTCGAGGAAGGTCAGCGGCAGCAGCACGCCGGCGACAGCCAGTGAGCGCAATGTCAGGTCGTCACTGTCCAGGCGACGGTAGAAGAGTCGCAGCGGCACCAGATAGAGTGCCAGCAACGCCAGCAAGCCCAGTACCCCACGCTTGACCCAGGCATCGAGAAACTCGTTGTGGGGATGCTCATAAGGTTGGACGTGGCGACTCAGCTCTCCCCGCTCGATCATCGCATCACGCGCCTCGGCATACCCCGTCTCGCCCCTGCCCAGCCACGGCTGCTCGGCGATCATCAGCAGAGCCCCCCGCCACATCTCGAGTCGCGCCCCCGCGGAGGTGCCGGCATTGCGGTCCTCCACGTACTTCGTGACATCCGAGACACCGGCTTCGACACGTTGCTGGATACCGGTCGCCGGCGTCATCACCATCAAGGCGATCACCCCGGCACACATGAAGACGCCCAGCCTGAGCACACGGCGTGAAATCACCTCACCATAACTGCGATACAGCACCCAGGCCGCGAAGGGAAAGCCGATCCAACCGCCGCGTGTCCCCGACATCAACGAGCCGATGATGCCGAACGCCCCGCCAACCAGCAGCGCCAGTATCCAATAGCGCCGCCGGGCACCTGCCTGACTCATGGCCCAGCCAAGTCCCGCGAGACACATCAGCCCCATCAACATGCAGATATCGCCGAAATTGATGGTATTGGTAAAGCCACCGGCGCGGTGCACACCCCACACCAGCTTCTGCCACATCGCCCAGCTACCGGTCAGCACACTGCCGAGGATCAACCCACCCCACATCGCCCCCAGCGACGGAGGACAAGACAACACGAGCAACAGCACCGGCACAGCCAGCAACAGGCGGATAGGCACGCCCGCCGTCTGCCACGCATCCCCCTGCAGCAGGATGCTCACCAGCAACAAGGTTGCGAGGCCCGCCATCACGCCGATGACGGTCACGTCCTCCTTGCCAGGCGCGCGCAGCAGCGTGCGAGGCTCGCGCAGCAACCCATAGCCACTGAGCAACACCAGCAGTGCCGGCCCGATGCTATAGCCAGAGGGCACGACCAGACTGAGCAGACCGAACAGGAAAACGCCGCAGGACACGGGGCGCGACGTCACCGAGGAAACATCGGCGTCAACGGGGGATGAAGCTGAACGAGCGAGGGAATCGTATGACGGCATACCTGGCCTTCCTGACCCAGTGATGACTCTATGAGGGATGGCACGAGCCACTCAGGCGCATGCTGCAGAGGGCTATTGAGGACTCCATGGGAGAGATAGCCTGACACAACTGCCCACCTCCTTGGCATCAGGCTAGCAGCATGAAAGTCTTCACCTATGCCCTCTCTACCCGGTGCCCTGTGAACCCATATGAAAACGCCGCATCACGAGGATGCGGCGTTGTATTTTCGATTAAGAGCCAGCGCTCTAGATCAATCGTTGCCGAACAGATCGCGGGTGTAGACCTTGTCGACCACATCGGCGAGCTCTTCCGCCATGCGATTGCTCAGAATGACGTCAGCTTCCTGCTTGAACGCCTCGAGATCCCGCATGACGCGTGACCCGAAGAAGGTGTCCTCTTCCAGTACCGGCTCGTACACCACCACTTCCACACCCTTGGCCTTGATACGCTTCATCACGCCCTGCATGGCACTGGCGCGGAAGTTGTCAGAGCCGGACTTCATCACCAGGCGATACACCCCCACCACCTGCGGGTTGCGCTTGAGCACGGATTCCGCAATGAAGTCCTTGCGCGTGGTGTTGGCATCGACGATGGCCTGGATCATGTTGTTGGGCACTTCCTGATAATTGGCCAACAACTGCTTGGTATCCTTCGGCAGGCAGTATCCCCCATACCCGAAGGACGGGTTGTGGTAGTGCTGACCGATGCGCGGGTCCAGCCCCACCCCTTCGATGATCTGCTTGGCGTCCAGTCCACGCGATTCGGCATAGGTATCCAGCTCATTGAAGTAGGCCACACGCATTGCCAAGTAGGTATTGGCAAACAGCTTGATGGCCTCTGCCTCGGTGCTGTCAGTGAAGAGCACACCGACACCCTGCTTGATGGCACCTTCCTTGAGCAGCCCAGCGAACACTTCAGCTCGCTCGGAGCGCTCACCGACGATGATGCGAGACGGATGCAGGTTGTCGTACAGCGCCTTGCCTTCACGCAGGAATTCGGGCGAGAACATCAGATTCTGAGTCTGGAAACGCTCACGCGCCTCAGCCGTATAGCCCACCGGCACGGTGGACTTGATCACCATCACCGCGTCTGGATTGATGTCACGCACATCCTGAATCACCGCCTCCACACTCTTGGTATTGAAGTAGTTTGTAGATGCATCGTAATCTGTCGGCGTGGCGATGATCACGAAATCGGCATCGCGGTAGGCCTCTTCCTTGTCGAGGGTAGCGCGGAAATTCAGATCTCCACGCGCCAGAAACTCATGAATCTCATTATCGACGATAGGTGAGATACCACGGTTCAGGCCTTCCACCTTCTCCGGCACGATATCCAACGCGACGACTTCATGATGCTGAGACAGCAGCATGGCGTTGGAGAGACCGACATAACCGGTGCCTGCGATGGCAATTTTCATACGCTATAACTCCTCAATAAAACATGTGAAAGCATCACACCTGATACCGACACAAAACATATGATTATAATTACCAATAATCACTAAGTTATAATCTTGAAGAAAAACAATAGAGATCAAAACACTTATGATTATAAGATTTTTGTAGCCAAAAAACAATACATTGCAGTTAAGTACATATCAAGTACAGAAAATAACTCGCAACTAAGTCATGATCAAGAATCATTGAGTTAAATATATCTAAGATCTAGCTTTATCGAAAGCAGCTAGCATCTTTTCAGCTTGACGGTCTCGAGAGTATATCTGAGCAGCTTTCAAAGCGCATTCGCGAATAGCGGCACGCCGCTCAGTATCAGCTTGTAGTTGCTCTATGGCCTTGGCCATGGTAATTGGATCTTCCGGAGGAACACAAATACCGGCTCCTGATTCACGGAGGATTCCTGTTGCTTCTCCCTCTGGAAGTGCCATAAGAACTGGTATCCCCATTGCCATACATTCAAACATTTTAGATGGAATAACGCTCTCGAACACAGGGGTATCTCTCAGAGGAATCAAAGCTAAATCACATAACGACCAATAACTAGGCATTACATCCTTGGTTTGACGTGGGATAAAGCGAACATTCTGCAAATTGAGATCTCTAGCTTTTGATTCAATCTCGGTTTTAGCAGCTCCAGCACCGACAAACAAAAATACTATATCTTCTCGGTGACGGAGATAAACAGCTGTATCCAAGACCTTGTCCAACGCATGGGCCATACCATGAGTTCCCAAATAACCGACAACGAACTTATCTTGAATATTATATTGATGCTGAAGATTACAATCCGGTGAAACAGGAGAGTATTGACGAAGATCAACACCATTAAGTACTACATCAATTTTATCTCCTTCAATACCACGTTGGATTAAATCTTTCTTAAATGCATGAGTGACGGCTACAATACGCCGAGCACGACGATAGAGGAACAGCTCTAGTCTTTCGAGCATACGTATCATACGGCTGTCCTTCATAGCACCCACGGCTACAATAGAAGCTGGCCATAGGTCACGCAGCTCAAATATAAAAGGTTTACGACGCACAACAGATAGCAACCAACCGCCTACCGCTGCAAAAAATTGTGGAGAACTAGCCACAATTATATCAGGTTTTTTTTGGAATAGACCGCCAACAAAACCACTACACATAAAGGAAATATAATCTAAGGTGCGCTTAAGAAAACCTTCATTGGAGGTAATATAGCTTTTGACACGTACGACACGAATACCTTCAATTTCCTCCACTGAATACCATCGATTTTTATATCCGTTAAAAACGAGACCCTCCGGAAAGTTAGGTGCACAGGTAACTACTGTGACTTCATGTCCTGCACGCACCCAGCGAATAGCATGATCATAAAGTCGTGTGGCCGGAGCATTAGTCTCGGGAGCGAAATTATCAGAGAGGAAAAGAATTCGCATGGTAAAAGCTCTAGTTTGAGAAATTGAATAATTGAATAAAGGCAGCGCTTTAGTCCCAGGAGAGACTAACCCTGCAACAAGAAGAAGTCATGTTTACTACCAAGCATTGATTGATCTGGCTTTCGCCAAAACGCGGGTGCCAAGTACTTACCGCGATGTTAGCCTCGCCACCTTCAATAAATAATAATACTTTTAGTCCATCATGAGTAGTCAAAAAACCATTATGAGAACTAGACATGGTTAGAGACACATCTGGATGGCAAAAATACCGTGCTACTGCTTGATTATAACGGCCCTCTAAGCGATCTTCGATTATCAACCGATTAGTCTCAAAATTCCATTTTCGATAGTGTAAGACTTTACCTTTGAGTCGTTGATAGCCATTATGACTACCACATATACTCAGTGAATTTTCTTCGCGCTCAATCTGAACTTCACCAGGATATGCACGCCGAGCTACCCTGAACCCCGACCATACTTCTGAGGAGTTTTCACCATCTACAGCAACTGTGTTATGGGCTAGTGTTGATCGTTGACGATGACGCTCACTATCTTCGCCGTATTGTGATGTTCCAGAATTAACGAATACACGCCTACCATAAAGGCTTAACTCAAAGCTCAATGTATCTGCATGTGCATGACCAGGCTGATAATCAGGGCCTATTGGGGCAAGGTCAAGAAGAGCTTTACATTTTTTAGCCCAAGTAACAGCTAGATAGCCGGTAGTGACGGCATGCTGAACAACAAGGGGATAGTCTTCCGCTATATACGGTGTCTTCAGACAAGATTGTTTCAAGTCCGATACTTGCAATTTTACCGCATAACGCTTCAAGTCTGTAAACGTTGGGCCTATGTCAAAGGCTGCATCATTGAAAAAACTAATACCTCCATCTGGATGACACATCATTTCAAGCCAGTACATCCCCCTAGCCAAATAATCGCGCCATAACGACACTCGTTTTTTTAAAGATGGTAAATCACTACACTCAGCAAGTCTAATTAAATCAGCTAAATCCCATAAAAGAATAGCGTGATACATCGGTGATCGCTCAAAATGACCACCATCACATAAAAACTGTTCCGGAATTTCCGCATCGAGAATAGCCAAGCCTTCCTGCAGAAAACGGTCAGCTAAATCTCCTTGCAGAAAAGCCCCTGCAAAAGTAAGTGCTTTACCGTTAACGAACAGGTGATTAGCAAGAATATGATACTCGCGTTGTGCAGAAAGTGCTTGAGCTTGCCGTGCTAAGCTATTACACCAAGCTTTTGGAATAGCCTCTCTATTGTTCCATACTGGCCCCTTGAACCATTTAATGAAATTCACTATACGTAGTGATAGAGTATAGGGTTCCCAACCATTACCAGTAAGCTCTGGATTAGAGTTGATCCAACTTGATACTAAGTCGCAATGCATTGAAAAACGTGTCTCTGCGTCTTTAGCCGTAAGATCGTCAAAGTAATGTAGGTTGTACAGCCATAGTTTGGATTTTTCTGAACAGTGCCAGTCCTTTTCTGTGGTCAAAAAACCACGCTCACCGAGGAATTTAAATTCATTATTGCCAACCCAACAGGATGGCATCCATACAGGAGCCATCCATATATCTTGCCAAGGACGAATAAGTAGAGGCGGCAGTGCAGACATAGCTTTCCGACGCACTCTACTGCGCAAAGCAAGATAGTAGAGACGCCAGCCAATTTGTGAAGGCTTGAGAAAACGGATTGTATGCAATAAGCGAGTAGCCCGATTAGACGTCATTGGTAAAACTCGTTAAGTAGGCAGCAATAAACGTGCAGCTGCTAATTATTAAAACCTAAAAGATAAATAGTCTTAACTAAGAAGACTGTCTGCTAAAAGGATAGAATCTGTTGGTTTAGCTAGTCCATACCCCACGGGTATCAACGAGATACCGATTAGATAAATGATCAAGTTCAATCTTTTTGAATGATTTGTGATCAACCAATAGTACAATGATATCCGCTTTTTCAAGCGCTTCTTCTAACCCTGAAAGTGTGGCTCCCTTCAAGCTCGTCGGTAGCGTCGATATATTAGGTTCTACTACCAGTAAGTTGCTAATAAGTTGTTCATGCAAATCTTGGGTAATAGCAAGAGCTGGGCTCTCACGTAAATCGTCAATATCGGGCTTAAAGGCCAAACCTAAGCATGCAACAGTAACATCTCTAGATGTATAATGAGGGTTATGACAAAGAAACTTACCAATTGCTTGATTAACTTGGTCAATGACCCATTGCGGCTTACTGTCATTCACCTCACGGGCAGTACGTATTAATCGAGCCTGCTCAGGAGTCTGACTAACGATAAACCACGGATCAACTGCAATACAATGTCCACCTACCCCCGGGCCCGGTTGCAATATATTTACACGAGGATGACGATTAGCTAAACGAATCAGCTCCCATACATTTATTTTAAGTTTATCACAAATAATTGATAGCTCATTAGCAAAAGCAATATTTACATCTCTAAAACTATTTTCTGTCAATTTTGCCATTTCTGCAGTACGAGCAGTTGTAATTATACTCTCGCCTTTGACAAAAATTTCGTACAACGAGCAGGCCATCTCTGAACAACGCTGCGTTATCCCACCAATGACTCGATCATTTTCAACGAGTTCTCTTACTACATGCCCAGGCAATACACGTTCAGGGCAATGAGCTACACGGATATCCGATTTCTCACCTACTTGACTAGGGAAAGAGAGATCTGGACGTGCTTCTGCAAGCCAAGCTTCCATCTGTTCTGTCGCACCAACAGGTGAAGTTGATTCAAGAATGACCAGGTCGCCGCTTTTCAAAACAGGCGCTATAGATAAACTCGCAGCTTTGATATAGGTAAGATCGGGCACATGTGTCTTGCCTTCCTCACGCTTGAATGGAGTTGGCACTGCGACAAGGAAGGCATCTGCTGGCTCTGCTTTGGTAGTCGCGCGTAAATAACCTTCATTGACAGCTGCATGCACAAGCATATCAAGCTCGGGCTCAACAATATGGATCTCTCCTCGATTGATGGTATCAACGGCCTTTTGACTGATATCCACACCTATAACGTGCTTACGACGAGACGCAATAACAGCCGCAGTAGGCAACCCAATATACCCAAGTCCAATTACGGAAATAGTATTAAAATTCATAACTTTAATTCACTTGTAGTCGTGTGTTTAGGAGTAATGAGTGGCGAGAATATCTAAGATACGGCCGCATGATTTACCATCACCATAGGGATTATGAGCACGGCTCATCAATTCATATGCTGAAGAATCATTTAACAAGTAATTCAACTCATTAGTTATTTTTTCAACGTTGGTGCCAACTAGCTTGACGGTACCCGCCTCTAAAGCCTCAGGACGCTCAGTAGTATCTCTCATTACTAAAACGGGCTTACCAAGAGAGGGTGCCTCCTCCTGAATGCCACCTGAGTCGGTCAAGATAATATCCGATAGATTCATTAATGCGACAAAAGGTAAGTAGGTCAGAGGCTCAATCAAGTGAATATTCGGTATATCAGCTAACAGACGATTCACCGGTTCTTGTACATTAGGATTAAGGTGCACAGGATAAATAATATTAACAGCCGGATTATTAACTGCTATTCCTCGCAGCGCTTGACAGATACGCTCAAATCCACCACCAAAACTCTCCCTTCTATGGCCTGTCACTAAGATAGTTTTATTTGTACTTAACGTGATTAAATCAAGAGGTAAGTCCTCATATTTCGCAAGTTCTGGGTTAGTATCTAGCTTCTCAATAATAGTAAATAAAGCATCAACAACCGTATTGCCAGTAATACTTATTGATTCTGGACACACACCTTCTGCTAATAAATTATTACGCGATCGTTCTGTGGGAGCGAAATGTATTGCAGCTAAAGCTCCCGTAAGCTTTCGATTAGCCTCTTCTGGCCACGGTGAATAGATATTTCCCGTACGTAGACCTGCTTCGACATGAGCAACAGGTATCTGTTCATAGTAAGCTGCTAACGACGCTGCAAAAGTAGTAGCTGTATCACCATGGACAAGCACAACGTCAGGTTGCTCTATCTTTAGGACCTCACGCATCCCTGTAAGAATAGCGGTCGTAACATCCGTGAGGTCTTGACCAGGACACATTATTGATAAATCATGTTCAGGGACTAGCTCAAACAGGCTTAGTACTTGGTCTAGCATCTCTCTATGTTGTCCTGTCACACATAGACTTTGTTCAAAACGCTGATCTTCTTGTAAGGCCAATACTAAAGGAGCCATTTTTATAGCTTCAGGACGTGTACCAATTACACATAAAGTTTTAATAGTCTGTTTGTACTCTTTCATATACTACTATCACCTACTTATATGCCACAAAAAATGTATAATCTATCTAAATACTGAGATATTATAGACTAAGCGTTTGATCGAATTACTTTAGCGGGTACACCTACTGCTGTCGCACCAGAAGGAATATCTTTTATCACTACTGCATTCGCACCAATCGATACATCGTCCCCAATATTTATTGGTCCGAGCAATTTAGCACCTGCTCCGATATATACTCTATTACCGATTTTAGGTACTTCATAGTTTTTAGAACGACCTCCAATCGTCACATTTTGAGCTATAACTACATCTTGACCAATAATAGCTCTATTATGAATAACAATACCAAGTCCACCATATCCTAATTTTGTACCTTTCCCTATTTCTATTGATGACGGAAGATAGCAGTGAAATAAAATATAATTCAATGACGAAAGTAGCTTCGGTAGAATTGGCACCTTACGCTTGTAAAAAAAATATCCGATTCTTTGCAAAAACATAGCATTCATTTATTTTGATCCTTACCTAATGTTTTATTTAACCAATCACTCCATTTAGTACCATGCCACTTATCTGAATCAAAACATTTAGAGTAACGTCGTGCATTACGACTCATGCGTATCCAAACCCTATCTTCAAATCTTATATAGTGCATCGCTTTATATAGTTCTAAAGGGTTATCAGGCTTAACTATTATTCCAGTTAAATTATTTACAACTATCTCTGGAACTGATCGCCAATCAGTTGTAATAACTGGAGTACCCTGCGCATATGCCTCTAATATTACTCCAGGATAACCTTCTCCTGAATATTTTGTAGGAAGTATTAGACATCTATAAGATCCTAAAAGATGTTGAATTTCTTCCGGAGACTTTTCACCTAAATAGTTCAAACCAGGAATATTATTTAACCACTCTTGTGGGAAAGACTGAGTAATCGGCCCCACTATATCAACTTGTACATCATGGTTTTCTAACCAATTATTTTTAAAGGCATCGATTATTGTTCTAATTCCTTTTGCTTCGTTCACGTGCCCAACAAAAATGAATTTATTATTTCGTACTTTTTCCTCATCCACTGATTTAGTTATAGATCGGGAATTAGGTAACCAATCTATATTTAAACCATTGTGTTTTTCGCTTATAAAATTAATCAAATATTTAGTTTCTATTAAAATCAGCGTATTAGAAACAGCAAGCTTGAATATAAATTTATTTAGTTTACCCGACCGGTTATAGAATAAGTCTAGAGATCCTCCGAAAGCACGTAGTATTACCGGTTTCCCAGTAATTAATGATACCAACCTCAAAAAAGCCCCGTAGATCACAAATTTCTTGGTGGAAGCATGGAGTGTGATTACATCACATTGAAACAGTTTGTATAGGAATATAAAGAATAGCTTGAATGCATTAAAAACCTTTTTAGCTTTATTTGAACTCCTATCATTAATATCAATAACCACTAATTCATCAGTGTGGTTTCTAATTTTTCTACAAAAGTCTTTAAACAGAACTGTTGTTCCACCTAGTTCTGGAGGTAAAGGTCCTAGTGCTAAAATTCTCATAAAAAACTCAAAGGTTAATTTTTATATAACAGTTCATATCCACGAGCACATTTTTTTATAGAAAATAGATTATCAAAATGATGCTTTATATCTTCGGAATATTCTTCATCTTGTTCTGCTAAAGCTTCATTTATGGCCTCTTCAAGTTGATAAGATTTATCTGATTCTACTAGCCAACCAATATCATTACTAAGAGCATCAGATATACCGCCAACATCTGTACACACACACCTCAAGCCATGTGATAATGCTTCAAGCAATGATAATGGTAAGCCTTCATACTTACTACATAATACAAATACATCTGTTGCTTGAAGTATATTCCCAATATCAGATCGGGATCCTAGTAGTTTTATACGCTTTGAAATATGTGGCTCCATAGAACTTATAGATTGATTCAACTTATTTAAATAGGGCTCACCCCTAACGGGATCATTACCTACTAAAAATAAGTAAACATTTTTATCGTACTTCGCAATTCTTTCGAAGACTTCAATCAATAATAGCTGGTTTTTCGTATCGATTAATCTACCTATATGAGTGATGATTTTATTATTAGAATCAATATTCAAATGCTTTAGAAACTCTGCTTTATGTACTGTTACTATAGGTCTAACAACACCATTTGAAACAATTGGCGCACTAATTTTATATATATCTTGTATAGAATTACCCACTATAGGGGATATTGCTACTGGACACCAACCTAGTTTGAACAATAACTTATTTAATAATCTTACTTTGCTCCCACTTTCTTTATCCGCCACATTATGAACGGTATGAAACTTTTTCGATTTATACTTTGTTAGGAATATCGAATATGGTAGCGCTCTTAAATGCGTATGTATTATATCCGGTTTCCAATTTTTAACTATATTAACCAGCCTAAATGGAATCGACATATTTATGCCAGACCCATTCTTTTTCTTTAGAGACTCAAATTGAATTTCTGACCTCAATATTTGTTTAAGAAGATAATTATCTTCATTAACCTCGGCTATAGATACAAGTTTTACTTCATGTCCTAACTCAGCTAAAGCGATCGAAAGTTGAACACTGAATATTTCACCACCAGCATTATATAAGCTGGGCACAATCTGCATAATTCTCATTTTTTCACCCTTTCGTAAAAATTGGATATTAATATTAATGATGCGATCATCCAGAATGTATCTCCTATTCTACCAGTTAAAAAAGTTGGATAGGAGACGCCGTTCAATATCATAAGTACTATAATTGATATAAATTCTTTACTATTAGGGTTCGGGTATTTTAGTTGAAGAACTATTATATACACCAGGAAAGACATAAAAATAAGTAAACCCGGTAGCCCTAGAGAAGACATTAAAGCTAACTGTAAATTATCTGTAGGTGGCATTATATTCCCAGGTAACCCCCACAAAAGTCTGAATGGATTGTCTAAGAATAGATCAAAAATAGTATTCCAATATGGTAGTCGACTGCTAGTTAAGCTAACAGATTGTGTACCACTAATACCTATTGCTGAACTTAATCGCTCAACCAAAGATTCTTGTACAAAGTCTTTTCCTATAAAAACTGTTAAAGTTATACAAACTCCTAGAATAAAGAAAATAAAAAAAGTTTTGACACTACGTGTCAATATTAACCAAATAATAATCGAAATTAATAATCCTAATAAAGCTCCACGTGACCCAGAGAGCATTAAACCCAAGCCACCTATAATAATTGCCGGAATAATAATAAATACACTTTTACTGGATTTAATTCGGTTAATACATATAAGTATATAAAGGCTGCAAAAAGTCCCGTATACGTTTGGTTGTCCGTCAAAAGTACCAAATACACGCCCGTATTTAATGACAGACTCAAAGTCAGCATCTCGCGAATAGAATTCGTTTAAAATCACATTTAGAGGCAAAAAATCAGCGCCTTGTAGCAGTCCAACTAATATTGCTCCACCACCAAGAACCACTATTAAATGTGCGTATAACTCATAAATCTTATTTTTTTCGTTAACGAAACTTATATGTATAAATATAGCTCCTAACATTATTATAAGTACTGGACGGAAAATGCCATACAATCGTGCAACTTCTACAAATGGAGATACAGTCCCTTCTTCAAATAATAATCTTAATAGAGAAGTGAATGTTGCAATAGCTATTATAATTATAGTAAACACACCTACAGCTACACGACTATCTATTGAAATAGAGAATGCCTGTCGCCACTTTTTATTACAACTGACAAAATATATAGATATTATTGCTAGCAATAATATATGGTCTGCTGTTAACCCGCGCATTCCTGAAATTCCAGGTATGCGTATAGTAGGCGAGAATAGTACTGAAAAAACATACAGCGTTAGGAAAAAAAATATTTGCTTATTTACCTTGCTTTTATTCAAGAAAGCCCCTACTGCTCATTACATAAAATTTTATTTATTGCAACTCTAGACCTTATTAAATCTTCTTACTATCATCCATGGATTCAAGTTTAGTTTAATCGCAGATACTCCAGTGATAATGATACAAGCTGTCATTGCCAAAATTATATCTATTACAACTCCTGGAGTTATCATCGAGTGTATTAAAGTTTCAAATAACTTTATGCTCAATGCAACAATAAAGTAAGGCATTAACTCTTTTGCCAGAAAGTTAACTATATCCTTATTTAAGGAGCATCTTACTAAATATACATACATTAATAACAAAGCTAGTTCTATTAATACAACAACATAAGCTAGCTCTATAATATTATTATTTTTTCCAATTATAATGTAAGGTGCAATACTGACGATTAAAATCAATCCTTGGCCTAAGGCACGTCGACCTTGATGGCCCGTAGTCATCAATATTTGCGAAAATAGTTGAGATATCGAGATAATAACTATTAACCAAGATGTAACGCTAAATGCGTATTTCAACTCTTGTAGTATAAATTTGTCTGTATCACCAACCATCATCGGTAGGAGTGTCGATGCCATAAAATCTAGAGAAATACTTAAGCAAAGACCTAAAGTAACCAAGCTTATCAGCTCAATCTTAATTAAACTACGGTACTCTATATGACTATTGTTGCTTTTGAAAAGCTTTGGGTAAAAAGATTGAGCTATAGATGTAGGTACCATAAGTAAAACTAGAGGTAATCGATAAATTAATGAGAATGCTCCGAGAACTATAGCACTAGAAAATATTTGTAAGACCAGTATAGGCATTTGTGAAGATAAAATGAAGAAAATATTAGTCCCCATAAAGCCTGTTATTCCCTGAAGCAATATCTTAGCTTGCTTCATATCAAAAAAAGGCAACTTGTAGCTATTTCGTATAGCAATTATAAGTATCGTAAAGCCTGCACCAAGCGATGCTAGTCCATAAAATAAACTTAAACTTGTTGCATGAACTTCCTCTGGACTTGCTATTATTATAAAAAGTGCAATTGACCCTACTATGAATATAGTTTGTAAAATTTTGCAAAATGATGCTCTACGCATATTTTGTGTCGCAAAATCTACTCCTTGTATCAGATTAAAAAAAGTCATTCCAAATATATATGGTAAGCCTAGATAAAGGACCGGTTTCAAGTAACTTTCTTTTACAAAAATAAGGCTGTATAAAACTAAAAGAATGCAAGCAGCTATTCCTAGGATAAATCTTATTACTAGAGCTGTATTTATTAACCCCCTGTCGTTTTTTAACTCTTGATTAACAGCTCTTATATATGTCTGCTGTAGGCCAAAGTCTGCAAATTGTGAAAAAATAGCACCACATGTTAGTGCCAACACAAAAATACCGTAATCTTCTAAACCAATGAATCTCGCCAATAGTATTGTGAAGATACCCGAAATCAGCCTAGCTGATGCATTTCCAAAAAACACCCAAAGAGTATCACTTAGTATTTTCATTGCGTAATGGCCTATTAATAAAAATTACTCTATTACTAATTTCTGCTGCTCATCCTGAATTCATAGGAGAATTACACTACTTTGAAGTGCCATGGTAATTTATCATAACGGATGATAATATTTCTTCACGAATCATCATTTAAAAATGATGATTCGTGAAGTGTTATCTATCACCATAATCTACCAACTAGCGTTGTTTTGAATTCATAGTGCTTAGAAAATACCTTAGTTTCTCCTAGATAATAAGGCGTATGGAGTTTATATTTAATTTGCACTGGAATTAATAATGATTAAAGTAAAATCACAAATTCTAACATAGATGTTTCTGAACATACTTATGATCTTGAAATATAACCGGCATGCTATTTTTTACCAAAGTACAAATCATTAAACACGCATATAAATCAACTTTTCTAGCTCAGTCGTAATATTATCGAGGAATCCATTTTGCTGAAATAATACAGACTACCTAAAATTATTTATATCAAACTTATCATCCAAAAAATATTTACTAAAAATATAACATCTCCGTATAATGAAGATATCAGGTAAAAGAAGTGTAAAGACTTACCTTGTTTAGAAGTGACTTCCTCTACTTATTTAATCAACATAATTCATCTTGCTCCATTTCCTAGGACTACAGTTTTTATTGTCCTCACAATAATCAATAAATCTAACCAAAAAGAAAAATTCTTTATGTAGTAAAAATCATATTCAAGCTTCTCAATCATCCCTTCTACTTCTGCTGCATAGCCCTGTTCCACTTGAGCCCAACCTGTTATACCCGGACGTACTACATGACGGTAGTGGAAGAACGGCACATCCTTCTCATACCACTCCGTCAGGCTCATGGATTCAGGGCGCGGTCCGATCATGCTCATGTCACCCTTCAAGACATTGAACAATTGGGGAAGCTCGTCCAGACGGCACTTGCGAATGAATCGCCCCACGCGCGTGATACGTGGATCATTGCCTTCCTGGGTAAAGCCAGTGCCTTTCATGTCGGTATACATGCTACGGAACTTGTAGACGGTAAACGGGCGGCAGTGGAACCCCATACGCGGTTGGCAGAACAGTGCCTTGCCCGGGCTATCCAGACGAATAGCAAGTGCCGTCAACAGCATGACAGGGGTCAGCAAAGGAATCAGGATTAACGCGGCGAGAATGTCCATGCCGCGCTTGATGACTTCGTAGTCTTCGCGCGGCGTCAGAGAGCCAAATTCGTTGGCATAGAGGTGATCCAGCAGTACCTTGCCGGTGATCATTTCATGGGCCTGGGTGGCGTGATACACCGGAATACGATGTATCGTGCAGTCAGCAAGGAAACGTTGCCATTCTTCGGGGAGATCTGCCCGCAGGTCCGCAACCACGGCATCGATACGCTTGAACCCGACCAGCGTCGGTTCCTTCATCGCATACCAGTACACTGATTTGCTGTGGTGATCACACAAGGAAGGGGCTTTCCCGAAGGGCACCACTGCCATGCGCTTGGTGGTCAGCTTGCTGTCGACATAGTAGAAGGCCCCACCGAAGACGATGGCCAGTACGAAGGAAATCCCGACCTGCAGACGTGACACCTCGATTTCCAGCACACCGCAGATGATGATGAGCAAGGTATAGGAAGCCGCAACTGTCGGAATGACATACGTGAAGGAGCGTGTCCCCGGCAGTTGGCAAAGACGGTTGATCAGCGTCAGGGACAAGGTGAAGGCGGCGGCGGTGCCCAGAATCGCATTCCATTGTGCCAAGGTGGAGGTATTCCAGAAATCGAATCCCCAGCGGTACATGGCAGGCAGTACGACAACCAGCAGCACGCCAAAGAATGTCTGCAGGCGCTTGCTGGCAAGCAAGCGCTCGTAGTGACGTGAATAGCGCCGTTGATGCTCCATGGTAGAGCTCATGTCTTTCATGTCTGGTTCCCTTCGAATTCAATATGACTGATGACGGAATACAGCGGGATCATTTATAGCTGTAGTTGTAATAGCCATAATTCTCGCCATAGGCGCCGGCGGCCTTGCGCTCCATGGCGTTGAGGATTCCGCCTTTCACGGCAATGCCAGAAGCTGCCAGGCGCTTGAGAGAGACTTCCACTTCCTTGGGCGCGTTCACCTCGAAGCGCGTGACCAGCAGTGTCGTGCCCATATGCTTGCCGATGACGGCGGCATCGGTGACGGCAAGGATAGGCGGAGAGTCAATGATGACCAGGTCATAACGCTCGCTGACCGCAGTCAGGAAGTCCTGGAAGCGCGCACTCATCAGCAGTTCCGAGGGGTTGGGCGGCGCAATGCCTCGCGCGACGTAGGAAAGTGTCTCGAGTGCGGAAACGGGGCGAATGACCTCTTCCAGCGACTTCTTGCCTGCCAGGTAGTCACTCAAGCCACACTCGGAGCGCTCATCGAAGATGGAGTGCATGTGGCCCTTGCGCATGTCGGCATCCACTACCAGCACGCGTTGCCCGGCCTGGGCACAGACAGCCGCCAGGTTGGCGGCAATGAAACTCTTGCCTATCCCCGGGCTGGGGCCGGTGATCATCAGGGTGTTGGATGAGGATTCCAGCATGGCGAAGTGCAGGCTGGTGCGCAGGCCACGCAAGGCCTCGATCGCGAGATCCGCGGGATTACGTTCGGCCAGCAGTCCGTTGGGAATCTTGCGTGAGTGCTTGTCTGTCGCGCGCTTCACCTTGCGGCTCAGCTTGCCCTGCTCATCCGAGAGCGGGATGGTGGCATACATCGGCAGACCCAGCGCTTCCAGCTGGTCCGGCGATTCCACCCCACGCCGGAACGCCGCACGCAGCAGAATGACACCGACGGACAGCATGCCACCCAGCAGTGTCATGATGACCACGATCATGGCCTTCTTCGGCTTGACGGGCTGCGGCAAGATACCGGCATCGTCCAGGATGCGCACATTGCCCACCGTACTGGCCTTGGCGATCTCCATTTCCTGCACTTTATTCAGCAGCTGCACATAGATGGCCTGAGTCACTTCCACACTACGTGTCAGGCGCAACACTTCCTGCTGGGTTTCCGGAAGGTCCTTCACCTGAGCATTCAGCTTGTCCATCTCGCGCTTGAGCTGAGACTTCTTCTCGAGCAGTGCCGCGTAGGTGGGGTGGCTAGGCGTATAACGCTTGGCGATCTCGGCTTCGGTCAGTTCCAGCTGATTGACCTGGGCCTCCAGATTCACGATGCGCTCCAGCACTGACTGGGTCTCCAGTGAGAGATCCACACTGTCACGTGACGTCCTGAACGCATTCAGGCGCGATTCCGCCTCATCGAGCTGGGCACGCACCTTGGGTACCTGGTTATCGAGAAACTCGAGACTGTTGCGCGCTTCTTCACTCTGACGCTGAACATTCTGTGAATAGTAGATATCCGCGATGGTATTCAGCGTGCGCTGTAGCTCACGCGGCTGCTCGCCCGTCATCGACCAGGAGAGAATGCCGGTCTCCTTGCCCTGCTCCGAGACGGAGAATGATTTACGTAGATCTTCGATCGCCTGCATGCGGCTGATGTGAGTCAGCTCAAATTCCGCGCCTGTGGCGGCATTCAAGGCAGTGACACGCAGATTCAGCTGACCATCGGCAAAGCTGTCCAGCTGATTGATGCGCCCCTTGCCCAGCAACTCACCGTCCTGGATCAGCTCGTAATGCGCATGATCGACGACACGCAGGGTAATGGTGCTACCCAGCATGGCCTCATCGACAGGCATCTCACTGACGCTGATGCTCTCCCCTGCCCAGGTACTTGCCCAACCCTGAGCGAAATCCGGGCGCTCCACCCCCCGGCGCACAAGGAAATCTCCCAGCAGCGGCAGTCGCTTCGGCGTGACGGTGACATCCAGGTTGAGCAGGTCCACCGCGCGGCCGAGTACCATCCGCGAGCGGATGATCTCGATCTCGGACTGTGACGGCGGCTCCTTGCCCAGAATCGAATTGACGTCAGCCAATGGATTGGTCGAAGGGGCATCATCAATCTGGATCAGGGCATCCACCTTGTAGATGGGCGTCGCCAACAGCGCGTAGACCACCCCGATGACGGCAAACAGGCCAGTGATCGCGATGATCCATTGCTTGTGATCGAGCAGAATGCCGAACAGGCGCCCCAGATCAATCGCATCGTCATCGTTGTCGCGAGTGGCAGGCGCTGACATCGCCCCAGTGGCCGTATGTTGCGGGGTCTGATTCATGAAACACCCTTCGAGTGCTGCGGCTCTCGTGAGAACCAGTGGTAGTGGGTAATGAAGAGGGAGACGGGAGGATGACGCGGATCAATCATCACTGCGCAGATCATCGAAATCACTGGCGGAACGCGTCACCTGATAGACGGCTGTCAGTGTCGGCAGCAACTGATTGACGACACGGTTCCAGCGACTGAGCGGCGCGGCCGTGACGTAGACCACATCCGAAGGCTGAAGCATGAATTCCGCGCCGATCACGAAGGCCGCCGAATCACGTGCATCCAGCTGGTAGACCGTCGCCAGCTTGCCAGTGCTGGTGTCCGCGCGCCGCACGACGAAGATACCCTTGGCATCTGCCTGACCTTCATCGATACCGCCAGACTGTGCGATGGCATCCGTCAGCGAGATACGCGAATTGCCCATCGCCAGACTGCCCGGCAATTGCACCTCGCCCATCACGTAGACCTTCTGATTGCCCACATCCGGCACGTGCAGCACATCGCCGTCGCGCAGCAGACGGTTGTTGCTCAGCGCGCCGTTTTGTAGCAGGTCATACAGCGAGAAGTGCTCATCACTGTCATCACGTGTCAGTACCACGTCGTGCCAGTTGGCCAGCGGCGACAGGCCGCCTGCCTGATTGACGGCGTCGAGGATGGTCAGCGGCACATTGGTGATCGGCAGGATTCCCGGGGTTTCCACCTGCCCGGTGACATAGACCTTCTGGGACTTGAATGCCGCCACCTGCACATCGATCTGCGGGGAGGCGATATAGCCGGACAGGCGACGCTCGATGACCGCCCGCAATTCCTTGACGGTGAGCCCCGCCGCTTTCACGCGCCCGATATAGGGATAAAAGATGGTGCCGTCACTGTGAACGCTGTTGCCTGATTCGATGGCGCTGCGCTCGGAGCCGGCCGGGATGGTCAGTTCGGGGTGGTCATAGACGATGATGTTGAGCACATCCCCTCGGCCGATACGGTAATCGTAATCGGCCAGCTGCTGTTCCAGCTTCTCGTTGTCACGCTGGGCCTTCCCGTGACTGTCCTTCAGGGCATCTACCATGCCAAAGGTGATGGGCCGGACCTCGAGCGCGTCATCCAGGGGAGCCGTTTCCGCTTGATAATCCATGTTGCCACCGGGGGCAAAGGCACAGCCGGTGGTAGACAACATGGCAATCAACAGCGCGGTGGTCATTGCCAGGCGGGGGCGCGGCTTCAGCGCACAGCCCTTGCCAAACATGGTGACCTTGATCATGTAAAACCCCCGAAACCTGCAAGATGAAGTAAGCAGCTCACCCGGCGCGCCTTGGCAAGGCACATCCGCCATGAGTGCTGAAGCGATGAAAGACGATGGATCGTCAGGAAGAAACGCTGGTTCGGTGCCCAGGAACCGAGGTGGTGCACCTCTGAGCCATTCAGCGTTCAGGCACGCTACCGCCCTGAGGTATATGACGGCGCTTACCCCAAGGCCCGGACACGCCCACCAGCAGAGACTGCTGATGACGCGACAGAATTGCTTCCACGATGGAAACAATTCAAGAATTTTAAGACGAACGTTTCCCCACCCTGGAAAGGGCGTTACGAGAAGTCATAGGGAAAGCGGCAATGCAATGTGGCGCCTTGAAACGAAGTTCTCGAGTTCAATGCCGGATGGCCTTGACTCCTTCTCTTGATTTCATCAGGCGAGACATAAAGCATCACCTCAAGACAGAAAGCACATAGTGAGCATCGCCTTGAGGCGTGAGGATTCATCCATCACACGCAGGCATGTCGAGCTCATGAAGTTGCTTTGTGTCTTGACGCTATAGCGTTTGAGTGACTCAACCATGACATTGGCAGTACAAGAACTTTTTTACGCAAAAAAGCACGTCACCAGCGAGTCAGATGCAGGCGTGATTGACAAGAAAGAAGATTGCCAGCAGTAGCGGTAGGAGAATGTGTCACTTGCCAGAGGAGCACACGACAACCTCTGTGGTGCTTGATTTCCTATCAATCTGGTTCGCATCCTTGCCAACCCTGTCGCCTTTTCGCAACACGGCGGTGACAAATAAGGTGAGCATCATACTGTAAAATCACGCAATTCATCCACCAGTTTTTCACATTTCATTCAGGTCCAGGCGTGAGATTCTGGCACCAGATATCTGATAAGCTACTGATATAAAAACAATTTCCTGTTATTTGACCCACTTTTCACTGTACTGATCACAGTTGACAATACCCACCATGCGTCTGCTATGTGCGACGCAGCAGTACTCACACGCCTCCAAACAGTTACACAACGATACGCAAATATACATTCAGGACCACAACAAGCCCCGACAAGCATTAGACAAACCATCCCCAAGAGATTAATTAAGCACCTTCTTATAATGACTTTCACTCGTCGGATTTAGTAAGCTCAGCCCCCTGACAGATATAAGGCCTGATATGATTTCGGCAGGTGAAGACGTCACATTGGCTCCCATATCTCTGCCAGCGGGTGAAATGAGATTCTCTAAAGAATGGGAATACGCTAAGATGGCTCGCATTATCACTAGATGCGCCATGCTTCAACTGATTTCACCTGTCATTGATGAGAATGTCATGGCTTGAGTGTACGCTTGCTTCTTTCAATCGCATGCCGGGCGCATTGTTCCAACTCTGTTCAAGTCTTGTCACAAAAATGTGCATGACCTGCCGATTGGTGCCAATAGGGAACCCATCGGCAGGACATCACGATCACAACCAGATGTGCAGATGTACTCTGCAGGAGATAAGGCCCTCTCATGAAACGTACTGCTACAACATTGGTCATCGCGGGATTGGCGCTATCCCCTCTCGTTGCCGGGATCGCGCGCGCGGAAAGTGAAGCGCCAGCGCAGACGGGCACGACATCCACCGGCTCTTCCACAAGTACGGGCAGTAGCAGCGGTGGTGGCACTGCCGCAGGTGCCGGCGCAGCCGGTGGCATGGCAGCCGGCAGCATCGCCGCCGTTGCCGCTGGCCTCGCAGCGGCAGTGGGCGTCGCGGCGACTGTCGCATCTGGTGGCGATGGCAGTAGTGGTGGTAGCACTGGCGGCGATATCGGAACGGATCCGGGTGACGGCGGCGACGGCGGTACTGATCCGGGTGATGGTGGCGATGGCGGCACTGATCCGGGCGACGGCGGCACCGATCCAGGTGATGGCGACGGCTCCACTGGCACCACCGATCCGGGTGACGGCGACGGCTCGACTGGCACCACCGATCCGGGCGATGGCGACGGCTCCACTGGCACCACCGACCCAGGTGATGGCGACGGCTCCACTGGCACCACCGATCCGGGCGATGGCAGTAACCCGGATGAAGGCGGCGAGCCGGGCGATGGTGACGGCACGACAGGTACCACCGGTACCACTGGCACCACCGGCACGACAGGTACCACGGGCACGACCGGCACCACCGGTTCTACCGGGACGACAGGCACCACCGGCACGACAGGTACTTTCTGATCATCATGATCTCGACATCCATCAGCATGGGGGGTCGCCTGGCGGCCCCTTTGCTCGTGTCCGGCGCACTGCTGCTTGGCGGCTGTTCCGCGCTTGAGCAGGGGCAGCTGGGTCAGACGGCGAGCGCCGTGTTCGGCAGCGATCAATTCGATGCCGAGCGCGCGCGGGCCCTGCCCTACGCGTCGCTGCGTCTGCGCTACGACGGCAACACCGGCATGGTGGTACTGGCGTCACTTGAGACCGTCAGTTCCCGCCCCCCCAGCGCCACGGACGCGAGTCCGACACAAGCAGACCACGAGCTGTCTTCACCGGCAGCCTCGTCATCTTCTGCCACTTCTGCCGAGACAGTGACGCCCCCCTCGTCGCCTCCGACAGAACTGGCCCGTTTTGAAACCGCGGACCACGCCTTCGTTCGCCTGGAGAACGGCTGGCTGACCGGCACTGCCGGCTTCGACAGCGACCTCCTGGACATGCATCGCGAGACTCGCCTGACCACGCTGATGTCCGCGTTGTCCGCTGGCGAGCCTGCTCCCGGCTACCACGTACGCACGCGCTGGCAACGCGCCGATGGCACCGAGGGCTATGCCCAGGGCCGTGCCGACTGGTCGTGTGCCGCGCCGAGCGTGCAGCCCTTCCCGCTTGGCGAGCAACGCGTCGCCCGCTGTGAGGAGAGCATTCACTGGAGCGACGGCTCGTTGAGCGTCAATCACTACGCGGTGGCCCCCGCCATGACACCGGTTGCCTCTCCCAGAATCTGGGCTGCAGAGGTTCAGGCCTGGCCTGACTCACCCCATTGGCATTGGGAGGTGGCACGTGCCTGGTGGTAAGCGTGGTACCCGGTATGAAAGTGCCTGGCAAGAAGGTACATGGCATGACAGCCGCCGGCGTCAGCGCCTTGATCACGTCGCCCCTCGCGGGGGAGCCGACGGCCATTCTCCTGTTCGTCGAGGTGTCGTGAAACCTTATCTGCCAACACGTCTGAAGGCCGTCCTGTCCACCGCACTGCTCGGCTCTCTGATGGCCGCGTCAGGGGCATTCCTGACGCCTGCGCCAGCGTTTGCCGCTGATGCCGCGGCTGATCGCGCTCAGCCACCCACCACGCTGACCATCAGCGAGGCACTGTCACGTCACTTCGCCGAACTGAGGGGTGAGCACGGCATTGAATGGCCGCACACCTTCGTGGCGACCCGGCAGGCGCGTGAGCACTCTCGCCAGCTGGGGCGTCGGCTGTTCTTCGAATTGCGTCAACTGAGTTCACAGGCGGTGTTCGATGAGCGATTGCCCGCCGCCGGGCTCAAGCATTGGATGCAGATCGTCAAGCGCACGCCGATCGGCGGCCGTCAGGTGGGGCGTATCGATCCCATCGCGCTGTGGCGTTTCCCGCGCCTGGATATCCCGCTCAGCACGCATGACTGGATCGGGCAATGCCAGCCCGAGACTCGCCTCCAGCTGTGGAGCGCCGTGGGCGTTCGTCAGCTTGACTGGCGGCCGGAGCTGACCCTGCGCGAGGCCATTGCCGGCCTGCCGGGCGCACGGACCAGCGCCGAGAGCGCCAGTGTCATCACGCTCAGCGGCAGAGTGATCGAGCGCGGCATCAGCGCCTGGAACGAGCAGCCCTACACGCTGGCACCGGGGGATCGTGTCGTGATCCATCTGCCGCGCCTCTCGCCCTCGGCGGCCTGGGTCAATCGCAGCCTGCCGGAATGGTTGAGCCTGCAATGGCCGGGCAAGGCGTGCCGCAGCCTGGATGCCATCACTGGCCAGCCCCAGGCGCCGGAGTACCTGCTGTCGCTGCGTGAGCTGGACGCCTCTCCTGAGGCGGCAGAAGCGAAAGCCCCGGAAGGCACGGCTGAGGCGAAGGTGGCGGCCGACAACGCCCCCGCCGACGCGTCGGCGCCCGCATCCGACGAGAGTGAGACCCCATGAGCGAGGCGTCCATGAACCCGCCGCACGCTTCGCGCTCAGGCAAGCAAAGGATGGCAGCAGACAGCATGCATCATTTCCCCTCTTCTCCCGCCATGCAGGCCCGGCCGCGTCTGGCCCCGCTGCCACGCATCATCCGCAGGCTGGCGCTGCTCAGCGCGGGCGTGATGCTGGCCCCCGTGAGCCACGCCGGCGTGCTGGATGGTCCGCAGCCCGTCGAGAGCCGCCTGAGCGGCCTGGGGCATGGCCAATCGGATTTCGGCGGCGTCGGGCTGATGCAGACACCGACCGCGCGCATGCAGAAGCCGGGCAGCATCCACTTCTCCTACAGCCAGGTCGAGCCGTATCAGCGCTATAACGTCAGCCTGCAGCCGCTTGACTGGCTGGAAGTGGGCTTTCGCTATACCGAGGTCACCAACCGTCTGTATGGCGAATCCATCGCCGGTGACCGCGATTATCTGGACAAGGGGGTCGATGCCAAGATCCGCCTGTGGGAAGAGAGCCGCTATCTGCCGCAGCTCGCGGTCGGCCTGCGCGACATGGGCGGTACCAGCCTGTTCGGCAGTGAATATCTGGTCGCCAGCAAGCGCTGGTATGACTTGGACTTCACGCTGGGACTGGGCTGGGGGTATCTGGGCTCTCGCGGGGATCTCTCCAACCCCATCGGCTGGATACGCGACAGCTACAACGACCGTCCCGGTCGCGGCGAGACCGGCGGTGACCAGGGTGGCGAGTTCTCCCTCAACAGCCTGTTCAAGGGCGACATGGGCGTGTTCGGCGGCGTGGAATGGCAGACCCCGTGGGACCCGCTGGTGATGATGGTAGAGCTGGATGGCAACGACTATCAGAGCGAGCCACAGGACAACGATCAAGCGCAGGACAGCCCGATCAATCTGGGCGCTCGCCTGAGCGTGACGGACAACCTGACCCTCAAGGCCGGTTGGGAGCGGGGCAATACCGCGATGCTGGGCGTCAACTTCGGGGTGGATCTCGCCGGGCTCTCCCAGGCCAAGCTGGACCGCCCGCCGGAGGCCTTGCAGGCAGAAGCCCCTTCACGCAACCAGGTCAGCTGGCCTGAGCTTTCCCGCGAGATCCAGGCGCAATCCGGCATTCGTGTCGATAGCCTGTCCCGCGAAGGCACGGCGCTGATCGTCAGCGGCGAGAGTACGCGTTTCCGCTCGACCGCACAGGCCGAAGGCCGTGCCAACCGCGTATTGCACAACCGCCTGGATGACTATTTCGAGAGCTTCCATTACCGCCTGCGCTCCGGCGGCCTGGATACCCGCGAAGATGTCCACCAGCGTGCCGATATCGTCAACGCCGGTCACGACGCCCGCCAGCAGCTGCGCTATACCCATGGCGTCTATGCGCTGGCCGCCACCGAACCCGACGGTGACGAGGCACAAGGTGCCGCGCGCTACCCGGGTGAAAAGGTGCTGCTCGAGAATCCTGATGATCGCTGGAGCGCCGGCTTCTCACCTGGCCTCAACCAGAACATCGGCGGCCCGGATGGCTATCTGTATCAGGCCTACCTGCGTGGCTCGGCCGCCTGGCGTACCGATCGCCACGGCTGGCTCTCCGGCTCGGCACAGCTGACCCTGTTCGACAACTTCGACAAGTTCGATTACATCTCGGACTCCAAGCTGCCCAGGGTTCGCTCCTATATCGGGCGCTATATCGAAGAGACCGACGTCGGTATCGACAACCTGCAGTACACCCGTACCCACCAGTTCGGGCGTGACTGGTACGGCATGGCCTATGGCGGCATCCTGGAGATGATGTATGCCGGTGTCGGCGCCGAGGTGCTCTATCGTCCGCTGGGCTCTCCACTGGCCTACGGGGTCGATGTGAACTGGGTCAAGCAGCGTGAATTCGACCAGCAGTTCGGGCTGCGCGACTACTCCACCACCACCGGCCATGCCAGCGTCTACTGGGATACCGGCTACGAGGATGTGCTGGCCAAGGCCAGTATCGGCCGCTATCTGGCAGAAGATGTCGGCGTGACGCTGGATGTCTCGCGCGGCTTCGCCAATGGCGCACGCATGGGTGCCTGGGCCACCTTCACCGATGCCGGTGACGACTTCGGTGAGGGTAGCTTCGACAAGGGCCTCTACATCGTGCTGCCGCTGGATGCCTTCTTCATGCACTCCACCCGCGACAATGTCGGCCTGGCGTGGAATCCGCTGACGCGTGATGGTGGCGCCCGCCTCAATCGCAAGTTCAGCCTGTATGACATGACCAGCTATCGCGACATGGACGACTACTGGCGCGGTTTCGCCTCACAGGTATGGAAGTGATCCTGACCGCGAGCTGACCTCTGCTCCCGCAGACAACGGCCGGTCGTGCTGAAGTTCTCCTCAGTCACCTGCCGTGCCAACGACAAGGCCCCGATCCTCTGGATCGGGGCCTTCTGGTCTGCGCCTTCTGGTCTGCGCCTTCACTCATGCCTTCTTGAGCGAAGGCATGAGTGGGCCACAATCTCTCACGCCGTACTCACCGCCCGGTGAAGTTGTTGCGTACCAGATCGACCACGTCATCCATGCGCCCATTGAGCACCGCCTTGGCGGAGTAGAGCGCGGTGGAGGCAACCTGCCCGGCTTCGATGTGCGGCGGCATCACCAGCTCCATGCGGTTGACCTTGACCTCCAGCACCCCGGGGCCGTCCTGGGCCAGCAGGCTCTGCACTGCCTCATCCAGCTCGTGCTTCTCCTCGACACGCCGTCCCCACAGCCCCATGGACTGGGCGACCAGCGAGAAGTCGGGGTTCTCGAGTTCGGTGTAGGTATCCAGGATGCCCTCGACCTTCTGCTCCAGCTCCACGAAGCCCAGCGTGCTGTTGTTGAAGATGACGATCTTGAGCGGAATCTTCTCCTGCTTGAGGGTCAGCAGGTCCCCCATCAGCATCGACAGACCGCCATCACCGCACATGGCGATCACCTGACGCTCAGGGTAGGCCTTCTGGATGCCGATGCCCTGAGGGTAGGCATTGGCCATGGTGCCATGCATCAGACTTGGCAGCGTGCGGCGCTTGCCGTTGGCGCGGATATGACGCAGGCACCACACCATGGGGCTGCCGCCATCGGCGGTGAAGACGGCGTCCTCACTGGCATGGCGGTCCAGCGCCAGGGTCAGCTCCTGCGGGTGAATCAGATGCTCATCGTCGGAGGTGACGGCGGCCTCGTCGCGTGCCTCGAGATATTTCTTGCGGCAGCTGTCAAGCCAGCCACTGTCATCACGCGGGTCCACGCGGGTCAGCAGAGCGTCGCAGGTGTCCTTGACGCTACCGACGACACCGAGATCCACCGGATGACGGATACCGATCTTGCCGGGGTCGAGATCCACCTGGATCACGGTGGCCTTGTCCGGATAGAACTGGGACCAGGCAAAGCTGCAGCCCAGCAGCAGCAAGGTGTCACATTCCGCGACGGCCTCGTAGCCACCCTGCAGGCCGAACACGCCGGTCATGCCGACTTCGAGTTCATTGTTGGGCTCGATGAAGTCCTTGGCACGCGACGTCCACGCCACCGGCGCCTTGAGGCGACGTGCCAATGCCAGCACTTCTTCCTGCGCATCCTGACAGCCGACCCCGGCGTAGATCGACACCTTGCCCGGCTGATTGAGCGCCTCGGCGATGGCAGCCAGCTCCTGCTCACTCGGACGGATCACCGGCGAGAAGCGATGGGCACGCCAGGGCAGCGAGGCCTTCGGCTTCTGCGGGAAAAGATCCCCCGGGACGATCAGCACCGCGACCCCACCCTCCGCCAACGCCTTCTGCGCCGCGATGGCCACCATGCGGCGAGCATTCTCGGGATTGGTCAGGTATTCACAGAACACGCTGTACTGGGAATAAAGCGCCTTCTGGTCCACATCCTGCGGGAAGCCCACGCCCATCTCGGCGGTATCGATCTGCGAGGCGATGAACACCACCGGTGCGCCATTGCGATGCGATTCGATCAGACCATTGAGAAAGTGAGTACTCCCCGGGCCACAGGTGCCGGCACAGCAGGTCAGCTCCCCGCTGATGAAAGACTCGCCCCCTGCCGCGAAGCCGGCCACCTCCTCATGCCGCACATGCACCCACTCCATCTCGGAGCGCCGGATGGCGTCGGTGAAATGGTTGATGGTATCGCCGACGATGCCGTAACAGCGCTTGGCACCTGCCTCGAGCAGGGATTCGGTGATGATCTCGGAGACGCTATGGGCCGAAGAATGGGACTTGGACATGGGGGCGCTTTCCTTTTCCGTTGAGTTGCGGTGAAGGATGAGCAATGCATTCACTCATTCGAATAAACAGTAAACAAGACGTTGGGATGACCCGAGGAAATGCAATGGTGAGGGCGCAAGGCATAAGTGGCACACGGCGTTGCGTGCGGCGTAGCATGAGCCTGTGGCACCCGAGCCGCGAGGACCTGATCACGCCACGCAGCGTGCACAGGCGGAGTGCACAGGCGGAGTTGTGCATGCAGAGCACAGCGCAATGCTGGATGGAGCAATACTGGAGAGAGCGCAAAGCCGGAAAGTGCGCAATGCCGGAGAGAACGATGCTGGGGAGAACGAAAATGCTGAAGAGGATGGGAATGCAGTGGCCGATCATTCAGGCCCCGATGGCAGGCGTCTCGACGCCTCGCCTAGCAGCCGAGGTCTCGAAGGCAGGCGGGCTGGGCTCGATCGGCGTCGGTGCCACGGATGCCGACGGCGCCCGCAGGATGATCACAGAACTGCAAGCGCTGACCGACAGGCCCTTCAACGTCAATGTCTTCGTGCACCCGGCCCCGACACATGACGCTGCTCGCGAGAGCGCCTGGCGGGAGTGGCTGACGCCGCACTTCCAGGCCTTCGAGGCAACGCCCCCCGCCAGACTCGACACGCTCTATACCAGCGTCGCCGATGACCCTGACATGCAGGCGATGTTGCTGGAGACTCGCCCACCCGTCGTCAGCTTTCACTTCGGCCTGCCCTCACGCGATTTTATCCGCGCATTGAAGGAGGCAGGCATCTGGCTCATGGCGACAGCGACCCACCCGGAGGAAGCCCGCGCCATCGAGCGCGCCGGCCTGGACGCCATCGTGGCGCAGGGATTCGAAGCGGGAGGTCATCGCGGCATGTTTGATCCAAAAGCCGCGGATACCCAGCTGAGCACTGCCGCCCTGACCAGGCAGCTGGTAGACGCCACGCACCTGCCGATCATTGCCGCGGGAGGCATCATGAACGGTGAGGCCATTGCCGCCGCTCTCGCGAATGGCGCCGTGGCAGCCCAACTCGGAACCGCCTTCATCGCCTGCCCGGAATCCAGCGCCGATGCCGCCTATCGAGACGCACTCACAGGACCGGCAGCGCATGACACCCGCATGACCTCGATCGTCTCGGGCCGCCCCGCACGCATTCTCGCCAATCGGTTTGCCCGCCTGATGGAAGACCCATCATGCCCCACACCACCGGACTACCCTCTCACCTACGCCGCCGGCAAGGCGCTCAACGCTGCCGCCAGATCGCAGGGCGACACCGGTTTCGGGGCACAGTGGGCGGGCCAGGGCGCCCCGCTGGCCAGAGCGATGCCAGCGGGAGAGCTGGTGGCAATATTGGGAAAGGAATATCGAATGGCATGTAGGGCAATGTCGTTGCGGAGATAACGGGTCAGAGCAAGGCGCTGCACCTTCCGTGCAGTGCCACTCCTGACAGGCTGCCTCACTCTTCACTCTTCACTCTTCACTCCCCCTCACCTCCTCTTTCCTATCCCGTTCCTCCCCTACCTCTGTTCGCCCGCCTTCGACCCTCGAACCAACCTGAGCAGTGCACCCAATTGATTCTTTATTTCAAGGCGTTAGCGCTAAAAGTCTACCAATTCACATATAAATGAAAAAATACCTGAAAATTTCACTTGCGTGATTTACACCGCCGTCTATTTTCATTTTGACGCGAGAAGATTCATCGAGTGCTGCATCAGCTGCAGCGCATTCACTGACGATGGATGGGGACCTTGCCGGTTCAATGAATGGCGAAGTCCCAGCCCCCGCTCCCATGACAACAATAAAATCTGCTCTCGATATTCCTGTCGGCTCGTCAGGTGTCTGACGAGATCTGGCTGGAGCATCAGGGCCCCTTTCTGGAGACACCCCAGTGACAGCTACACGCAATCCCGCAGCGGCTGAGCGCGCTGGCAGCAACGGCGTTCCGCGCTCGTCCGGTCTGCTTGGCGACTACGACAAGGGGCTGTTCTGGCCCGTTCTCAGCATCTACACCCTGATCATGATCTACGCCCTGGCGGTACCGGAGCAGACCGGCGCGGCGCTGTCCGGCATACGCGACTTCCTGATCTTCAACTTCGGTTGGAGCTTCGTGCTTGGGGTCGCCGCGACGCTGATCTTCAGCTTCTATCTGTTGCTCAGCCCCTTTGGCGGCATCCGGCTGGGGCCGGACGACTCACGCCCTGAATTCAGCTATGTGGCGTGGATCTCGATGATCTTCAGCTGCGGACTAGGCATCGGCTTCGTGTTCTTCAGCGTCGCCGAGCCATTGACGCACCTCTACACCTCCTCGCATGTGCAGGATCTCAATCAAGTCGGCCAGCAGGCCGGGGTATCGACCGCGATTCTCGACACCTTGATGGACTGGGGCATGAATGGCTGGGCACTGTTTGCCGTGGCCGCCTGGGCCATCGCATTTCCGGCCTATCGCCTGGGACAGCCGCTAACGGTCGCCACCGGCCTCTACGGACTTCTGGGAGAGCGTTGCAACAGCAGCCTGTGGGGCAAGCTTGCCAACGGGCTGGGGGTGATCGGCACCATCGGCGGCAATGCCACCATGATCGGCCTGGGCGTCACCTCCATCAGCTATGCCTTGAAGGTGCTGTTCGGGCTCGAGTTCGGTGCCTTCGGTCAGGCCATGGTGATGCTGGTGATCATCATCGCCTACGTGGCATCGGCGGCGACCGGCATCGAGCGCGGCATCAAATACCTCAGCCTGCTCAACATGGTCATGGCCGGTGCCATATTGCTGGCGCTGCTGGCCTTCGGTCATGCCCCGGCGCAGTACCTGCTGAACATGATCACCCAGCAGTTCGGTGATTACTTCGGCGCCGTCTTCGTCACTCAGTTCTGGACCGACGCGGGCAGCTTCGAACAGCGCGAATGGGTGGGCTGGTGGATGATCTTCTACTGGCTCTGGTACATCTCCTATATCCCCTTCTGCGGCGGTTTCATCGCGCGCATCTCCCGCGGTCGCACCCTGCGCGAATTCGTGTTCGGCGTGGTGGTGGTGCCGATGCTGCTGTCGATCGTGTGGTTCAGCATCTGGGGTGGCTCGGCCGGCTATGCCGAGGTCAATCAGATCGTGCCGCTGTGGGAGAGCGTGCAGGGCAATCCGGAATCCGGCATCTACCTGTTGCTGCAGAGCATGCCCGGCGGCTGGTGGCTGTGCCTCGCGGTGCTGTTCAACATCATCGTCTTCGCCGTCACCACCTCGGATTCGGCCTCGTTCTTCTCGGCCATGCAGGTCTCCAATGGCAACGAGAATCCAAAGATCCTGATGCGTCTGCTGTGGGGCGTGATCATCGGTGTCACCGGCATCGTCTTCCAGCTCGCCGGAGGCTTCAACGCCATCAAGAGCCTGGCCATCGTGGTCGGTGCGCCCTTCTTCCTCGTCAGCATCGCCTACATGTTCTCGGTCTATCGCATGCTCAAGGCGACCCACGAGCAGCCCGCGACGGCCATGCAGCCGGCCCCTCAGGCCAGACCGATGCCTGCCGAAGCCGCTGAGCCTGAAGCCCCGAGCGCTGCCACACCCGCCACGCCAGGCACCACTGCCACGCCAACGCCGCACGCCCTCCCGGGATCGGGAAGCCAACCCATCCCGGGCGCGACCTGAGCGGCATGATGCGATTCACGCCGACTCGGGCAGGCAGAGACCCCAGAGCGCAGCACGCCTGGACAAGCACCGCCATTGATCGCCAATGACATTGATCACCGACAACAACGATCACCAATGACAACGATCGCCAACAACAACACGGATGGTGACCCACGATGACTGTCAAGCAGCCTTACAACCCTCACTACGACCCCCTCAAGGACAGCTCCCCGGGCGAAGGCGTGGATTATGCGCCGAGCTACTGGCGCTACCACGCCGGCCCGCCTCCCGAGGATGATGGCCCGGTCACTGACGACATGGAGGCAGACGTGGTGCTGATCGGCGCCGGCTTTACCGGCCTTGCCACGGCGATGTTCCTGGCGCGCGAGCACGGCATCAAGGCGGTGGTGCTGGAGGCCAATCAGATCGGCTGGGGCTGCACCAGCCGCAATGGCGGCCAGGGCCATCTGGCCTGGGGACGCCTGAGTCGCAGCCAGTGGGTCAGGAAATGGGGGGTCGACATGGCGCGCCAGCTGCACGCCAATAGTCTCGAGGGTTTCGAGGTCTTCAAGTCCCTGACCCAGGACCCGGAAGTGGATTGCGAGCCTCAACCGCTGGGCAATCTGCTGATCGCCCATAGCCCGCAGGCCATGCAGCATCTCGAGGCCGAATCACGCCTGTGCAACAACATCCTCGGTTACCGGACCCGAACACTGGACCGTGCGACGGTCCATCGGGATTTCATGGGCGATCAGGAAAGTCACGGCGCGATGCTGGAGCCCGAGGGCATCGCCGTGCAGCCGCTCAAGCTGGCCTACAGCTATGCGCGTATCGCGCGCCGCCATGGCGCCAGAATCCACACCAGCAGCCCGGTGCAACACTGGACGACCGAGAACGGCATCCATTATTTGCAGACACCGGGAGGCACGGTAAAGGCACGCGCGGTAGGCATCGCCACGGCGGGCTATACCAGCCCCAACCTCCACTCACTGACCGCCTATCGCAACATGCCGATCATGGCCAATTCGGTGTGGACGCGAACGCTGACCGACGATGAGATCGAGGCTTGCGGCCTGCGTTCGACCATCCTGACCACGGATACCCGCAAGCTGCGCTATTACTATCGGCTGCTGCCCGAGAAACGCCTGCAGATCGGCACGCGCAGCGCCATCAGCGGCGCGGATGCGCAGAATGCTCGTCATCTGGATGTGGTGCACGCCGCCATTGCACGCAAGTTCCCGGCGCTGGCCGGCATCGAGACACCATGGTTCTCGCATGGATGGATGGATATCTCCCACGACATGATGCCGCGCATCGTGCAGCCAGACCCCAAGCAGCAGATCTTCTACTCCCAGGGTTACAGCGGCAACGGCGTGTCGTTCTCGGCTTATGCTTCCAAGCAGCTGGCCGCGCTGATCGCCGGGCAGTCGTTGCCGGAGGTCCATCTGCCGATCTTCAACTCGCCGCTACCCGCCCATCCGCTCAGGCCGATCCGGCGCATGGGCCAGCACCTGCTCTACAAGTATTTCCAGATGCTGGACAAGGTGAGCTGAGTCACGCGCCGCGCGAGTTCCGCCACTGATCGCCTCTTATCACTTCCTGCCATCACTTCCCGACACGCCGCGGCGCACTCCAATTCCGTCGCGGCACCTCCCACTGGCATGCCACTCGCGGCATGCATGCACCAGAGACCCTTACCATGAACCGTGAACAGATGACCGCCATGTTCGATGCCTTCAATCGCCACGCCATCGATGAGGTCATGGAGTACTTCGCCGATGATGTGGTCTTCGACACCGTGTCCGGTGATGAGGCGCACGGCACACGTATCGTCGGCAAGGCCGCCGTGCGCGATGCCTTCGTGAACACCTGGACGACCATGCCCGATGTGCAGTGGGCCAAGGGCGAGTTCTTCTTCGCCGATCAGCGCGTCGTCTCCGAATGCACCTTCATGGCGACCCAGCCCGATGGCCTGCGTGTCGAGGCCGATAGCGTGGATCTCTTCACCATCGAGAAGGGCAAGATCACTCGCAAGCAGGCCTTCCGCAAGCAGCGACCGGCCTTTGCCCCAGCCGGGTGATTTTCACGCCCGGCGCACACGCAAAAGGCCAGTCATCATGACTGGCCTTTTGCGTCTCAAGCGTTATCTCTAAAGCCGCTATCTCATAAACCGCTATCTCGAGCCCTGAACCAACACCAGTCCCGACACGACGATTTGATAACGGCACTGACTTATCTCTCCACGCCGCATGCTGATAATCTTGCTGATGAAAACCACTTCACGCTTTTCATCTACATGAAATGACCCTCATTGCCTGACAGCCCCCATTGCCAAGAGGAAACCGGATGACCACGGAGACAGATTCCTCACAGGCATCAGCCGGCAGCACCGCACTCAGCAATGCAGAACAGGAAGACCGTCGTATCGGCAGACAGCTGCGCGACCTGCGCAAGTCCCGTCAGATGACACTCAGCCAGCTGGCGAAGCGCATCGGAAAATCCGTCGGCTATCTGAGCCAGGTGGAGCGCGGCGTCTCCTCCCTCCCCATCGGGGTGCTACAGGCCCTGAGTGATGCCCTCGGTGTGCGCGTCAGCTGGTTCTTCCAGCCGGGCGGGAGTGACTCGGCGGCCGAACAGGAAACTATCGTGCGCGCGGATCAACGCCGTGCCATGAATCTCAGCGCCATCGGTGCACGGGAAGAACTGCTCTCCCCCCGCCTGAGCGGTCAGCTCATCCTGATCATGACCCGCCTGCAGCCCGGCGGCAGCGGCGGTGAGACGCCTCGTGAGCGGCGCGGTGAGGAAGCGGGCTATGTGGAAAGTGGCCAATTGGAGCTGACCATCGGCGAGCAGGTCTTCCTGCTCAACCCGGGCGACAGCTTCTCGCTGACCGGGGAGGAACCCCACTGGATTCGCAACCCCGGCGAGACCGAGACCCGTATCGTCTGGGTGATGACGGGCGTGGAGTACTGAGCCCCTCATTTCCATGAGGCACCTTCAACGAGGCATCTTGTCCCGCGTCGTGTAATAGACGCTGTCGATATGCGAGAGCATGGCGCGTTCGGCGGCGTCAGGGTCGCCGGCGCGCAGCGCTTCGACGATACGTACGTGCTCTTCATAGCTGCGCTTGATCGAGCCATGTTCGGCCATGACCTGGCGACGAATGTTGAGCGCATAGGTATAGAGCTCGTGGGCGTAGCGGATCAGGATCTCGTTGCGCGAATACTCCGCGATCACCTGATGGAAGTTCTGATCCGAGAGCTGGAAGTTCACCGGCGAGTCGAAATGCTGGGACTGGGCGTCCAGCAAGGCATCCAGCTTCTTGAGGCCCGCGGCATCGATGTGCCGTGCTGCGCGGCGGGCGATGGCCGACTCCACCACGATACGGCTCTCGAAGACGCTCTCGATGTCCAGATTGTTGAGCTCGTCGCCCTGCTGACGTGCAGGATGATTGCGGAAGCTGTCGATCACCGCCTCACTGGCACACACCCGTGACTTGCTGCCATGCGAGACATTGAGCAGGCCATAGCCCGTCAACAGCGCCAGCCCCCCGCGCACGGTCTCACGACTCACTTCAAACAGCTGCGCCAGCTCACGCTCGCTGGGCAGCTCATCCCCATCGCGCAGCAGGCCGGTCAGGATCATCTCGATGAGCTTGTCGGCGAGAATTTCCTTCTTGGTCTGATTCTTCAGCGCTTTCTCGAAGGCGAAAGGCGTCTGGTTCATGCGGCCCCCACTGGTATAGATTTCATACCAGAATAACTGACAACCGAATCAGACGCACCAGAAAACCGACCATGGTCGCAATTTTCGAGAAATCCTTGACCAATCATCGTGCGCTCGGCTAGTTTTCATCTCAACTGGTCCGGTAAACCAACCAGCAGTCCAATCAAGTCGTGATATTTCACAGTCCTGAACCGTCCTGAACTGTCTTGAGAAGGCCCTCTCGCCAGAGGCCGGACTGCTGAGCACGCCCGACATCGACACGATCTACCACATCGATCGACAACGACAACAACGACGACACCACCAAGAGGCTGACCCCATGTCCGCAACACGCCCTGTCATTGCCCTGACCCTCGGTGATCCCGCCGGTATCGGCCCGGAGCTGATCGCTCGCCTGATCGCGGAACCCGAGCAGTTCGCCGAGACCCACAGCGTGCTGGTCGGGGATCAGTGGCTTTGGGAGCAGGGCCAACGCCAGGCCGGGCTCTTCACCGAGCTGCCACGCGTCACAAGCTTCGCCGAGGCCCGCCAGCATGAAGGCCTGTCATTGATGCTGGTGGAGAGCGTGGCACAGCAGGAGGTGACGCTGGCCGAGGAAAGTGCCGCCTGTGGCGCCTCGACCCTCGCGGTGCTGTCTCGTTGCCTGGAAGCGGCCCAGAACGAGGAAGTCGACGCCATCTGCTTCGCGCCCCTCAACAAGCTGTCGATGAAGAAAGGCGGCCTTGGCCATGAGGACGAGCTGCACTTCTTCGCCGAGACACTGGGCGTCAAGGGCTACTTCTGCGAGTTCAACACCCTGGGGACGCTGTGGACCTCACGCATCTCCTCGCATATCCCGCTCAAGGATGCCGCCGAGTACGTCACTCAGGAGCGCATCATCGCCGCCAGCCAGCTGATTCATGACTCGCTGACACTGGCCGGCGTCGAGCAGCCGCGCATCGCCGTGGCCGCCTTCAATCCCCATGGTGGCGAGGGCGGCACCTGCGGGCGTGAGGAGATCGATGTCATCGCGCCGGCCGTCGCCGAGTGCCGTGCCCAGGGCTATCCCGTGGAAGGCCCCTTCCCGGCTGACACCATCTTCCTCAAGGCACGCGACGGCGAGTACGACGCCATCGTGACCATGTACCACGACCAAGGGCAGATCGCGATCAAGCTGCTGGGCTTCAAGTCCGGCGTCACCGTCCAGGGCGGCCTGCCGATCCCCATCACCACGCCGGCCCACGGCACCGCCTTCGATATCGCAGGCCAGGGCAAGGCGGACGTGAACCCGACCCGCAATGCCTTCGCGATCGCCAAGCGCATGGGCACCAACCTGCGCGCGCTGCGCCTCGAGACCGCGTCGGCCTGACGCCTTGCCACTCTTGCTCACCCATCTGCGCCAACGTCATCCACAACAAGGATAATCCGATGAAAATCACCAAGGTCAGAACTCGCGTCTTCGAATGGAAAGGCCACACCGTTCCCCCCACTGCCCACTTCTGCTCCAACGCCATGGACGAGCTGTGGGACAAGGGCGACTCGATGGGCACCTTCCGCTTCCATGGCTGGACGGTGGTGGAAATCGAGACCGACAACGGGCTGGTAGGGCTTGGCAACGTGGCACTCGCCCCGCGCATCGCCAAGGCGATCATCGATCAGTACCTCGCGCCGCTGATCATCGGTCAGGACCCCTTCGACTACGAATACCTGTGGCAGCGCATGTACCGCTCCACCCACGCCTGGGGCCGCAAGGGCATCGGCATGGCCGCCATTTCCGGCGTGGATATCGCCATCTGGGACATCATGGGCAAGGCAGTCGGCAAGCCGGTCTTCAAGCTGCTGGGCGGGCGCACCAAGGACAAGATCCCCTGCTACGCCTCCAAGCTCTACCGCACCGACCTCAAGGGCATGCAGGAAGAGGCCCAGTCCTATCTGGATCAAGGCTTCACCGCCATGAAGATGCGCTTCGGCTACGGTCCGCGTGACGGCGTCGAGGGCGTGCGTGCCAACCTCGATAGCGTCGCCGCCGTGCGCGAAGTCATCGGCGAGGATGTCGACCTGATGCTCGAATGCTACATGGGCTGGAACCTGGACTACGCCAAGCGCATGTTGCCGAAGCTCGAGCGCTTCCAGCCGCGCTGGCTGGAAGAGCCGGTGATCGCCGATGACATCGATGGTTACGCTGAACTCAATCAGCTGACCAGCATTCCCATCTCCGGTGGCGAGCACGAATTCACCCATTACGGCTTCCGCCAGCTGCTGGAAAAGCGTGCCGTCTCCGTCATCCAGTACGACACCAATCGGGTCGGTGGCATCACCGCGGCGCGCAAGATCAACGCCCTGGCCGAATCCTTCAGCGTGCCGGTCAT
Organism: Cobetia sp. 14N.309.X.WAT.E.A4; assembly: GCF_030397495.1. Lineage (NCBI taxonomy): Bacteria > Pseudomonadati > Pseudomonadota > Gammaproteobacteria > Oceanospirillales > Halomonadaceae > Cobetia > Cobetia sp. 14N.309.X.WAT.E.A4. The sequence continues at coordinate 57,411 of NZ_JAPNXT010000016.1, forward strand.
CCCGCATGCCGGCCAGATGCACAACTACCACCTGACCATGGCCTCACTGGCCTCCCCGATGAGTGAGTACTTCCCGGTGCATGACGTCGAGATCGGCAACGAGCTCTTCTACTACATCTTCAAGGGCGACCCGGAGCCGGTGAACGGCTTCATCGACCTCGACGAAGAGACCCCGGGGCTGGGCCTTGAGCTGAACAGCGACTACTTCGATCAGTTCAACATCATCGAGTGAGGAAGCCATCATGAGACTCGTCCAACTTCGCACCGCCAACGGCCCGCGGGTCGCCGTGGTCGAAAGCCGCGACCAGCTGCGCCTGCTCGACTTCCCGGGCGGCACCTATGAGCTGGCCTCTCGCGCCATCGAGCTGGGCATCGGGCTCAGCGCGCTGATCGAGCAGCACTACTCGCACACCCTGGTCGACTACAAGCAGGCCATCGACCGCCGCGAACTGCTGCCGCCGGTCACCCATCCGGATCGCGCGCGCTGCACCGTCACCGGCACCGGCCTGACCCACCTGGGCAGCGCCGATACCCGCGACGCCATGCATGCCGCCGCACAGGCGCAGGATGACGCAAGCCTTACCGACTCGATGCGCATGTTCCGCCTGGGGCTCGAGGGCGGCAAGCCTGCCGAGGGGCAGGTCGGCGCGCAGCCGGAATGGTTCTACAAGGGTGACGGCAGCATCGTGGTGGCACCGGAAACCGCGATCAGCGTGCCGGCCTTCGCCAAAGACGCCGGTGAAGAGCCCGAGCTGGTCGGCCTGTACTTGAACGATGCCAACGGTCAGCCGCATCGCATCGGCTACGCGGTAGGCAACGAGTTCTCCGACCACATCACCGAGCGCGCCAACTATCTATGGCTGGCCCACTCCAAGCTGCGCGCCTGCAGCTACGGCCCTGAACTGCTGATCGGCGAGCTGCCCCAGCACCTGGAAGGCACCAGCCGCATCACCCGCGACGGCCAGACCCTGTGGGAGAAGCCCTTCCTGACCGGTGAGGCCAACATGGCCCACAGTCTGGCCAATCTAGAGCACCACCACTTCAAGTACGCCCAGTTCCGCGCGCCGGGAGATCTGCACGTGCACTTCTTCGGCACCGCCACCCTGAGCTTCGCCGATCAGATCAAGGTGCACGAAGGCGATCGCTTCGAGATCGAACTGACCGCCTTCGGGCGTGCACTGCGCAATCCCGTCGCGTTCGAGACCCACGTCAACGACGCTGAGCAGCCATCCGCCATGGCGGTGCTGTGAGCACGCTTGATCAGTACGAGCCATAGAGGAGGGATCAGGGCCTGGAGGGTTTCGCCACCACCCGGCCCTGACCCCGTCAGCACCAGCGCCGGTAACACCAACAGCACCAGCAACACCGGCGTCAATAACGCCTGTACGCATCAGAAGCATCACGACAATAACGAGAAAAGGGCTTCGCCATGACACTCTCGACCCGCCACACCACCGCCACCCTCCTGTCCACCGCCCTTGCCAGTCTGCTACTGGCAGGCCCCGCACACGCCGCCACCTCGCTGACCTTCGCGCATGCGCATCCGGTCACCGACTCACAGCACCTGGCCGCCGAACGCTTCGCCGAACGTCTGGCAGAACGCAGTGACGGTGAACTGACCGTCAAGATCTTCCCCAACGGTCAGCTGGGCAATGACCAGGCGATGATCTCGGGCGTGCGCAGCGGCACCATCGATATCGAGCTCTCAGGCAATCCCTACTTCAGCGGGCTGGTCGGCGAGCTGAACGTGCTCGACCTGCCCTTCCTGTTCGACACCCGTGAGCAGGCCTATCAGGTGCTGGATGGCGATATCGGCCAGGAGCTACTGACCGCCATGCAGCCGCAACAGATCGAAGGACTGGCCTTCTGGGAAATCGGCTTTCGCAATCTCACCAACTCGCGACGCGCGGTCGAGAACGCCGATGACGTCAGCGGCCTGACCCTGCGCACCACCCCGAATCCGGCGCATATCGCCGCCTTCCAGGCACTCGGCGCCAATCCGACCCCGATGCCCTTCGCGGAGCTTTATACCGCGCTGGAAACCCGCACCGTGGATGGCCAGGAGAATCCGGTCAGCCTGATCCGCTCCGCCAACCTGTATTCCGTACAGGAGCACCTGTCGCTCACCGCACACGCCTACACCGCCGCCCCCTTGATCATGAACAAGCAGACGTTCGACAGCCTCGCGCCCGAACTGCAGACGCTGATCAAGGAAGAAGCTCAGGAAGCGGCCCGCTATCAGCGCCAGCTCAATCATGACAATGAGCAGGGCGATCTGGCCTTCCTCGAGGAGCAAGGCATGCAGGTCGTGCGTGAGCCCGATACCGCCAGCATGCGTGCCAAAGTCGCCGAACCGGTGCGCGCCGAGTTCACTGCAAAGCACGGCAGCGAGCTGCTGGATCGCATCGACACCGCGCTTGCGCGCTGATCACGCTCGCCTGACTCGCCCATGCAAGGAGGCACGCCATGCTCTCTGACTCACTCCAATTTCCGGTAATGCCTGCGTCTCTTGCCGAACTGGACGAGCAGCGCGCACGTTATCTGGCCACCCGCCAGGAGGAAGATCTGCCGATCATCGATGCCCACATGCATGTCTGGGATCCGACGCAGAACTACCACTCCTGGCTGTGTGATGAGCCGATGATCCCCTTCCGCTACGGCGACTACTCCGCGATCCGTCGCCCTTACCTCCCCGCCGAGCATCTCAAGGCGGCGGGCGAGGCGCATCGGTTGCTTGGGTGTGTCTACATGGAGGCGGAATGGGCGCGGGGCGATGCGCTCAAGGAAGTGCGCTGGATCGAGGAGACTGCCCGCGAGAGCGGCTGGCCCGATGCCATGATCGCCCAGGCCTGGCTGGATCAGGATGACATCGGCGAGCAGCTCGAGAGCCTTTGCACATCAAGAAGGGTCAAGGGGATTCGTCACAAGCCGGCCGCACTGGAGCGCCACGATCCGGCGCTTGCCACCCACGCCTTGCCCGGCTCGCTACGCTGCCCGCGTTATCAGTCCGGCGTCAGTGACGTCGCCCGCCACGGGCTGATCTTCGAGCTGCAGGTGCCCTGGTGGCACCTGGCGGAACTGCTGCCGCTGCTGGAGCGCCATCCCGAGATGCCGGTGGTGATCAATCACGCCGGCGTGCCCGGGGATCGTGATCCCGACACTCTGCGGGAATGGTCACATGCCCTCGCCAGGGTCGCTGTCTGGCCGCAGGTGATGATCAAGTTCTCGGGTCTCGGGATTGCGGGTCAGGCCTGGCGCCCGGAAGACAACCGCGAGGTCTTCGACAGCGTGCTGCGTCATTTCGGGGCCCAGCGCGTGATGTTCGCCAGCAACTTCCCGGTCGATGGGCTGGTGACCTCTCTCGACACGCTGTTTCAGGGCTTCAAGACACTCAGTCGTTCGCTCAGTCCCGAGCAGCGACTCGCGCTGTTCTGCGACAACGCCGTGCGCTGCTATTCGCTGGACACCAGCGTCCAGTGACCGATCGACACCGCAGCGATCTACTCAGCAACGATCGCCATCACCACGATTGCCATAACAACGATTGCCATAACAACAACTCGCAAGGAATTCGCCATGTCCATCCGCCACGCTCTGCTCAACAAAACGCTGCTCAACAAAGCCCAGTCCAACAAAGCGCTGCTCAAAAAATCCCAGCACACGAACGTCCTGCTCAAGACGGTCTCCACCCTGGGGCTGATGTTGACCTTCGCGACTACCGCTCACGCCGAGATCACCGCGCGCATGGGCACCAGTCTGCCAGATGCCCACCCGCAGACGCTGGGCGCCAAGAAATTTGCACAACTGGTCGAGGAGAAGTCGGACGGCGAGATCACCATCACGGTGTTCTCCAACGGCATTCTGGGCAATGACGTCAACATGACCTCGATGCTGCAGTCAGGGACCCTGGATTTCACCGCCCCCTCCACTGCGACCCTCAGCAGCCTCAATCCTGATTTCAACATCGTCAGCCTGCCCTTCCAGTTCGATGACAGTGAACATGCCGATGCGGTGCTGGATGGTGAGGCCGGCCGTGCCCTGCTCGCAAGCCTCGATGACAAGCAGCTGGTGGCACTCGAGTACTGGGAGAACGGCTTCCGTCACATGACCAACAGCCGCCGTCCCATCGAGACGCTCGAGGATATCGAGGGCCTCAAGATTCGCACCATGCAGAACGCCCTCTACATCGACCTCTTCAATGGACTGAATGCCAACGCCGTACCCATGTCGGTCAATGAACTGTTCACCGCCATGGAAACCCGCACGGTGGATGGTCAGGAAAATCCCTACACCGTGATCGACGCCAAGCGCTTCTTCGAGGTCCAGACGTACCTGTCGCGTACCGCGCATGCCTATGACGCCCAGGTGCTGGTCGCCTCGGCGGGCTTCATGCAGTCACTCGATGACGCCCAACGCCAGCTGGTCCGCGAGGCCGCTCGTGAAGCCACGCTATATCAGCGTGAACAGAGCCGTGCCATGAACGAGGAACTGCTGAGCGAGCTGCAGGACAAGATGACCGTCAACGTGGTGGCGGACAGTGAACGTCAGCGCATGCGTGAGGCACTGGCACCGGTGATCCAGCAGCACACCCAGGCACTGGACCCGGCGGTGGTGACGCAATTCCAGGCAGCGCTGGCCGACGCCCGCTAGTCCCGACGACCAGTTCCAGCGACCAGTCTCAGAAAATGACCCGCGGCAGTGCTGCCACGGCTCGCCACAGCGTCGCACTGTCGCGCCGTCATCGAGATGCTTCCTTCGGGGATAACACCATGAACAAACTGACCCAAGAGATGCCGTTATCCATGTCGATCAAACCGCCCATCGCGCCATCCTCCGAGCCACGGGGGAGCCACGCCACCCCGCTGGCATCAGCAGCGCCTACCCGCACTGCCACCGGTATCACGACGATCTTCAAAGGACTGGAGAAGGCCCTCACCCTGCTGATGGTGCTGGCACTGGTGGCGATGATCGCGCTGGTCTTCGTCAATGTCGTGCTGCGCTACGGCTTCAACAGCGGCATCTCGATCAGCGTCGAGCTGTCCCGCTTCCTGTTCGTCTGGGTCACCTTCATGGGCGCCGTGACGGCATTGATCCGCCATGAGCACCTGAGCGTCAACACCTTCGCCGACAAGCTGCCGGCGGCATATCGCAGGGTGCTGGATCGCGTCGTCACCCTGGTGATGCTCGGCTGCTGCCTGATGCTGCTCAAGGGCAGCTTCGATCAGACGGTGCTCAACTGGCGCAATCTCTCTCCCATCAGCGGCATTCCCGTCGGCGTCTTCTATCTCGCCGGCCTGATGGCAGGCGTATTGATGTCGCTGATCCTGCTGTGGCGATTGCTGACGCCCCTTGCCCTACATGGCATCACGCCACCGAATGCCGCCAGCCCCTCATCTGATCAGCAAGGAGACACGCCATGACCATCGGGCTCTTCCTCGGCTCCCTGCTGGCCGCCATCGGCCTGAGCCTCCCCATCGCCTTTGCCCTGCTGGTCAGTGCCATCGTGCTGATGCTGCATCTGGATCTGTTCAACTCGCAGATCCTGGCCCAGAACCTCGTCAACGGCGCCGACAGCTACACCCTGCTGGCCATTCCCTTCTTCCTCACCGCCGGGGAAGTGATGTCGCGTGGCGGGCTCTCCCAGCGCATCGTCACACTGGCGATGTCGCTGGTGGGCCACCGCAAGGGCGGACTGGGTTTCGTGGCCATCTTCGCCGCCATCGTCATGGCCAGTCTGTCCGGCTCCGCGGTAGCGGATACCGCCGCGCTTGCCAGCATGCTGCTACCGATGATGCGCAAGGCGGGCTATCCGCTGGGTCGCTCCTCCGGCCTGATGGCCGCCGGCGGGATCATCGCGCCGATCATCCCGCCCTCGATTCCGCTGATCATCATCGGGGTCGCCGGTGGCATCTCGATCGGCAAGCTGTTCCTCGCCGGGATCGTGCCGGGGCTGATCATGGGCGTGACCCTGGTGGTGATGTGGCTGTTCATGACCCGCAAGGAAGATCTGGTCGTCACCAAGAAGGCCAGCGGGCGGGAGCGCCTCAAGGCACTCAAGGACAGCTTCTGGGCCATCATGCTGCCGGTCATCATCATCGGCGGAATCAAGAGCGGCATCTTCACCCCGACCGAAGCCGGCGTGGTCGCCGCGGTCTACGCCATCTTCGTCGCCACCGTGGTCTACCGCGAACTGGACTTGAGCCAGCTCTACGCCGTCCTCGCCCAGGCCGCGCGCAGCACCGCCATCGTGATGTTCCTGGTGGCCGCTGCCATGGTCGCCTCCTGGCTGATCAGCATCGCCCAGCTGCCGCTGATGGTCGCCGGTCTGCTGCAGCCGCTGGCCGATGATCCGCGCATCCTGATGCTCGCCATCATGGGCATCGTGCTGGTGGTCGGCATGGTGATGGACCTGACCCCGACCATTCTGGTGCTCACGCCGATCCTGATGCCCATCGTCAAGCTGGCCGGTATCGATCCGGTCTACTTCGGGATCATGTTCGTCCTCAACTGCGCCATCGGCCTGATCACCCCGCCGGTCGGCAACGTGCTCAACGTGATCACCAGCGTCGGCAACCTCAAGTTCGAGAAGGCGGTCAGTGGCGTCGCGCCCTTCGCCCTCGCCTATGTGGTGATCCTGCTGCTGTTCGTGGCCTTCCCGCAGATCATCACCGTGCCCCTGTACTGGATGACGGACTGACCCGCAATTCTGCAGTTCTGAAGGTCGCCAGCGCCACTTACGACAACCGAGCCATTCACGACAACAACGACAAGAGAGCCTTTCCATGACGCCCATGCTCAAGACCTCCCTCGCCAGTCTGCTTCTCCTTGCGCCAATGAGCGCCGCGCACGCAGCCACCGTGCTCAAGCTGGCGCACGCGGCCCCGACCACCGATACCCAGCAACAGGCGGCCGAACGCTTCGCCGAGCTGGTCAAGGAAGGCACGGATGGCGAGATCACCGTCAACATCTTCGGCAACGGCGTCCTCGGCGGTGATCAGCAGATGATCGCCGGCGTACGCAGCGGCACCATCGATATCGAGCTGTCCGGCAATCCCAACTTCGCGGGCCTGCAGCCGGCGCTGGGCGCCTTCGATCTGCCCTACATCTTCCCGGACCGCAAGACGGCCTATCAGGTGCTGGACGGCAAGGTCGGTGACGATGCCCTGGCACTGCTCAAGCAGGACAACCTCAAGGGTCTGGCCTTCTGGGAGGTCGGCTTCCGCGCGATGACCAACTCCAAGCACCCGATCAAGACACCCGCGGATGTCGATGGCCTGGTGATGCGCACCAACTCCAACAAGTCACTGATCGAGGCCTTCTCTCTGCTCGGCGCGAACCCGGTGCCGATGCCGCTGGGTGAGCTCTACACCGCGATGGAGACGGGCACGGTCGATGCGCAGGACCACCCGATCAGCATCGTCTGGTCGGCAGGCTTCTACGAAGTGCAGGACTACCTGTCGCTGACCAATCAGGCCTATACCTCGCTGTTGATGGTGATGAACGACGACACCTTCGAGAGTCTGTCACCGGAGTATCAACAGGTACTGGTGAGCGCAGCACGTGAGGCAGGTGATTATCAGCGCGACCTGAACGCGAAGAACGAGCAGAAGATTCTCACTGAACTGGCCGCCAAGGGCATGAAGATCGAGACCGAGGTCGATACCGCCGCCTTCCAGAAAGTCGTGCTGCCCACCTGGGACAGCTATATCGCCGCCAATGGCCGTGACTGGATCGATGCCATCCAAGGCGCCAGTCAGGCCAGTGCCGATGTCGCGACCGACGCCCAGCCGCAAGGCACTCAGAAGACCACGGCCGCCGTGACTCAGTAACGCCTGAACGGTTGCTCGTTTTATCTATCTGTCACCCCAGCGAGGGCATAAGCCCTCGACATACAGGCCCTCGCTGATTGGAGAAATGTCATGTCCCGAGATGTTCTGCTGCTCAACCAGAAATGCGCGCATACGCTGAGCCTTTACGACGCCACCAGCGGCGAGGAGCTCAATCACCTGCGCCTGCCGGACTACCCACATGAGTTCGTGGTGGATTCCACCGGCCGCTACGCCTTCGTGGGCCACTACGGCATCCTCGGCGCCGACTGTATTGGCGATCAGGGCGGCTGCTCGGTGTTCGTGGTCGATCTCGAGACCTTCACGCTGGTCAACACGCTCAGCACCTGGCCGTACTACCGCATCCATGGGCTGGGCATCGATGAGCAGGATCGTCTGTATGCGATGAGCGAGGGCCACAACACCCTCTTGTTGTTCAACACGCCTCTGACCCAGTCCACGCCGGACTTGGCCGTATCCTCCGGTGGCTACAAGACCCACCTGTTCGCGCTCACCAAGGCAGGCGACTGGGCCTATGGCATCAACCTGCTCAGCAACACCATCACCAAGTTCAAGCCGCACGATGCCACCTTCGCGCCCATCGCGATGATTCCGGGCCGCAAGCCGGAGGGCAACAGCCTGTCCGCCGATGGCCGCACCCTGTTCATCAGCAATCGCGATGACGACAGCATCGTGGCGGTGGATACCGAATCGATGACCGTGCACGCCTCGGCGACCACCGGTCGTGACCCCAATCGCATCTACCGTGACCCCAGGGGCCGCCTGATCACCACCAACTACGGCGAAAGCTCGCTATCGCTGTTCGATGAGGCGCTGGCACCGCTGGGCACCATTCAGCTTGAGGCGATTCCCATCGCGATGAGCTTCCATCCGGATGGCGAGCAGGCCTTCGTCTCGCTCAAGGGGGATCGCATCGCGGTGCTGGATCTGGAGAGCGGTCAGGTACGCCGAAGCTTCGCGACGCGCGCCGAACCGGACGTGTCTTGCTTGCTGGTGCGTGACCACTGAGTCAGTGGGCACTTGATACTTCTTGCCAGGACACGAGCCAGTCATGACGGATAACCCAATACAGCGCGAACCTTCACAAAGCCAGCCGCTGATCGATGCGCACCACCATCTCTGGGCACTGGATGGCCAGGTGGCGTATCCCTGGCTGGAAGACTCGCCGGTGGAGAACTTCTTTCTCGGCGACTATGCCGCGATTCGCCAGCCCTTTCAGGTCGCGGATCTCAAGCGTCTGGTGCCTGAGGGCTTCGAGCTGGTCGGCAGTGTGCACTGCGAAGCCGAAGCGTCACGTCCACAGGCTGAGAAAGAGACGCGCTGGATTACCGAGCAAGCAGTCATTCATGGCCTGCCGAGTGCGCATGTCGGCTGGGCGGCCTTTGGTACTCCTGCGTGCGCCGAGCAGCTGGACGCGCAATGTGACTCAGCGCTGTTTCGTGGCGTGCGTGCCAAGCCGGTCACCGCCGCCACGCCTCAGACCCGCCAGTCGGTAACGGGAACCAGCGGCAGTCTGCAGGACCCACGCTGGTGCGAGGGACTGGCGCTGCTCAAAGCGCGTGACCTGAGCTGGGACCTGCGCGTGCCCGCCTGGCATCTCGAAGAGGCGGCCACGACGCTTCAGGACTACCCCGGCTTGCGCGTCATTCTCAATCACAGCGGCCTGCCGTGGGATCGCACGCCGGAAGGCCTCGCCCAGTGGCGCGCAGGCATGCGGGCGCTTTCTGAGAACCCGAATGTCGCCGTCAAGCTCTCGGAACTGGGCACGCCCTGGCATGCCTGGGATGCCAGCGCCAATCACGAGCTGCTCTGCGAGGTACTGGACATCTTCGGCCCCAGTCGTTGCCTGTTCGCCAGCAACTTCCCGGTCTCCGGCCTCAAGGTCAGCTATGGCGACTGGCTATCGCTGGTGACCGGCGCCATCGCGCAGACGGCGTCTCACGACCACCGCCAGATCGCGTTCGACCAGGTTCTGCACGACAACGCCATTCACTGGTATCGGCTGCCGATTGCCGCTATCACCCACGATGCCAGACCCACCCAACATGCCAGACAGGAGGCACCATGACACTCAACGGCCATCAGCTCATCGGACAGCGCAGCTTTGCCGCCAAGGGCGAGGCGATCCACGCCATCAATCCGGCCACCGGAGAGCGCCTGGCGCCCGGCTACCCGGGGGCCAATGCAGGGGATGTGGAAGACGCCTGCCGACTGGCCGGCCAGGCCTTTGATGCCTATCGCGCCACGACGTCCGAAGAAAGAGCCCTCTTCCTCGAGACCATCGCCGAGGAGATCGAGGCACTCGGCGAGACCCTGACCCAGCGTGGAATGCAGGAAACCGGCCTGCCTGAAGCACGCCTGAACGGTGAACGCGGTCGCACCTGCGGCCAGCTCAAGCTGTTCGCCAGGGTGCTGCGTCGCGGTGAGTGGCAGGATGTGCGCGTCGATCCTGCACTGCCGGATCGCACTCCCCTGCCGCGGGCAGACCTGCGCCAGCGTCAGATCCCGCTTGGCCCGGTGGCCGTCTTCGGTGCCAGCAACTTCCCATTGGCCTTCTCGGTGGCCGGCGGCGATACCGCCTCCGCACTGGCCGCAGGCTGTCCGGTCGTGGTCAAGGGACACTCGGCCCACCCGGGCACCTCGGAACTGGTCGGTCAGGCCGTCGCGCGCGCCGCCCGGCGTTGTCAGATGCCGGAAGGCGTCTTCTCGTTGCTGTTCGGCCCCGGCAATGAGGTCGGTCAGGCACTGGTCAAGCATCCCGAGATCCAGGCGGTCGGCTTTACCGGCTCGCGCAGTGGGGGTACCGCCCTGCTGACGCTTGCCCAATCGCGTCCGCAGCCGATTCCGGTCTACGCCGAGATGAGCAGCATCAATCCGGTCATCCTGATGCCGGCGGCCCTGGAAGCCCGCGCCGAATTGCTGGGTGAGGCCTTCGTCGGCTCGCTCAACATGGGCGCCGGGCAGTTCTGCACCAACCCGGGGCTGGTATTGGCAGTGAAAGGCGCAGCGCTGGAACGCTTCAAGCAGGCGGCCATCCCTGCCATCCAGGCAAGCCCGGTGCAGACCATGCTGACACCCGGCATCCACAAGGCCTATGCCCAAGGCGTCGCGAGCCTGTCCGAACAGCCAGGCATCACCTGTCTGGCCAGCGGTGAAAGCGACTCCCCCATCGCCAGCCCGTGTCAGACACAGCTGTTCAGCACCCAGGCGAGTGACTTTCTTGCCAATGAGGCCATGCAGGCGGAAGTCTTCGGCTCCAGCTCGTTGATCGTCGAATGCAAGGATCTCGCTCAGCTCAAGCAGGTCTGCAGTGCACTCGAAGGCCAGCTGACCGCCACGCTGCATCTCGATGAGGCAGATCACACCGCGGCCTGCCACTTGCTACCAGTGCTGGAGCGTCGTGCAGGCCGCATCCTCGTCAATGGCTGGCCGACAGGGGTCGAAGTCTGTGACGCCATGGTGCATGGCGGCCCCTGGCCCGCCACCTCCGACAGCCGCACCACCTCGGTCGGCACCGCCGCCATTCACCGCTTCCTGCGTCCGGTCTGCTATCAGGACCTGCCGGATGCCCTGCTCCCGCCGGAGCTCAAGCACGATGCGCCCTCAGACATCAGCCGACTGGTGGATGGGGAGCGTCAGGTCATACGATGACAAACAAAAAAGCCCGCCAATTTGGCGGGCTTTTGTCATTCATATCCTTGATACCGTCAGCATTCCCACGATGCGAGAAACCGAATCTTCGCGATCCTCTAACAATAACGATAGACACCGTCTTGCTTGAGGATCATCCCATCGCTTTCCAGTGCAGAGAGGTATTGACGTGCCTTCTCGACGTCACCGTCAAGCAGATAGCGATAAATGACCTTGCTCAAGTACGTGATTGAACGCGCAGTTCGAGAATAACGGATATTGGGAGGATCAATACTACAATCGAAACGCGTCACGGGGGTACGCCAATCGCCATAGTTCTCAGTCAAGTAACGATCTGCATCTGCAGCACCTTTGACTACCTGACTGCCCAAGGTGTAGTCAGTCAACGAAAACTCCGAGTTGTCCCACCGGTGGATAGCGGAGCCATGCCAGACGACGCTCCCCTCTTGCACATGAACAAAAAGGTCAGCGACAAGGCCGGTATGGTGCACGAGCTTGACAAGTATCGGCTGAGTCAATCTGGAATATCGCACGGCACGCTCGGATACGACTTCCCGAAAAGTACAATAACTTTCTGACTTTATGAACCAGGTATTGTTGGATCCAGCAACAGCATCTCGAAGTTGCTTGATATCAAAGTCCTTGGCGTCGACACCGATATCAATATCGTAGTCATGTCCCAAGAAATCCTGTTCTCTCACGGCTCCAAGAAGCGTGCCACTGATGACATACCAGGGCCACTCAAGGCTACCCATCAAACTATCGCAATCCTTGATCGTGCGATAGGCATCATTCTTGTCAAACGACTGCGCTGACTTCTGGAACTTATGCGCCACGACAGGCGCTGCTGTCGGATTGTCCATGTCAGCGCTGATGATCGACAATGCATGATTGACGCTGGCGCAGAAAGATTTGTCATATTGCCAGAGTGAGTCTTGCGGAGAGATGACCAGACTGCTGGTAGACGTATCACGATCATTATCACACTCTGAGAAATCGGCTTTTTCCAGCTTCCCACCATGCAGATCAGCCTGCCAGATATGGCGTTCAAAGTCAGTGATGCGCCGGTTGTCAGCCAACCAGGCAATGAGGCAGTCGGCCGCCTTGGTAGACATTTCTTCAGAAATATCGAAAAAGAAATCAGACCTAGTCGACACTGGCAGCCACCCGGTATGCGCAAACCAGATGCCTCGCCGCACGACGATTTTCAGTCCATTGCTTCGCGATGCGAGCTTGATACTGTCTACCGCTACGGCCAGAGGCGCACCCAACATCCACACACCAATGCCGGATAACAAGGCCAAAGGATAACGAAGTAATGGGTGGCGTGGTTTATTCAAAAACCGTAGAAGCCGATAGGATTTTTCGACTTCGATATTCATTTCACTTTCACCAATGTGTCAGTACGCATGTTTATGGATCAAACCCTTGAAGAGAGTCAGCATGATGATACGTAAGTCCAGCCATAATGACCAATGCTCTACATACCACAGGTCGCATTCAATTCGCTTGGCCAGGTCCGTATCGCCTCGCCAACCATTGATCTGTGCCCAGCCCGTGATACCGGCCTTGACCATGTGCTTTTGCATATAACCAGGAATTTCGTGACGAAGTTTTTCGACGAAGATCGTGCGCTCCGGACGCGGCCCCACGATTGACATGTCACCTTTGAGCACGTTGAGGAACTGCGGCAACTCATCCAGGCTGGTCTTGCGAAGGAACCTGCCCACAAGGGTAGTTCGTTTCGCCTGGGCATTTCCCCACTGCACCCCACCCTTTTCACTGTCGACTGGCATCGAGCGGAATTTCAGCATCTTGAAGGGCTTTCCGTTCAACCCGACCCTTTCCTGGGTATAGAACACCGGGCCCGCAGAGGTACATTTCACCAATAGCGCGATAAGCGCCAATAAAGGTGACAGCAGAATCACGATGATCAATGACAGCAGGCGATCCTCGATCCACTTGAGAAGCTTTGCCCCCAGCGACATGCGACTGCAACTCAGATCAAGCATGAACAGACCGGCAACATCTGATACATCATGGTTGATAAGGCGAAAATCACGCATATCGGGCATGTAACGCACATTGCAGGTCGTCAGGCTCAACTCTGACTGGATATCACGAACCAGGTTACCTTGCGTCAATGGGAGACAGATCCAGACTTCCTGCTCCTGATGGACGATCTGTTGGTCAGGCTGGTAGCGCTCTGGCTCAATCGCGCTCCACCCCCAATGCTCAATCCCCCCAGTCAAGATGACTCGTTCTACATCAAAGCCTGCTGTCGGGATCTTGGCCAGCTGACGCACTGCACCAACACAGGTCAAGGCATCACCAATCAAGAGGACGCTTTTGCGGTTCTTGCCCTTGGCTCGCAGATGGTTGAGAACAGGATAAGCAATCGCACGAATCAGGATGGAGTATGTCGTAGCACTTACCATCCAATAGCCAACCCACAGCCGGGAGAACTTGTCACCTGTCTTGGTCATGAACATGACCAGCGCCAACAGCCCTCCCAACATCATGTATCCGGCCATGATCTGGAATACCAGACGGAAGCGGACTTGTCCTCTCCAGGAACGATAGATATTGAAATGCGGCAATACCAGAAGAGCTAATATCCCCCCCAGCAACATGCCCCAACCATATCTCTCGGAAACATCCAGTCCCCCAAAATGGAACCAATGTGCACTGAACCCTGCCAGAAAGATAATACAGAAATCGACCAGGCGTACCAATTCAGTGGTATACATGGTATAGCCACTCAAGACACGATTTTGAACTTTCATAGCGTTTGTAACATCATCATTATTCAAGATCTCTACGGAGCAATTCCAAGACTTCGAAAGCCTTGATGAGATCTTCATGAGGAATTGACAAGAACCGCTTCAGTGAGCGTTTCAGATCCGTCGTGGATATATCCTTGGTGCGCTCCATATACAGCACTTCACAATATTCCTGCAGGAAGTCGAACTCCCCTTTCCAATCTTCCCCTATTGCGAAAGTATCGACATTATATTCCTTGACGTCGCGTACTTTTTGCTCCCAGTCGTTTTCAGGAATCACGAGATCTACACAATCTGTCTCT
>NZ_JAPNXT010000017.1:0-69863 GCF_030397495.1 Cobetia sp. 14N.309.X.WAT.E.A4
CAGGCACTTATACTGAACCGCCCCTGCAGCCCAGCTGCAGGGGCGGTTCTCTTTGCGGGTCAAAAACCGGAAAGCCGGAACCCGTCAGCTGGCAGGCCCGGTGTGCCTGAGTAGCAGCTTCCTCGCTGAGTCAATCATTGTCGCCATGCTTGTCGTGGACAGGAGCGAGGCGGTAGACTCCCCAGCCTTCCGTTATGGAGATGATGATGCAACCTCAAGAACTGTTGCTGTATTGCCGCCCGGGCTTCGAGGCCGACCTGGCCGCAGAAGTCTGTGAAAAGGCCGCTTATCTGGGCGCCCCGGGTTATCCGATTGCGGCACGCGACAGTGGCTTCGTGCGTTATGTGGTGACAGGTGATGAGCCCGCCAATAGCCTGCATCGTGACATGCCGCTTCAGGCGTTGGTCTTCGCTCGCCAGACACTGGTGGCATTGGAGCCATTGGTCGGCATGTCGCGGGAAAATCGAGTCTCGCCGATTCTGCAGCAGGTGGTCGACGCTGGCTGGAGCTTCGAGGAGATCCGCCACGAGATGCCGGACACCAATGATGGCAAGGCACTGTCGGGCCTTGGCAAGGCCGTCGGCCGCCCGTTGGAGTCTGCGCTCAAGAAGCGTGGTGCACTGCGTCGCAAGGCCGGTGGGCGGGCGCTGCACGTATTCTGGACGGATGGTGACGAAGTGCAGCTGGGCATGAGCTTTCCTGGCAACCGCAGCGAATATGCCAACGGCATCCGTCATCTGCGTTCGCCGAGCCGTGCCCCCAGTCGCTCCACACTCAAGCTGGAAGAGGCCTGGCATGAGTTCGTGCCGCGCGACCAGTGGGAGCGTCGCATCGCGGTTGGCATGCAGGCAGCGGATCTTGGGGCAGCGCCGGGTGGCTGGACCTTCCAGCTGGTCGAGAAGGGCATGTTCGTGTTTGCCATCGACAATGGCCCCATGAATAAGGATCTGATGGCGACAGGACAGGTAGAGCATCTCAAGGAAGATGGTTTTACCTGGGAGCCACCGCTGCGACTGGACTGGCTGGTCTGTGACATCGTCGACAAGCCCATCCGCGTGACGGAGATGGTCGAGCGCTGGCTGAAGAAGCGTTGGTGCAATGAGGCGGTCTTCAATCTCAAGCTGCCGATGAAGCAGCGCTGGAAGGAAGTCTCCCGCTGTCTCGATTATCTGGCGGCCAGCCTTGAGCGTTCCAATGTCGGTGCCGAGATCCGGTGTCGTCACCTGTACCATGACCGCGAAGAAGTCACCGTGCATGTGCGTATCACGCACTGAGCCACCGGGTTCTCTGGTGCAACCACAAGCCCCCACGGACCGAGCGGTCCGTGGGGGCTTGTCTGTGCGGTGCTGTCAGGTCAATGGACAGAGCCTCGCTGAGGGGTGCTGCGCTCGCGAGGCTTGAATCTCTCGCAGGTCAGGTGTGTTCAAGCAACACGATGCGTTCCGGTTGAGAAAGCATCGGCCCCAGACGCGCCATCATGCGTTCGCGCGCGTGACTGCTCGACCACTCCTGCCAGGCTCTTGCGTCTCGCCATGAAGTGATCAATATTCGGTGGCCGGGACGTCCGCTTTCCACCAGATTCTCGCCCGAGATGAAGCCCTGTGCATGCATGGCTTCACGCACGACCTCGCGTGAGGCCTGCTCGTAATCCTGTTCGAGTCCCGGCATGATATGCCGCTCGATCATTACCTTGATCATGCCCGTCTCCCGTCTTCATACATTCTGCCTTGTCAGTGGCAGGACCTCAGGAGTCATTGATGACCGATACCCCCTTGCCCGTTGCCGATGCAGAGCTGGATACCAGCGGTCTGTATTGCCCCGAACCCATCATGATGCTGCACAACAAGGTGCGTGAGCTCGCGAGCGGAGACCTGCTGCGTGTCGTGGCGACCGATCCGGCGACGACACGTGATGTGCCCAAGTTCTGTGCATTTCTTGGGCACACACTGGAGCGCAGTGACGAAACGCCGGATCACTTCCTTTATGACATTCGCATCAGTTGACGTCAGTCGTCTCAGGCTTCGCGGTCGTGCACTTCCACACTGACCTGATCACTTTCGCCGGTCATCATCAGCGCGAGAGCTTCCAGGGTGGCCGGGTCCTGCTCACGAATCTGGTTGGCGACGGCGCGCTGGAAGAAATAGACCACGTCATGACGACTGCGACCGGGGTAGAGGCAGTCATCTCCAGCCAGCACCGGTGTCTGGGTGACGCGTGTCTCATCGACCAGCAGTGCCTCGATGTTGCCATCGCTGTATAGACGCCAGCCGAACACCTGCTTGAGCTGCCACGCAGACTCGCCATTGGTCATGCACAGGGCATGAGTCCCGAGCGTATCCGGTAGCTGCTGCAGCAAGGTGGTCTTCTCCGACACCTCATAGTCGTAATAGGCCGCGGCATGCTCGAGCTCATAGACCTTGTGGTCCGGAGCCAGCATGAAGACCTCGTCGGTTTCCGGGTCTCGGTAGCCGACGAAGTGGCCCTGCTGCGGATCTTCCAGCTCATGGCAGGGCATCAGCCCCTCCATCCATGGCACCAGGCCGACCACCTCACCATCCTCGCGCAGACCCCAGGCCAACACGGGAAGGCTGTAGTAGCTCTCCGGGTCGCTTTCGAGCTGATAGAGCATTTCCAACCCATCGTGTTCCGGCGCAAGCCGGAGAATACGACGTCGAGCACGCATCCTGTCACGCATGACATTCAGGTCGATGACCTTGGCGGAGCGGGGGGAAGAAACTGGTACGCCCATGACGAACCCTCCTCAGCAGCTTGTCGATCGTCCTCGGCGTGTGCGGGTGTGCAAACAGCCGCCGCTTGCAAGATGGCGCACTGCATATGAATGCACTGCCTTGAATAACCATTAGCACAGCCTGAGCCCTGACGGTAACCCCTCCTTGGACGAAATGACCGTCCATGCGCAGATGAAGGATTAAACGCAAACGCCCCGCGACCGGGGGAAAAGGCCGGTGGCGGGGCGTCTGAGGCGAGTGCTTGAGCGGGTGGGAAAAGGGATGGAACACAGGCCGCCGTCGGTATCACGAGCTCGCGGCCAGCGTTGGCAGGGGGCTTCGCTCAGCCGGGCAGGCTGCCCTCCTGAATGGCGCGGCGCGCGATGACCCACAGACGCCAGCCAAGCAGCAGAGCCGCCACGGTCAGGCCGGCCACCATGCCAATCCAGTAGCCATAGACACCCATGCTCTCGACAGCCCAGGGCCAGACGGGGAACTGCTCACTGCCCACCCCCAGCAGATGTCCGCCACCAAGACCGATGATCCAGTAGGCGAACATGGTGATCAACATGATGATGCGAGTGTCCTTGAAGCCGCGCAGAGCCCCTGCCATGGCAACCTGCAAGGAGTCGGAGACCTGATAGAGCATCGCCAGCGTGATCAGGGAAAGCGCCAGCGCCTGCACCTTGAGGTTGCTGGTGTAGAGCGCCACGGCAGGCTCCGCCAGTACCCAGATGACCAGGTCATTGATCAGAGCGACCACCAGTGAGAAGGCCACGCCATTCCACGCCACGAAGCGCGCCTCGTTCATGTCACCACGGCCGATGGTATGCCCCACTCGTACGGTGAGTGCCATGGCCAGTGACAGGGGGAGCATGAACAGCAATGAGGTGAAGTTGAGCGCGACCTGGTGGGCTGCCACCTTGATCTCACCGAAGCTTGCCACGAACAGCGCGATGACGGTGAACAGCGTGACCTCGAAGAAGATGGCGATGCCGATCGGCAGACCGACCTTGAGCAGTTCCGAGATCTTCTTGAGCTGAGGCGCGCTGGGTTGGCACCAGAGAGCGACTGCCTGGTAGGCGCTGCTGCGACGGGTGTAGAGAAACATGCTCAGACACATGATCCACATGGCAAGCCCTGTTGCGATACCGCAGCCTGCAGCGCCCATGGCCGGGATATCGCCCAGCAGTCCCGGTAGCGTGATCCCCAGCAAGTCATCCACGCCTGCAGAGCCATAGATCAGCAGGTAGTTGAGCGGAATGTTCGACAACAGGCCGATCAAGCTGATGATCAGCGCCGGACGAGTATGATTCATGCCATCGGAATACGCGCGTAGCACTTGATAGAAGGCGGCGCCCGGCATGCCCCAGGCAATGGCCATCAGATAAAGCGTGGCCTGTTCTGCCACCGCGCCGGGCACCTCCATCAGCGTGAAGATTGGCGCCGCCAGGAACCACAGTGCCAATCCTGACAGACTGCCGAGCACCAATGAGATCCACAGTGACTGGTGAACGTTGTCACGTACCTCACCGCTGCGGTTACCCCCCATCAGCTGTGCCACGACGGGTGTCAGCCCCATCAAGGTGCCAGCCATCAACAGCAGCAGAGGCACCCAGAGGCTGGACCCCACCGAGACGGCTGCCAGGTCCGTCGCGCTGGAGCGACCGGTCATCAGGACATCCACGGCGCTCATGCCTGCCTGAGCCAGCTGAGCACCGCAGATTGGCAGTGCCAGCGTGACCAGACGTGAGGTCTCGGCGCGTACCCGGCTGGCGAATGGCGCCTGAGAAGAGGCTGCAGGCGTGGAGGCGGATGAATGGGAGGGTTCGGCGGGGGGCACGGCAGGCTCCTGCTGGTAATCGAGAATCATTCTTGCTTGGCGCGCCATCCTAGCAGATAAGGCCTGCCTGCGGGGCGCAAGAGAGTGAATTATCAGCGCTTGGTACTCACCTGTCAGGTGGAATGACGTGATACGAACGAGCCACGTACAATGCTCGACATCGTCATGCAGTACCGTCCCTATCTCCGGGTACTGATATCGCTGCTGATTCACACGATCGTCGAGACTTGCCTGTGTTGCTTTCTTCAGAACTTTCCCGCGTGCCTCGCACCCTGTCATCACGTCATGAGGCGTGCAGCGCAGACGGCGATGCCATGCCTGATCATGCCCTGGCGGGGGGGCAGGCCCTGACGGATCAAGAGTCGATGGACCCTGAGCTGACGGCGTTGACTTCCCTCTTCGATGGACTGTTTGCCACGTCTTACAACACCTTGTTGCGGCGCGCCCCCCACGAACCTCTCTATCTGCCCGCCGGCATGACGACGGATGAGGTGCAGGATGGGGTCGCCAGCGGCGACTCTCCAGGCGATGAGCTCGGCTTTCATCGTCTCTATCTGGCGCGCGGCTTCTTCTCCAGCGCTCTGCACGAAGTCAGTCACTGGTGCATCGCGGGCCCTGAGCGACGCCTCAAGGAGGATTACGGTTACTGGTATGCACCGGACGGACGTGATGCACACCAGCAGAAGGCCTTTGAAAGTGTCGAGGTAGCCCCGCAGGCGCTGGAGCAATTGTTCCACCGTGCAGTCGCCAAGCCGTTTCATGTCAGCGTCGATAATCTGGAGCTTGAGGTGGATCGCGATGCCTTCGCACAGCGTGTCGACGAGCGGGCCGCTGAATACGAAAGGTGCGGCCTGCCAGCACGCGCCAATGCCTTCCGACATGCGCTGCACGCTGTCTGGCAGCGTAAGCTTTCACACACGCAAGCCATCCAGGAGGCGATGACGCTATTGCCTGCCGTCGGGGAGGATGGCCGCGTGGCCTGATGCGCCCGCCATGCCGGCGCAGGACATTGTCTGTTCCGCGCGCCTCGAGATATCCCGCCGTGGAATCGCCGGGTTTTCAGGCATGAACTGCTAGCACGGATTGCGAAAACTGCAAGTCAGCGTTGCACGAGCGTTGCGATCGGAAACCCTTTGTGATTAGAATGATTCGCATTGCTACGATCATTCTGCTTCCCCTGCACCAGCAGGCCAGAAGCGGGGACCTTCGAACAGGGGTATTCGATGACAGCTTCCACCAAGATTTCTGCATCCTCCGTCCGCAAGCTGCTGCTGGGCGCACTGGCTGGCGTTACCGCCGCCACGGCGCTGCCGGCTCAAGCCCAGGAAGAGGTCAACGTCTATTCCTATCGTCAGGCCTATCTGATCGAGCCGTTCCTCAAGGAGTTCACCGAGGAGACCGGCGTCAAGGTCAATGTGGTCTTCGCCAAGCAGGGCCTGGCCGAGCGTCTCAAGCGGGAAGGGCGCAACACTCCGGCTGACGTTCTGCTGACCGTGGATGTGGGACGTCTGCAGGAGCTGGTCGACGAGGAGCTGGTCAAGAGCGTCAATGATGAGGTCATCGAGGCCAATCTGCCCGAGCAGTACCACGGCCCCGACAATCAGTGGTTCGGCATCACCACGCGCGCACGGGTGCTCTACACCAGTGTCGAGCGTCTCGAGGCCGGTCAGGTGGCAAGCTATGACGACCTGGCGGATCCGAGCCTGAAGGGGCGCGTCTGCTCACGCGCCGGTGATCACCCCTACAACGTCGCGCTGATCGCCTCACGTATCGCGCACAACGGTGAAGAGGCCACGCGTGAGTGGCTGGAAGGCTTCAAGGCCAATCTGGCGCGCAAGCCTCAGGGTGGCGATCGTGATCAGATCAAGGCGATCCGCGACAACGTCTGTGATGTGGCCATCGGCAACAGCTATTACTACGGCAAGATGCTCGACAATGACGAGCAGCGCCCGTGGGCCGAGAAGGCACGTATCGAGTTCCCGGATCAGAACGGCGTCGGCACGCACATGAACATCTCCGGCATGGCGATGACCAAGTATGCGCCGCACGAAGAGAATGCCCTCAAGCTGATGCGCTTCCTCACCGAGAAGACCGCCCAGCACATGTATGCCGAGGTCAACTTCGAGTATCCGGCCAACCCGGAAGCCGAGAGCTCCGAGCTGCTGACCTCATGGGGCGAGTTCAAGCAGGATGACCTGCCGCTGACTGAAGTCGCCAAGCTTCGCAAGCGCGCCGCGCAGATGGTCAATGAAGTCGGCTTCAACCAGTAAGGGCACTCGCCGGAGCCAGAGGCTACCGAGCGAGCTGTCATGAACGAAGAGGGGCTGTCGCGATGCGACAGCCCCTCTTCGTTTGCGCAAAGCATGTAAAATAGACGCAATTGCAGTTGCGGGATAACGAGGACGTCAGATGACCCAGGGCAAGCGGCTGTTGGCTGAGCAAGGTGCGAGCTTTGAAGGAGAGGCGGTGGCCGCCATGAGCGGCACCGGGCGTTCGCCGGCCGCCCAGGAAATGGCGCACTACGATGCAGCGGCCATCCGGCGTCGTCAGCGGCGTCTCGGAACCCACATGGGCTGGTTCGTCAGCGCCTGGGGCGTGGCCGCACTGGTGGTCATGCCGGTGCTGGCCGTCGTCTGGCTGGCTGTCTTCGGTGACGATGGCAGTGATCAGGCCGGGGAGGGCATCTGGCCGCATCTCGTCTCCACCGTGCTTCCCGATTACGTCATGACCAGTCTGGCGCTGGTGGCGGGAGTGGCGGTCCTCAGTGGCAGCATGGGGGTCGTCTCGGCCTGGTTGACCACCATGTATCAGTTTCCGCTGCGACGCACCTTCGAGTGGTCGCTGCTGTTGCCGTTCGCGATTCCCGCCAACGTCATCGCCTATATCTATACCGACGTCTTTGAGTATGCCGGCCCCTTCCAGGGCGCGCTGCGTGCCCTGTTTGGCTGGGATTCGCCCCAGGATTACTACTTCCCGGAGATCCGCAGCCTGGGGGGCGCCATCCTGATGCTGTCCCTGGTGCTGTTTCCCTATGTCTTCATGCTGGCACGCTCGGCATTTCTCGATCAGTCGCCCTCACTGCGCGATGCCAGCAGAACGCTGGGCTGCAACGGGTGGCAAAGCTTCTGGCGCGTGGCACTGCCCAGCGCCCGACCGGCGATTGCCGTCGGCCTTGCACTGGCGATGATGGAGGCGCTCAACGACTTCGGAACTGTGGACTACTTCGCGGTACGCTCGCTGACCGCCGGCATCTTCAATGTCTGGCTCAACATGGGCAGCCTGCGCGGTGCGGCGCAGATCGCGCTGTGCCTGATGATCTTCGTGGTCACGCTGATCTGGCTCGAGCGGCATGCTCGGCGTCGTCAGCGCCAGTTCGGCAAGGGCGATCGCTACCGTCGCTATCAACGTCCGACCCTGACGGGATGGCGGGCATCAGTGGCGTCACTGGCCTGTTTCCTGCCGCTGTTCTTCGGTTTCCTGCTGCCGGTGGGCTTGCTCACGCGGCACGCCATCCTGTATTTCGAGGAATCCTGGACACCGGACTTCGCAGGCTATGCCGTGAACAGCCTGATACTGGCGGTGAGCGCTGCGGTACTGACCCTGATCATCGGGGTGCTGCTGGCCTATGCCAAGCGGCTGGATCGCACCGCCAGCGTACAGCAGGCACTCAAGCTTTCGAGTCTGGGCTACGCCATGCCGGGTGCCGTGCTGGGGTTGGGCGTTCTGGTACCGCTATCCGGCTTCGACAATGCACTGGACAGCTTCCTGCGGGCCAATTTCGGCATCTCCAGCGGATTGCTGCTGACGGGAACGATGGGCGCGATCATCATCGCCTATGTGGTGCGCTTCTTGGCGATTGCCGCGGGCTCCATCGAGTCGAGCCTCGACAAGGTCACGCCCTCGATGGACATGGCGGCACGCTCGCTGGGCGAGAACACCTTCTCGACCCTGCGTCGTGTGCATCTGCCGCTGATTCGTCCGGGGCTTCTGACCGCGGCGCTGGTGGTGTTCGTGGATGCCATGAAGGAGCTGCCGGCCACCTTGCTGCTGCGCCCCTTCAACTTCGATACGCTCGCCACTCACGTCTATCAGTACGCCTCCGATGAAATGCTCGAGCAGGCGGCGCTGCCGGCACTGGTGATCGTGCTGGTCGGTATCCTGCCGGTGATCGTGATCTCGCGCACCATCGTCGCCTCACGCAGCGAAGCGTGAACGAGCAAGAGCAAGAGCAAGAGTAAGAGAGACGAGAGCCGGCGTGCGTGACGGGAGTGACCGGTGCCGAGCGGGCATCAGCTTATTGCCATACGGTAGTTGTCCCTGCCCTTGAGATCGCCTAGGGTGCAGCGCTTGATGACGCAAGGACACTCCCGGAGACGACTCGCACGATGATCAAGCCTTATCTGACCAAGATGCGCGGAGGCCCGCTCAAGCGTGGCAAGCCGCATGTTGCCGATGCCCTGTGGTCCTGGCTGGGGGCCTTTCTCGGCATGGCGTTGATCGGCTGGATGTCATCACATTATCTGGCGGTCAGCACCTTGCTGCTGGTCGGCTCCTTCGGGGCGACCTCGGTACTGCTCTACGGTGCGCCGCATAGTCCGCTGGCGCAGCCGCGCAACGTACTGGGCGGCAACCTGTTGTCGGCGCTGGTCGGCGTGGCCTGCTATCACTGGCTGGGCGACGGCTGGCTGGCAGCCGCCATGGCAGTCTCGGTGGCACTGCTGGTGATGCAGCTGACGCATACCCTGCACCCGCCGGGCGGTGCCACGGCCTTGATCGCGGTGATCGGCGGTGAGCCCCTGCATGCGCTCGGCTACTGGTATGCCTTGCTTCCCGTCGGTCTGGGGTGCCTGGCCATGCTGGTGCTGGCGGTATTGATCAACAACCTGGCGCGTCATCGTCGCTATCCGCTGCACTGGCATTGAGTCATCAGGTGCCACCACCGGGCGCGTGCTTCTGCAGTCGCCGGCGGAAGGTGATAGACTGGGTCATCGCCTGACGCGAGCGACTGGCAGCAGTCCGCCGAGGTCCCCCAGACCAACGCCTTCTTCACTGTGCCTGATACGCCTCGCTCTCTCTCCCGGCACGTGCCCGGCCAGGCGCCATTCCTTAATGATCGACCAGCACGTGGCCGGTCAGCCGAAGAGATATTGATGACTGAGACTACTGCCAACTCCATCCCGGCTTTTGCCGCCCTGGGGCTGTCCGCTCCTGTTCTGAAAGCGATTGCCGAGATGGGCTATTCCACGCCGTCCCCGGTGCAGGCGGGTGCGATTCCTGCCGTGCTGGAAGGTCGTGACGTGATGGCTGCCGCGCGCACCGGTACCGGCAAGACTGCCGGTTTCGCCTTGCCGCTGGTCGAGCGCCTCTCAAACGGCGCCCCTGCAGGCGCCCGCAAGATCAAGGCCCTGATCGTCACGCCGACGCGTGAACTGGCCGCGCAGATCGACGAGAACGTCACTGCCTACTCCCGTCACCTGAAGCTGCGCAATGCCGTGGTGTTCGGTGGCGTGAAGATCAATCCGCAGATCAGCCGCCTGTCTTCCGGCGTCGAGATCCTGACCGCCACACCGGGTCGCCTGCTGGACCTGCACTCCCAGAAGGCCATCGATTTCTCGGATCTCGAGACGCTGGTGCTGGACGAAGCGGACCGCATGCTGGACATGGGCTTCATCCACGACATCCGCCGTCTGCTCAAGCTGCTGCCGACCAAGCGGCAGACGCTGCTGTTCTCCGCGACCTTCTCGGACGAGATTCGCGGCATGGCCAACAAGCTGCTCAATGATCCGGTCGCCGTGGAAGCCAGCCCGCGCAACACCACGGCCGAGAAGGTCGAGCAGCATATCCATACCGTGGAGAAGAGCCACAAGCCTTCGCTGCTCAAGCATCTGATCCTCAAGGAAAACTGGCATCAGGTGCTGGTCTTCACGCGTACCAAGCATGGGGCCAACCGTCTGGCGACCAAGCTCGAGAAGTCCGGCATCAGCGCCGCGGCGATTCATGGCAACAAGAGCCAGAATGCCCGTACCAAGGCATTGGCCGGTTTCAAGAACGGCGAAGTGCGCGTGCTGGTTGCCACCGATATCGCGGCACGTGGCCTGGATATCGAGCAGCTGCCGCAGGTCGTGAACTACGAACTGCCCAATGTCCCGGAAGACTACGTTCACCGGATCGGACGTACCGGTCGCGCCGGTGCCAGCGGGCGTGCCATCTCGCTGGTTTCCAGCGATGAGCGCAAGGAGCTCGGCGGTATCGAACGTCTGCTCAAGGGCAAGCTCAAGCGTGTCGAAGTGGAAGGTTTCGTGCCGGAAGTCGACGTCGAGCCGGAACGTGAGCCGCGTCAGCCGCGTGGCGGCCAGCGCTCTGGCGGCCAGCGCTCTGGCGGCCAGCGCTCTGGCGGCCAGCGCACTGGCGGCAAGCCTGCCGGTGAAGGTCGTGGCAATGGCGGTCAGCGCTCTGACGGCCAGCGTAATGGCGGCCAGCGCACTGGCGGCGCTCGTTCGGATGGTCAGCGCACTGGTGGCAAGCCTGCCGGTGAAGGCCGTGGCAATGGCGGTCAGCGCACTGGCGGCCAGCGCACTGGCGGCGCTCGTTCGGATGGTCAGCGCACTGGCGGCCAGCGTACTGGCGGCCAGCGCCAGCAAGGTGGCGGTGCCAATCACGACGACGACAATCGCGGCAATCGTGCTCCCGCTCCGCGTGAGGTGGATGGCAACCGCGTCGCGCCGCGCCCGGAAGTGAACGGCAATCGCGCGCCGGAGGCACCGTCCAGTGAAGAGCGTCCGCGTCGTCGTTCACGTGGTGGCCGCAATCGCTCCAGCGGTGGCAATGGCGGTGGTGGCCGCTCCAACGGCTGAGCCTTGCGGGACAGACTGAAGTCGTGAACCAGAACGCCCCGACAACTACCGGTTGTCGGGGCGTTCTGCGTTTCAGAGATGGCGGAAGGAAATCAGACGTCTTCTTCCCAGTCGATCTCATAGTCCGGGCCTGTGCCCTGGATGTCTTCATCGCCACGCACACCGTCACCGCGCAGGCGGGTGTGGATGGCCAGCATCACCATCACCTCGTTGTCCGGTCGGAAGGGCTGCAGCCCCTGCTCGAACAGCATGTTGTTGCGCTCGCGTGCCCAGTCGCCGGGGGATAGTTCCGGATAGAGGCCCTCGGCAGGAGCAAACTCGATGAAGGGGTCCATGTTGTAGGCATCGAACAGACGCGCCAGCGCCTGTTCGTCATCCATGACGCCGGTGGTATAGAGCGTGGTCTGGTAGTAGTCCTGCTCCAGCTCCTTGAGCACGTCGAGAGGGCTGACGCCGAAGCTTCTCAGGTCATCCAGGCTGTAGTCGCCCAGTTCCAGCATTTCCCCATCCAGCCATTCATCATCAGGCTGAATCAGGACATGCTTCATCTGCCCATCGGGCAGGGCCCAGGCGATGGCCAGGGGCAGGCTTGAGTCCTCGCCTGTCTCGACGGCGATGAAGGCGGGGAAGTCGCCTGTTTCAGGTTCGTATTCGTGCATTGTCGTGTCCAGAGCAGGGAAGCGTGCAAAGAAGGGCGTGCAAGGGAAGGCGTGCCGTGTCAGGCCGCGGGCAGGCGGAAGAAGCGGGTGGCAGTCGCCGTGGTGGCCTGCGCCAGCGCTTCCATCTCCATGCCGCGCAGGGCAGCGACCTCGGCCAGAATCCAGACCAGCAGCGAGGGTTCGTGGCGGCGTCCCTTGAGCTTGGCGGGCAGATTGCGTGGCACCAGATAGGGGCAGTCGGTTTCCAGCATCAGGCGTTCCAGCGGAATCTCGCGACACAGGCTGCGCAGGTGCTCGCCGCGGCGTTCATCGCACAGCCAGCCGGTCAGCCCGATATGCAGGTCGAGATCCAGATAGCCATATAGTGTCTCACGCTCGCCGGTGAAGCAGTGCACGACCGCGTGGCTGATGTCATCCCGCCAGTGCTTGAGCATCTCGAGCATCTGACGGCCGGCGTCACGTTCATGCAGAAACAGTGGCAATCCTGTCTCGGCGGCAAGGGTCAGCTGGGCCTCGAAGGCGCGAGCCTGCTCGGTGGGCGTGGAAAAGTTGCGATTGAAATCCAGGCCGCATTCGCCCACCGCGACCACTTCCGGCTGTGCCAGCAGTTCCCGGATACCGCGCTCGACCCCATCGTTCCACTGGCTGGCATCATGCGGATGCACACCGGCGGTGGCAGAAAGGCCACGATAGCGCGCCGCCAGCGCCTGAGCCTCACGCGAGCCGTCCAGGCTGGTGCCGGTCAGGATCTGCTGGCTGACGCCCGCCGCGCGAGCTCGCAGCAAGGTGCCCTCGATGTCCTGAGCATAGCTTTCATGGGTCAGGTTGACGCCGATGTCGATCAGCGGCGTCGGGCTTGCGAAGCGCAGCGCCGGCGCCAGCCGAGTCAGGGCCGTCTGGCGATCGCTGTCATCGAGGGACAGGTCGGCGCACAGGTCGGCAAGCGAGGTCTCGCTCAGTTGCTCCGGGTCATAGCAGGGCAGCGCTGAGGGATCAGCATGGGGAGGAAGCGCGGACATCGAACACCCTTGAGTCACGGGGGAGGGAGAAGGAACACGGCAGTGAAAGGCGTACCAGGTCGTCTGCTGGCCTGGCACTCGAGAGTCCGGCACCGGGCGATCGGCTCGTTGGCAATGCCAGGCGCACGACGTGCTTTCAAGTGGTCGGCCATTCTACCCAAGCCGCCGATGTCTTTCAGCCCTTGCGGTGTCTTCCATCGCCTGTACGCTGCGCCTCGGGTAGAATGGCGTCATTCTCCGGCGCGCGTCGCTGGCGGCGGCCTGTCCGCCTGACTCCCACTTCCTCCGCGGCCTTCCCGGCCCCGGACCCGTCACGAGTTGCTGCTGCACATGGCATTGTTACGACTGGAAAATCTACAGCTGGCCTATGGCCATCACGTTCTGCTCAATGGGGCGGATCTTGTCGTCGAGCGCGGCGAGCGTCTGGCGCTCGTCGGCCGCAATGGTACCGGCAAGTCGACCCTGCTCAAGCTGATTACCGGCGAGTTCCAGGCCGATGCCGGTGAGCTGTGGAAGGCGCCGGGCCTCAAGATCGGTGTGCTCTCCCAGGATCTGCCGGCGGCGGAAGGTCGCACGATCTTCGATATCGTTGCCGAAGGCCTGCCGCAGGCAGGTGCGCTGCTGGCGGAATACCATCACCTGATCAGTGATCCGGAACCGGACCTCAAGCGTCTCGAGCACGTGCAGGTCGCGCTGGAAAGCGTCGATGGCTGGCAGTTCCAGCAGCGTATCGATACCGTGCTGACCCGCCTGGGCCTGCCGGAAGACACCATGATGGAAGATCTCTCCGGTGGCTGGCGTCGGCGTGTCGCGCTGGCGCGTGCGCTGGTATCCGACCCGGACCTGCTGCTGCTCGATGAGCCGACCAACCATCTGGATCTCGATACCATCGCCTGGCTGGAAGAGCAGGTCGCGGCCTTCTCCGGCGCCGTGCTGTTCATCACCCACGACAGGGCCTTCCTCAAGCGCCTGGCGACCCAGATTCTGGAGCTGGACCGTGGCCGCCTCGGCCGTTATCCGGGCGATTACGCGGCCTATCAGGCCCAGAAGCAGCACGAGATGGATGTCGAGGCCAAGGAAAACGCCGAATTCGACAAGAAACTGGCCCAGGAAGAGACCTGGATCCGCCAGGGCATCAAGGCGCGCCGCACCCGTAACGAAGGTCGCGTGCGCGCGCTGGAGAAGATGCGTGATGAGCGTGGACAGCGTCGTGAGGTGCAGGGCCGTGCGCGTATCGCCGTCGATTCTGCCGAGCGCAGCGGCAAGCGCGTCGTGGAGCTGGAAAATGTCAGCTATCGCTACGACGAGGCGCAGGACAAGTGGGTCATCCGTGACCTGAGCGTCGAGATCCAGCGCGGCGACAAGGTCGGCCTGCTGGGGCGCAACGGCGCGGGCAAGACGACGCTGCTGCATATCCTGCTGGGTCAGCTCGAGGCCAGTGAAGGCAAGCGCATCGAAGGCACCAAGCTTCAGATCGCCTACTTCGATCAGCTGCGCAAGGGCCTGGACATGGAAGCCACCGTCTACGACAACGTGGCGCGCGGCAGCGACCGTGTCACGGTCGGCGGGCGTGACATGCACGTGATGAGCTACCTGCAGAACTTCCTGTTCACGCCGGACCGCGCGCGTCAGCCGGTGCGTTCGCTGTCAGGGGGCGAGTCCAATCGCCTGCTGCTGGCGCGTCTGTTCACCATGCCGGCCAACGTGCTGGTGCTCGATGAGCCGACCAACGACCTGGATGTCGAGACGCTGGAGCTGCTCGAGGAGCTGCTGCTCGACTTCGACGGTACCGTGCTGCTGGTCTCCCACGACCGTGCCTTCATGGACAACGTGGTCACCAATATCCTGGCCTTTGAGGGCGACGGGATCGTCAAGCCGTATGTCGGGGGCTACAGCGATTGGATACGTCAGGGCGGGCATCTGCCGCCGGCACCGTGGGAAGTCGAGCGTGAGCGCGAGGAAAAGCACCGTCGTGAGGCGCAGGCCGAGGATGAGCGTCGCAAGCGTGAAGCCGCCCAGGCGCAGCAGGCCCCCAAGAAGGTCAAGCTGCCCTACAAGTTCCAGCGCGAGCTGGATCTGATTCCGGCGACCATCGAGACGCTGGAAGCGGAGATCGCGACGCTGGAAGCCGAGATCGCGGCGCCCGAGTTCTACACGGGGGATGCCAAGGCCGTGAAGACGACGCTCGAGAAGCTCAGCCACAAGCAGCAGGTGCTGGAAGAGACGATGGAGCGCTGGATGGAGCTTGAGGCCATGCAGGAAGGCTGAGTCTCTTCTCTCGTCTCCCCGGGTGCGGAATGACACGAGGGCAGCCATTGGCTGCCCTCGTGTCATCTCGGCTCACTGACCGCCGGCGTCATTCTTCGCTGTCATCTGCCCCCACTCGGACGGCCAGCACATCACACTGGGCACCATGCAGGACACCAGTGGAGGTGGAGCCCAGCAGCAGGGCGAAGCCATGGCGACCATGTGAGCCGACCACGATCAGATCCACGTCATGTTCTGCGGCAAAGCGATGAATCTCGCTGTCCGGCATGCCGACCACGACATGCTGATCTTCAGGCGCGATACCGTGTGGCGTGGCGATGTCCCCCAGTCGCTCACGGGCATGGGAATCCAGCTGATCCTGAATGCTGGTCAGATCCATCGGGATGTCCCCGCCATAGGCAAAGCCCAGTGGCTCGAGGGTATGCATGATGGACACCTTGGCACCATTGCGCTTGGCGATGGGCAGTGCGCGTTCCAGTACCAGGTGGGAATCCTTGGTCAGATCGACAGCGACCAGTACATGCTTGTATTCGTTGCTCATCCTGAATTCCTCCCGTAGAGGTGGGCCATTCGAGTGGCGTCGTGCACCTGCTTCCATGCTAGGCTTGCCGCCCCCCGGAAGACAATGACTTGCATCAACGTATTGCCAGTGCGCCAGGCGCAACCCCCGTACGCGGTTGGATGGCTCGGGCTCTGGGCACGTTTCTGGTTGTCCGCACGGCGGCGTTTTCCGCAGTCGTTCGATGATGACGCGAATTTCTTACTGACACTTCCTGGCAGGACATTTCATGACGACAGCTCTGATCATCATTTTCGTGGTGCTGGCGATGTTGTCGCCGCTGACATGGTTACGCCCCAGCAAGCGTGAGACACGCACGTCACTGGTGCGCAAGGCCGTGATCGCGGACGGCATGCGGGTTGACCTGAAGGCAGCACCGCTTTCGGATGCCCCCAAGGGGATCGTCGGCTATCGTCGTCCCTGGCCCACCGAGCGCGATGTCACTCCCTTCATTCTCGTCCACGACGAGTGGGCCAGCGATGCACTGCGTGAGGCCGTGCCCGGATATCGTTGGCGTGAAGAGAGTCGCCTGGCGGAGGACCCCGACTTCGCGGCTGCTCTGGAACATCTCACGCGGGCGTTGCCGGAGGATGCCCTGATGCTGGAGTCCTCACTGTCCGGTTTGACGCTGTGGTGGGGGGAGAGCCTGGCACTGGAAGACTGCGAGGCGTGGCGCCGGGAGTTCGAGGCACTGCATGCCCTGTTGATCGCCAAGGCCCCCATTGCCCATCGCCGCCGTCCGTTGGTGGGGACAGAGCCCAGAATGCCGGGCGGGTGAGCGTGATATCTCGGGCCGCCCTCGGCCGCGAGCAGGGCCGGCGCGTGACCTGAGCTTGCCTTGAACGTCTTGCAAAAAAGCCCCCGTCGAGTCACTCGATGGGGGCTTTTTCCTTTCCCGCTGGCGTATCCGGACACGCTCGCTCAGGCGCTTTCCGGCACCTTCTCGGAAATTTCCAGGCCATTGCGTTCCATGACGCGCAGGCATTCGCAGAATTGGTCGACCTGCTCCGGTGTGAGCCCCTCGAGCATCTCGATGCGGGTCTGCTCGGCGATGGCATCGATCTTCTCGATCAGCGGCAGTGCCTTGTGTGTCAGGAAGATGCGCTTGGTGCGGCGGTCTTCCTCACAGGCGCGGCGTTCCACCAGCCCCTGTTCGCTGAGCTGATCAAGCGTGCGTACCAGAGACGGTGCCTCGATGCCGATGGAGCGTGCCAGATCACATTGTGGCTGGCCGTCTCCGAGTCGCCACAGGTGTACCAGCGTCATCCAGCGGGTTTGTGTCAGCCCAAGCGGGGACAGTCGCTGGTCCAGGATGGCGCGCCATAGGCGCGGCAGGCGGGAAAGCTTTAGCCCGATATCTTCATGCATGGGTATGTCGTCCACAGAGTGCAAAGGATGAGTGGGCTTTTATCCTGGCACCCCTCGGTGCCGCCCTTGTCCTCAGCATGCTAGGCAGCCTGGATAATTACAAGCCTGCGAACGAATTTTACGCCCAAGGTCGAGTAACCGAGGGTTCACGCTTCAGGGTCACTCACGTCGCGAAGCGTCACAGGCCCGGAATCAGGTTGGTGATCCGCCAGCCGGGGATGCCCGCCGGCCGTGCCAGGCTGCTGTCCGCGAAGGTGGCCACCTGCGGATCATCACTGACGAGGAAGCGCAGACTGCCGATGCGCTGCCCGTTCATGGTCTCGACATCGATTTCCCATTCCCCCTCGCTGCCCTTGGGGAAGGCCGTCTTGTGTGTCCATGCCCGATAACCTTCCTTGCGACCGCCGTTGATGTTCAAGGCGATGCGATCCACCACTTCTCCGTCATGTCGCCAGACGTGATAGACCTTCTCCGACAACCCGCGCGGGGCGCGAATGGCCGTGTAGGCGTAGAGGCCTCTGGCGGAGAGTTGTGCAGGGGTCAGATGCATCTCGCCCCGCGGTGTCCGCGCCGCGGTGTCGAAGTCCGGCGAGAGGCTGCTGGCGTTGATCCAGAGCGTGGCAGGCGGAATCCAGGCGCGTGCCCCCCATGCGCCCACCCCCAGCATCACGCTGATGCCGATCATCGCCAGGCCACCGACCAGCCCGCGGGCAATCCGCAGGTTGGCGACACTGGGCAGCGCGAACAGGCTCATCGCGGCACAGGCAGCCAACAGACTCTCGCCGGTGGTCAGTTCCAGCAGCAGGGGCAGGGTGACCAGTACCACGACGAATACGCACAGGGCGTGGAAGCCGAAGTACAGCCAGCGATGGCGCTCGGCCAGTCGGTAGTAGAAGGGGTCGAGTATCGACAGCAGAGTCGCGCCGCACAGCAGCAAGGTGAAGCCTGCCTGGCCACTGGCCCAGTCGGTCGTGGCCAGAAAGAACGGCAACGTGAAGCACAGGGTCTCCTGCTGGATCAGCTGCGCCACGAAGGTGGCCAGCTTGCGGGGCAGGGCATTCTGGCCGCGATGACGGCGCAGACGGCTCCACAGGCCTTCGGCGATCAGGATCAACCAGGCCAGCATCATGCCCAGCGCCAGCATGCCACCCAGCCATTGCTGACGATTGACGAGGAAGAAACTGCAGATACCCGCAGCGAAGCCGATGGGAGGCCATAGCCAGTGCCAGCGCTTGGTGCGTTCGACGATGCCGGTCAGGCGCAGATACAGGGCGGTGAGAGTGCTGCTCATGAAAGCATGATATCGGTGTGGCCTTTGAGAGCCTGCTGGAGGGCAAGGATATGCCGCTGCCAGCCTGCGTGACGGGAAAGCGCCAAGAGTAACGCGACTGCCTTTCCGGGTGTAGCGTCGATCTTTGCCCACACCCGCTGTCGAAGTCAGGCGCCAGAGACAGGAACCGGCATGGAGACAGCCCCGGACCCCCGACCTTTCGCTAATGTCCGCAGGCTTGATCTTTGCCCGTCTGTGGCCCAAGCTGGCTGTATTCAAACGCTTGTATGAAGCGCTGTGGCGAGAGATGACTCTCCTGCGGCGCCTCTGGAAGCTTCGAGTCCGGCGAGGCCGGTTGCCAGCGCATCCATGGCAGAGACCATCCTGCGCCTGACAGCCCCTTCACCCCTTTCTCTTGTGGAGATCCGTGGATGATCTATTCAGGCAAAACGCTATCCGTCGAGGCCAATCAGGACGCCATCGCCCTGTTGACGCTCGACCTTGAAGGCGAATCGGTCAACAAGCTGGCCAGCTACGTACTCAAGGAGCTGGGGGAGGCGGTGGAGGCCATCAAGGCGACGGCCGACCTGAAGGGGCTGGTCATCCGCTCCGCCAAGGAAGCGTTCGTGGTCGGTGCCGATATCACCGAGTTCCATCAGATGTTCGAGAAGGATGAAGCCTTCCTCATCGACATGAACATGACCGTCCATGGCATCTTCAATGCCATCGAGGACCTGCCGTTCCCCACCGTCACCGCCATCAATGGGCTGGCGCTGGGCGGCGGCTGCGAGATCACCCTGACCACCGACTTCCGCGTCATGGCGGACAGCGCGAAGATCGGCCTGCCGGAGACCAAGCTCGGCATCATTCCGGGCTGGGCGGGCTGCGTACGTCTGCCGCGCCTGATCGGGGCGGACAACGCCATCGAATGGATCTGTGGTGGCACCGAGAATCGCGCCGACAAGGCCCTGGCAGTCGGCGCCGTCGATGCCGTGCTGCCGGTGGCCGAGCTGGACGCGGCGGCACTCGACATTCTGGCGCGCGCCAATGCGGGTGAGCTGGACTACATGGCACGGCGTCTCGAGAAGACCTCGCCGCTCAAGCTCAATGCCATCGAGCAGATGATGGCCTTCGAGACCGCCAAGGGCTTCGTGGCAGGCAAGGCCGGCCCGCACTATCCGGCGCCGGTGGAGGCCATCAAGGTCATCCAGAAGGGCGCGGGCGAATCGCGTGAGCGTGCCCAGGCCATCGAGGCCAAGACCTTCGCCCGGATGGCGCTGACCGACGTGGCCTTCAATCTGGTCGGCCTGTTCATGAACGATCAGGTGGTCAAGAAGAAAGCCAAGGGATACGAGAAGCAGGCCAGCAAGATCCAGCAGGCTGCCGTGCTGGGCGCCGGCATCATGGGCGGTGGCATCGCCTATCAGAGCGCCAGCAAGGGCACGCCGATCCTGATGAAGGACATCAATGGCGAGGCCATCGAGCTTGGCCTGAAGGAAGCGCGCAAGCTGTTCGGCAAGGGCGTCGAGCGGGGCAAGCTGACCACCGAGAAGATGGCGCAGGGGCTGTCCAACATTCGCCCGACGCTGTCCTATGGCGATTTCGGCAACGTGGATCTGGTCGTCGAGGCGGTGGTCGAGAACCCCAAGGTCAAGGCGTCGGTGCTGGCCGAGCTCGAGGACAACGTGGCGGATACCACCATCCTGACGTCCAACACCTCGACCATTTCCATCACGCGTCTGGCCGAATCGCTCAAGCGTCCCGAGAACTTCTGCGGCATGCACTTCTTCAACCCGGTGCATCGCATGCCGCTGGTGGAAGTCATCCGTGGTGAGAAATCCAGTGACGCGGCGATCGCCGCGACCGTCGCCTACGCCCGTCAGATGGGCAAGACACCGATCGTCGTCAACGACTGCCCGGGGTTCCTGGTCAACCGCGTGCTGTTCCCCTACTTCGGTGGCTTCAGCCTGCTGGTCGAGAAGGGCGCCGACTATCAGCGCGTCGACAAGGTGATGGAGAAGTTCGGCTGGCCGATGGGCCCGGCCTACCTGCTGGATGTGGTCGGCATGGACACTGCGGTCCACGCCAATGCGGTAATGGCCGAAGGCTTCCCGGATCGCATGGCGCGTGAGGGCAAGACCGCCATTCAGGTGATGTACGACAACAAGCGACTGGGTCAGAAGAATGACCTGGGCTTCTATCGCTATGAGGAAGACCGCAAGGGCAAGCCGAAGAAGCTGCCTGATGAAGCGGCGCAGGCACTGGTCAGTGAAGTGGTCAGCGAGACGCGCGAATTCTCCGATGACGACATCATCGCGCGCATGATGGTGCCGCTGTGCATGGAAACCATCCGGTGTCTGGAAGATGACATTGTCGGTACGCCGGCCGAGGCGGACATGGCCTTGATCTACGGCATCGGTTTCCCGCCGTTCCGTGGTGGCGCACTGCGCTACGTCGATGCCATGGGCGTGGCCGAGTTCGTTGCGCTGGCCGACAGCCTGGCCGATGAGCTGGGGCCGCTGTATCGCCCGACCGAGGCACTGCGTGAGCGTGCCAAGCGCGGCGACGCCTTCTACGCCTGAGCCTTTGATTGCTGAGCACACCCAAGTGGGGCCAGCACTATCCGACCAGAATTTTCGGCTCTCGCGACAGCGAGGGCCATGAGGGAGCCAGACAATGAATCTGAATCCGAGAGATGTGGTAATCGTCGATGGCGTGCGCACTGCCATGGCCAAGGCCAAGAATGGGGCCTTCCGCCACGTGCGCGCCGAGAACCTGTCCGCCGCGGTGATGCAGGCGCTGTTCGACCGCAACCCCGGCCTGGTGCCGGCAGAGGTCGATGACGTCATCTGGGGCTGCGTCAACCAGACCCTGGAACAGGCCATGAACATCGCGCGCAATGCCGCCATCATGACCGGCATCCCGCGCAGCGTGCCGGCGCAGACGGTCAACCGCCTGTGTGGCTCCTCGATGAGCGCGCTGCATATCGCCACCGCCAACATCAAGGCCGGCATGGGCGACTTCTACATCATCGGGGGTGTCGAGCACATGGAGCACGTGCCGATGGCGCATGGGGTCGATGTCAACCCGGCGGCCAGCAAGCACGCGGCCAAGGCCGCGATGATGATGGGCCTGACCGCGGAACTGCTCGGCAAGATGCACGGCGTGAGTCGTGAGCAGCAGGATGAGTTCGGCGTGCGCTCTCACCAGCGTGCCCAGGCGGCCGCCGATGAAGGCCGTTTCGATGACGAGATCATCGGCGTCGAGGGCCATGATGCCGAGGGGCGTCGCGTGATGGTGACCCGTGATGAGGTCATCCGTGGCGATGCCAGCATGGAATCGATGGGCAACCTCAAGCCGGTGTTCGACCCCAAGGGCGGCACCGTGACGGCGGGCACCTCCTCCGCACTTTCCGTGGGTGCCTCGGGCATGGCGGTGATGAGCGCCGAGCGCGCCGAAGCGCTGGGTCTCAAGCCCATCGCCCGCGTACTGTCCACCGGTGTGGCCGGGTGCGATGCCTCCATCATGGGCTACGGCCCGGTACCGGCCTCCAAGCAGGCACTCAAGGCAGCGGGGCTGACCATCGACGATATCCAGACCGTCGAGCTCAATGAGGCCTTCGCGGCGCAATCGATTCCCGTGCTCAAGGACCTCGGCCTGCTGGAACGCGCCGACACGGCGGTCAACCTCAACGGCGGCGCCATCGCGCTGGGGCATCCGCTGGGCTGTTCCGGCTCGCGTATCTGCACCACCTTGCTCAACGTCATGAAGCAGCAGAACACGCGCCTGGGTCTGGCGACCATGTGCATCGGCATGGGGCAGGGGGTCGCGACGGTCTTCGAGCGTCTCGACTGACTGCGCTTCGCCTGAGATGGCGATCACGCACCGGCAGAGTATCTTCAAGCGGCATGTCTTCGGACATGCCGCTTTTTCGTATGCGTGCTTTTGTCTGGAAACGAGAGAGGGGGCGCAGTATCGTGACACGGGGCACTGAAACGCGAAGTCGCCCAGAGCTTGATGATCGAGGTTACGCGAGGGAGTCGCATCGATGGATTGGAACCATGTCGAGCAGGATCTGCCGTGTGCGGCACCGCCACGCCCCCTGCCGCATCCCCTGACGTTCCGGCTGCCTCCGGGCAGCATTGATTGCCATCTTCATGTGTTCGGCGATCCGGTGCGTTATCCGCTGGCGGAAGACAGGACCTACAACCCTGCCGAATTCGGGCTCAAGGACGCGCTGGAAATGCACCACGCGCTTGGCGCCCGTCATGGCGTCCTGATCCAGCCAAGTGTCTATGGCTATGACAATCGCCTGCTGTGCGACAGCCTCGAGAACTGTCGTGAGCGCGGGCTGGATTATCGCGGCATCGCCGTGGTCTCGCCCGAGATCAGTGATGCAGAGCTTGAGCGGCTCTCCAGGCTGGGCGTCTGTGGGGTGCGCCTCAATCTGATCTTCTCCGGCGGGCTGCGCTGGCGTGATGTCGTGCTGCTGGCGGACCGTCTGGCCCGCTTCGACTGGCATCTGGAATGCCTGATCGATGTCTCGACCTTCCGTGACATGGAGGCACGGCTCGGCAGTCTGCCGGTGCCGGTGGTGATCGACCACATGGGCCACCTCGCGGCTTCACGGGGGCCGGAATGTCCCGGTTTCACCGCGCTGTGTCGGATGCTCAAGCAGGGACGTACCTGGGCCAAGCTGTCGGCGCCATATCGACTCACCACCCGGGGACGCCTGCCGTATTCCGATGTCACGGCACTGGCGCGGGCACTGGTTTCCGCCAATCCCGAACGCGTGGTGTGGGGCAGTGACTGGCCGCATCCGCATATCGGGGTCGAGATGCCGGAGGAGGACACGCTGGCGGAATTGATGCAGCGCTGGCTGCCGGAGCGCGAGATGCGCGAGAAGATCTTCCGCGACAATCCACGCAAGCTCTATGGATATCCCGCCTTCGTGAAGTCGAAGGTCGAGGAGGCGCACTGAGCGCGGATCGAGCGCCCACCTGAGTCTCAGGGGCGTGCCGCAATGACAGAAGCCCCCGTCAGTGAACTGACGGGGGCTTCCTGATATGGCTACAGCGTCTTGAACGCCACACGCGTGCCATGGGCCAGCAGGCTGGCATTGTCGACCGGAGTCGTGGGGAGGCCGATCATCTCATCCTGCACTTCCGCCCAGGTCTGCACGCCATGCGTCAGCCCCAGCGGCAGCAACAGGCGACTGACCCACTGCGTGCCGGTGAAGCGCAGGGACTGGCCGTCTTCATCGACCAGACGACTGATGCCGTCGGCATGATGCAGGCGCACCAGATATAGCCCCTGATCCAGCGTCTGGATCTCCACGGTCAGCGTGTTGCCTTCGGCGAGCCATCGACGCAGGGTCTCGACACTGACGCCTTCGCCAAGCAACGGGGGTGTCATCTGCATGGGATCTCCCTCGTGTCAGAGGCACGTCGGACCGTGCCAGGATCACCCCACCTTGTAGGCGTGAGGCAGTTCGGCCAGCGGGCCGCGTCCACCGGCGAGCGTCAGGGCGAGATCCACCATCCCGTCCCAGATAGGCAGCGTCATTCCGCCCTTGATCGCCATGTCGAGTCGCTGCGAGAACAGCAGCAGCTTGTGCAGACGCTTGTGGGGCAGACGATTGAGCGCCTGCTGATAGAAGGGACGCCGCTTGTCGAAGATCATCGGTTTCTGCGCCTTGCAGGCATGCTCGAAACTCTGGCCTTGATCGAGGTGCTGACGCAGCGAGAGCAGGGTGCGCAGCTCGCGCGTCAAGGCCCACAGGATCACCGGCGGCTCGACCCCTTCTCCCCGCAGACCCAGCACGATACGCCCGCTGCGCTCGATCTCGCCCTTCAGGCAGGCATCCGCCAGCGTGAAGACATCATAGCGGGCATTGTCCTCGACCCCCTGGGCGATGGCATTGCCATCCAGGCGTGCGCCCGGCGGGTGCAGCAGCGCCAGCTTCTGCAGCTCCTGGTCCGCGGCCAGCAGATTGCCTTCGATGCGCTCGGCCAGCAGCCGGGCGGCGTCCTGATTCAGTTCCAGGCCATGCAGGCGGGCGCGATCACGAATCCAGAAGCCGAGGCGGGAATGATCCACCGGCCAGACCGCGATGAACACTCCCACCTTCTCGAGCGCCTTGAACCACGCCG
Source organism: Cobetia sp. 14N.309.X.WAT.E.A4 (assembly GCF_030397495.1). Lineage (NCBI taxonomy): Bacteria > Pseudomonadati > Pseudomonadota > Gammaproteobacteria > Oceanospirillales > Halomonadaceae > Cobetia > Cobetia sp. 14N.309.X.WAT.E.A4. The sequence goes on from NZ_JAPNXT010000017.1 coordinate 24,722, forward strand.
TCTGCTGCACCTTGCGGTCGAGGCGTGCGGCGGTGATCAGCAGGATGTCGCCATCCTTCTCGATGCGCTCGGCATAGGCCTTGAGCACCTTGCTGCCTTCCTGGCCGGCGCTCTGGGTGCCCAGGCGAAGCTCGATCAGCTTGCGCGAGGCGAACAGTGACATGCTGGCGGCAGATTCGGTCAGACGGCCCCACTGGAAACCGTTCTCGACGTGAAGGACTTCCCGCTCCTCGACGCCGGCCGCACGCGCCGCGCGCCGGATGGCGTCGCAGCTTTCCTGATGGATCAGAGGCTCGTCGCCCGCCACGATATAGACCGGAGACAGGCGCTTGTTGAGTTGCTCTTCCAGCTTGTCGGGATAGACCTTCATGAATGTCCTTCGATCCTGCACGGGAGAGGGCGGTGACGCTGGATGGCGGCAGACGCACACGGCTCCGCGGTGGTCGGTTGCCCGATAGCGCGGAGCCGTGATGGTGGTGCGGTCTACTGGTGAGCGTCTCGCCAGTTCAGAGAGTTCAGGGGGTGATGGCGCGCAGGCGGTCCATCAGCTGACGACTCAGCTCACGATCATTCTGCTCACCGGCACGTTCACGCACGTCATCGGTGTTGAGCAGGTTGTCGTCGTTGGTGTAGTAGTCGCTGCTGGCTTCCAGCTCCTGCTGGTTGGCCAGGTAGGCACCGTCCGACTTGCGTTGCAGCGAGTAGACGACACGATAGGTCAGCTCGCGCTTGATGCTGCCTGCATCACCAAAGGTGATCTGATGGACATCTTCATTCAGCTTGCCCAGATTCAGGCGCAGTGGTGCATCATCGCTCAGGCGGATGTCGGCCTGCTTGAGCGCTTCGCGCAGCGCGTCGTGGGTATCGGTGTTCGGTGCCTGGACATCGAGTTCGGTGATGGCCATCGGCGTGGCGTCGTAATCGCGCAGCTGGAAGCCACAGCCGCTCAACGTCAGCGCGACGCCAACGCCAATGGCCGCCATCAGGCGGCGAGGAGCCGACCGGCGCGGGGCAGCTGACGCTGCGGTCTCGCCGGGGCTGCGTGATGCGTCCACTGATGCACTGTTGGAATTCGCCTGCGTCACCGTGACCTCCTGTCATGAACGAGTGTCATGAATGTCCTGCGAGAGCGCTGCATGCTCCGGGGATTCCCGTAAGCCATGCCGCGCACGAAATTTGGCTGCCAGCCACCCGCAAGAGGATGCGGATGGCAGGCAGGAGCCCGACGCGCCAAGGCGCCGGGTGCGGGGCGTGCCCCGGTATCGCCTCAGTTGGCGACGATGTTGACCAGCTTGCCCGGTACCACGATGACCTTGCGCACCGTCTTGCCATCGGTGTGCTTGGTGACGTTGGCATCTGCCAGGGCAGCAGCCTCGATGGCATCACGGTCGGCATCGGCGGCGAAGGACAGACGCGCCCGCAGCTTGCCGTTGACCTGCACGACCAGCTCGATGCTGTCCTTCTTCATCGCATCCCTGTCCGCGACCGGCCAGCTGGCGTCGATCACGGCTTCCTCGTGGCCCAGTGTCGCCCACAGCGAGTGGCTGGCATGCGGGATGATCGGTGACAGCAACAGCACGCAGGCCTCGACGGCTTCACGGCTGACGGCCAGGCCCTGCTCGGAGGCGTCCTCGAAGCGGCTGATGGCATTGACCAGCTCCATCACGGCCGCGATGGCGGTGTTGAAGGTGGTACGGCGGCCGATGTCATCGCTGCACTTGGCGATGGTCTCGTGCGTCTTGCGACGCAGCGCCTTCTGGTCATCGTTCAGGCCTGCCACGTCCAACGCGGCCGGGGTGCCGGCAGCGACGTGCTCGTGAACCAGGCGCCAGACGCGCTTGACGAAGCGATGCGCGCCCTCGACACCGGAATCGGACCACTCCAGCGACTGCTCGGGCGGTGCGGCAAACATCATGAACAGACGTACGGTGTCGGCGCCGAAGCGGTCGATCATCGACTGCGGGTCCACGCCGTTGTTCTTGGACTTGGACATCTTCTCGGTGCCGCCGATCTCCACCGGCAGGCCATCGGACTTCAGCACGGCCTTGATGGCACGGCCCTTGTCGTCGGTCTCGACGTCCACGTCCAGCGGGTTGAACCAGTCGCGGCCGCCTTTCTCGTTGATGCGGTAGTAGGTATCCGCGACCACCATGCCCTGGGTCAGCAGCTGCTTGAACGGCTCATCGCTGTCGACCAGGCCGAAGTCCCGCATCAGCTTGTGGAAGAAGCGCGAGTAGAGCAGGTGCAGGATGGCGTGCTCGATGCCGCCGATGTAGTAGTCGACCGGCAGCCAGTAGTTGGCGCGCTCGTCCAGCATGGCCTCGGCATTGTCCGCGCAGCAGAAGCGCGCGTAGTACCAGGAGGACTCCATGAAGGTGTCGAAGGTGTCGGTCTCGCGCTGCCAGCCATCGCCCAGGTCACTGAAGGACGGCATCTTCTTGATCGGCGAACCGCCGGAGGCGTCGAATTCGACTTCCAGTGGCAGCTCGACCGGCAGCTCGTCGTCGGTCAGCGGGATGGATTCGCCATTCGGACCATTCTTGACCGGAATCGGCGCGCCCCAGTAGCGCTGACGCGAGACGCCCCAGTCGCGCAGGCGGAAGTTGGTCTTGACCTCACCACGGCCCTGCTCGACCAGACGTGCGGCGATGGCATCGAAGGCGCTCTCGAAGTCGAGCCCATTGAAGTCGCCGGAGTTGATCAGCACGCCGTGCTCGGTGAAGGCGGCGTCGCTGACGTCAGGCGCGTTGCCGTCGGCATCGGCGATCACGGCTTCGATGGGCAGGCCGTACTTGGTGGCGAATTCGTGGTCGCGCTCGTCGTGGGCCGGCACGGCCATCACGGCACCGGTGCCGTATTCCATCAGCACGAAGTTGGCGACGTAGACCGGCACTTCACGGCCCGTCAGCGGATGGATGGCCTTGAAGCCGGTATCCATGCCGCGTTTTTCCATGGTTGCCATGTCGGCTTCGCTGGTGCCGCCACGCGCGCATTCGGCGTTGAACTCGGCAAGCTCGGCATTGTGCTCTGCCGCGGCCTTGGCCAGCGGGTGAGCGGCGGCGACACCGACGTAGGTCACGCCCATCAGGGTATCCGGACGCGTGGTGAAGACGGTCAGGGATTCCTGCACCTGGCTTGCCTTGGCATCGAGGCCGAAGCTCAGCTCGACACCGCGCGACTTGCCGATCCAGTTGCGCTGCATGGTCTTGACCTGTTCCGGCCACTCGACCTTGTCGAGGTCGGCCAGCAGCTCTTCGGCATAGTCGGTGATGCGCAGGAACCACTGCGGGATTTCCTTGCGCTCGATCAGCGCGCCGGAGCGCCAGCCACGGCCGTCGATGACCTGCTCATTGGCGAGCACGGTCTGGTCCGCCGGGTCCCAGTTGACGATGGAGCTCTTCTTGTAGACGACTCCCTTCTCGACCAGCTTGGCGAAGAACCATTGTTCCCAGCGGTAGTATTCCAGGTCACAGGTCGCGAACTCACGGCTCCAGTCGTAGGCGAAGCCCAGCGCCTTGAGCTGATCGCGCATGTAGGCGATGTTCTCGTGGGTCCACTTGCCCGGCGCGACGTTGTTCTTCATCGCGGCATTTTCCGCCGGCAGGCCGAAGGCATCCCAGCCCATCGGCTGCATCACGTTCTTGCCCTGCATGCGCTGGAAGCGCGAGATCACGTCACCGATGGTGTAGTTACGCACGTGCCCCATGTGCAGCTTGCCGCTGGGGTAGGGGAACATCGACAGGCAGTAGAACTTCTCGCGGTTGGCATCTTCCACCGCCTTGAAGCACTGATTTTTCTCCCAGTACTGCTGGGCAGCCTGTTCGATCTGGTCGGGAGCGTACTGTTGAGACGTATCCTGTGAGTCCATCGGGTCCGTTGCTACCTTGGCGTTGGCCTGTACCTGTCCAAGCGGGCAGGCAGGGCGTGAAGAGATGGGCGGTCCGCTTGGCAAGGCCGCCACTGTCAGCGATGGGGTCAAGTCTACCCCAGACGCCAGGCCTCAGGTAGGGGAGGCGACTGCCATGGCCCGCCGTGAGACCGGTCTTGACAGGGTGACGCGATATCCTGACCTGCGTCACGTCCTGCAGGCGGCCACGAGTGGGTGTGGCTTGTGAAGCAACGCCAACACCACCATGCTTGAGAGAGCGCCCCATGCCTCCCGCAGACCGGGAGACGCTGATGATACAAGGAGAGTCCATGAGCCAACCACGTGAACCCCGTGATCCGCACGATCCCGCCAGTGCCACCACGTCCTCGCATGACAGCGGCTTTGAAGATACCCCGATGCCCTCCCGCCAGCCGCAGGGCGAAGGGGAAGGACGTCTCGGCGATGCCTATGGGCGAATCCTGACGCGTCTGGAAGACAGCAGCGGCGAGTTGTCCTGGGAAGGGCTCAAGGCCGAGCTGGATGAAGCGGTGAAGTTCGAGGCCGAGGTCGAGGAGTTCACCCGTGACGAGCTGGCGCTGCTGCGTGCCTGGGTCGAGCGGGACATGCAGGAATTCCGTCGCCACCTGGCGGCCGGTGGCGAAGGGGTCGCCAGCTGGCTGGGGATTGATCTCGACGTGCTGTCGCGCAGCGTCAGTTCCGCGCTGATGTCCATCGCGGATCGCACCGTGGTGGACCGCGCGCACTTCGAGGAAGACCTCGAGGCCGCTCGCGCCGACTACACCAGTGGAGAAGTCATCGCGCCGGGGCTGCTGCACTGCGTGCATTGCGAGGCCATCACGACCTTGACGCGCCCCAGCGTACTGGAGCCCTGCCATGCCTGTGGGCACCGTTTCTTCGCACGCGGGGCGCCGCAACCCGCGCCATCAACCGATGCGGACCCCCGGGACTGATGGCGACACCGCACGACTGGTTCCTGCCAGCGCATCAGGAGTGGACGGCAGGGCATCGCGCCCGAGCCGTCCAGTGCATGATCGCGCATTTCAATCAACAGGCTCGCCCGCGTGCCGCGGGCCTCTTCAAGCAGGTGTCCTACTACCTGTTCCTGCTGGGGGATTATCGCGCTGCCGGTCAGATACTCGGCCAGGGTTGTGATGAATGCCCCGAGGATGAAGAAATCGCCCTCAATCGGGTGGTATGCCTGTCGCGGGCGGGTGATGCGTCAGGGGCCATCGCCGCTGGGCAGAGGCTGGTCGATGGAGGAAGCCGCAATCCGGTACTGTTCGATGCATTGGCCTCCTGCTGTGCACGCCTGGGGCGCCATGCTCAGGCACGTGGCTTCGGCAGTCGCGCATTGGAGCTCAAGGATGTCGCGTACGGAGACCAGCCGCTTGCCAAGGACTGGGCATTGCCCTCCAGAGCCCCATCGGCGGTGGCAGCCGGCAAGCGGCGAGTGCTGTCCTATGGTCTCTGGGGCCAGGGGCCGCGTTATCTGAATGGCATGTTGCATAACCTGTTGCTGGCACCGGTGCTCTACCCGGGCTGGCAGGTGCGGCTGTATCACGACGACAGTGTGCCAGAGGATTTTCTGGACATCGCCCGGCAGCTGGACGCCGAGCTGGTGGAACGTCCGAAGACCGACTCACTCAGACAGCGGCTGTGCTGGCGATTTGCGGTCGCGGATGATCCCGGCGTTGGCTATTTCCTGGTGCGGGACTGCGACAGTGTCATCAGTCTTCGCGAGGTACGAGCCGTGCAGATGTGGCTGACATCCGGGCGTTTCTTCCATGTGATGCGCGATTGGTGGACGCATACCGATCTCGTGCTGGCGGGACTCTGCGGAGGTATCGCCGGGGTGCTGCCCTCGATGGAGGGGATGCTGGCGGACTGGAGTCCCCGGCAGGTGGAAACCCCGAACATCGATCAATGGTTTCTCAAGGAGCGCGTCTGGCGCTATCTGCGTACCAGCCTCATGAGCCATGACCGCTGTTATTCGCTGAAGGTGAACTCGCGCGCCAGCCTGGCGTTTCCCGATGATGTGCTGGGTGAGTTTCCCGCGGGCAATGCCCATGTCGGATGCGATGAATGGACGCGGGACCCGGCTTTTCAGCGTCGCCAGCTGGGGCCCTGGCTCAGGCAGGCCAGCTGGATGCAGGAGGTCACCTGAGAGCGTGAGCGTGGCAGGGTGGCATTGATGACCAGAGACACGACGGGCTGCCCATGGGCAGCCCGTCGTGTCTCTGGTCGGTGGCCTCGATGCGTCTAGCGACCCACCAGCCAGCCGATCCACTCGTGCAGTGCCCAGCGTGACTGGGTCAGCGCGGAGCTGTTGGGAATCCAGGCATCGATTCCCAGCCCGGAGACGGTGGTGTATCCCACCGGGGCCGGAATGATGGTGCGGAAGCCCTGATTCTGGAAATTGCGCATCGCGCGCGGCATGTGCCAGGCACTGGTGACCAGCACGATCTTGTTGATGTCGTCTTCCTTGAGCATCTCGCGAGTGTAGCGCGCATTCTGCTGGGTATTCTCGCTGCGGTTCTCAAGCCAGCGCGCCGGGTAATCGAATTCATCGATCAGCGAGCGCTGCATCAGTTCCGCCAGGGTGCCATCGTCCGATGACGAGACCTTGCCGCCGGTCAGCAGGATCGGCAGCTCGGCGTTGCGCGCGACCCGCACGCCTTCGTCCAGCCGGCTGAGCGTCTCGCCGTTGATCCGGTCTCGTCCCTGCAGCTCCGGCGCATTGTAGTAACGGCCACCGGACAGCACGACCACCGCCTGAGCCTGAATCCATTCCGCCGGTGCACTGGGCTGAATGCGCTCAAGCCCGGCCATCAGGCGTGTGGAGACGACCGGTGACGCCAGGAGCCACATGCCAAGAATGGCCAGTGCCATCAACGCCCGCGCCAGAGTCGGCCAGCGCTTGAGGATCAGCATGGTCAGGATCAGCAGCAGCAGCGGGCCGCCGGGTGGCAGTATCAGGTCCTTGATGATGCCGAGAAACTCGGTGAAGCCCATGATGGTCTCGCTTGTTCAGAGGCGCTGCCGGGCATCTCCCGGCAGCGGATAGGGGGAGCAGCGTATCAGCTGGACGCCTTCATGCCACGGCGTGCCGCCAGACGTTCACCGATGCCCAGCATCAGGCTCGGTGCCAGCAGCAGGCCCACCAGAATCCATATCGGCAGCAGTCCGAAGCGCATCCAGGGCGTCATGCCCAGCTGCAGGCGGATGTCGCCGGTGACGGTCGCCTCCTCGAACTGCGGGGCGCGGGCAATGATCTCCCCCTGTGGCGAGATGATCGCCGTCACCCCGTTGCTGGTCGCGCGCAGCAGGAAACGTCCGTTTTCCAGTGCGCGAATCTGTGCCATCTGCAGGTGCTGGAGTGGCCCGATGGAGTGACCGAACCAGGTGTCATTGGACACGGTCAGCAGCACGGTCGAGCTCAGCGCCCGCTGGCGAACCAGCTCCGGATAGACGATCTCGTAGCAGATGGCGACCCCGATACGCAGCCCGCTCACGAACAGCGGTTCCTGCTGACTGTCGCCTGATTGCATGCTCGACATCGGCAGGTCTAAGAAGCCGATGATGCCACGCAACCAGCTCTCCAGCGGCACATATTCTCCGAAGGGCACCAGATGTTCCTTGCGGTACTGGGCCGAAGGGTCATCGATGGGGATCACGCTGTTGTAGAAGCGGTTGTCGGCGTCGCGCTCGACGATGCCGGTGATCAGCCCGGTCTTGGGAGGCAGCGTCGCCTGGATGCGTTCCAGGAAGGGTTCGGCCTGATCGCGCAGCATCGGCAGTGCGGTTTCCGGCCACACGATCAGGTCGGCATCGTCCTGCACGGCCCGGGTCATCGCGGCATAGGTATTGGCCGCGCGTCGCTGGCCCTCGGCGCTCCACTTGATCAGCTGCGGCAGGTTGCCCTGCAGCAGCGCGACGCGTGCCGGCTCTCCGCCGGGATGCGTCCAGCTGGTCGGCAGCAGCAGACCCGCCCCCCACAGCACCACCAATGGCACGAGGGTCAGCCAGCGCCGCCTGAGCGCCAGGTTCCACAGCAACGCACCGGACAGCGCGATGATCAGCGAGACGCCGTAGACCCCGAGTATCGGCACCCAATTGGCCAGCGGCGACCCCACCGCACTGTTGCCCAGCAGCAGCCACGGGAAGCCGGTGAAGGCCCAGGTGCGAAACAGCTCACTGATGACGAAGACGGCAGCGAACGACAGCACGTCCAGCTGGCGTGAGCAGAAGCGTTGCCACAGCCCCATCCACAGCATCGGGAATAGCGCCATGGTAGCGACGAACAGCATCGTCAGCAGCACGGCCAGCGGCATGCCGGTATAGCCGTAGTCATGGATCGAGACATAGACCCAGCTGGCGCCACTGCCGAACAGACCGACGCCATACCACCAGGCGCGCAGGAAGCCACCGCTCGGCATGCGCAGGGCGCCGTAGAGCAGCCCCGCACCCACCGGGCCCAGCCACCATTGCTCGAAGGGGGCGAAACTCAGGGTGATCAAGACACCGGCGATCAGAGCCAGCAGGTGGCCCAGCGCATTGCTCAACGACGACGTGCCCCTGAAGGCCGCCGGGTGAGGTGATTCGGACATGCCGCTCTCCTTGTAAAATGCCAGACACACCGTCGGGCATGTCTGGCATTGTCCTCTATCGATTCAGCCTGGCATCAGCGCCATGGGTCACTCACCGCTGATGTGCGCGCGATGCTCAGCGGAGGGCGGGGCATCACCGGTGGCATCTTCCAGGCGGCAGACCTGCACCTGGCGAATGCGACGGTTGTCGGCATTGAGCACGGTGAAGCGCCAGCCGGCGAAGTCGGTCGACTCCTGGCGACGTGGCATGTGACCGAAGCGCTGGATCATCAGACCGCCGATGGTATCGAACTCTTCATCCGGGAAGTCGGTGGCGAAGTGCTCGTTGAAGTCCTCGATGGTGGTCAGGGCGCTGACGGCGAACTGGCCGTCGCCCAGCTCACGGATATCCTCATCCTCATCGGTGTCGTGCTCATCCTCGATGTCGCCGACGATCTGCTCGAGAATGTCCTCGATGGTAATCAGGCCCGCGGTGCCGCCGTATTCATCGATGACCACCGCCATGTGATTGCGGGTCTCGCGGAATTCCTTGAGCAGGCTGTTGAGGCGCTTGGACTCCGGGATGAACATGGCCGGACGGATGGCTTCGCGTAGATCGAAGCGCTTGCGCTCGCTGTCGTTCTGCAGGATCAGCGGCAGCAGGTCCTTGGCCAGCAGGATGCCGAGCACCTCGTCGAGGTTCTCGTCGATGACGGGATAGCGGGAATGCGCCGATTCGAGGATCAGCGGCAGGTACTCCTCAGGACGCTGATCGACCTGGATGGCCTGCATCTGGGAGCGGGGGATCATCACCTCGCGGACTTGCTGGTCACTGATTTCCAGCGCGCCCTCGATGATGGCAATCGCATCCTGATCGAGATTGAGGCGTGGGCCTACCTCGGTCAGGAACTGAAGCAGCTCACTGCGGGAGCTGGGTTCGTCGGTGTCGCTTGAGAAGGCGCCGAACAGCTTATCGAGCCAGGATTTCGAATGGCTTCCCGATCGGTCTTCGCTCATGCGTTAGTTTCTCTTTTCCTCGGTGGCGATACCCCATCGTCGTGGGGGTATCGGGGCTGCCGGGTGACGCCTGGACGAACCAGGCATTACCCGACGGCGGGTGCTGCCGATGCGAAAGGGCATCGGCATCATTGATTCTCTTCCCGGTAGGGGTCGGCAATGCCCAGCCCTGCCAGCACGTCACGCTCGAGGGCTTCCATATGCTCGGCGTCATCGTCCTCGATATGGTCATAACCTAGCAAGTGCAAGGTGCCATGCACGAGCATATGGGCAAAATGGTCCTCGAGGGACTTGCCCTGAGCGGCCGCTTCCCGCGCCACGACGTGTACGCTGATGACGAGGTCGCCGAGAAAGCGCGAGGCGTCGTCCGCCTCATCCGCGGCCTCATCCTCAGCCGTCATCAGTTCCGGGGTCTGCGGCGCCTCAGCATCCCCCACGCCACCTGACTCCAGCATGACATCGTCGTCAGCGGCGTCGCCCTGAGGCTGGCCGTCGAGGCCGGCGTCTTCACCGTCATCGAATCCCGGAGCTTCCTCGGCGAAACGCTCCGCCAGTTCGGCCGGCAGGGCGAAGTCGTCGAGATCCAGTGGCTCATGCGGGAAGGACAGCACATTGGTGGAGGAATCCTTGCCGCGATAGTCGCGGTTGAGCCCGCGGCTTTCTTCCTCTTCCACCAGGCGCACGGTCAGCTCGTAGGGGGTGTCATCCGCCTCGCCGTCACTCTGCAGGGCGTCATCGGCCATGGCCCCTGCCAGCGCCGCGGCCACCCAGGCCTCGAGCTGATGGCTCGCCGGCAACGGCTGGCCATCGATCTCGCTCTCGGTGACAGCGAGTTGCAGGTCCACGACCACGGCAGGTGCCTGGCTCACTGAGCACCCCCATTGCCGGAGGGCCTGTCACTGGACGAGCTGTTCTCGAAGGGCGGCGTGCTGCCCTGGGCATTGAGTGCCGCCATGCGCGCTTCGCGCTCGGCCTGGCGCTTCTCGCGACGCTCGCCTTCCTGCTTCTCTTCCTCGGCCTCGAAGCTGTCGTAGGCCTCGACGATGCGCTGCACCAGCGGGTGACGCACCACGTCCTTGGCGAGGAAGCGGGTAATGCTGATCCCCGGGGTGTCCTTGAGCACTTCCAGCACGTGCGCAAGGCCCGACTGGGTACCACGCGGCAGGTCGACCTGCGAGACATCCCCGGTGATGACGGCGGTGGAGCCGAAACCGATGCGCGTCAGGAACATCTTCATCTGTTCGCGCGTGGTGTTCTGGGACTCATCGAGAATGATGTAGGCATTGTTGAGCGTCCGGCCACGCATGTAGGCCAGCGGGGCGATCTCGATGATCTGGCGCTCGATCATCTTGTTGACGTGCTCGAAGCCGAGCATCTCGTAGAGGGCGTCATAGAGCGGGCGCAGGTAGGGGTCGATCTTCTGGGCCAGATCACCGGGCAGGAAGCCGAGCTTCTCGCCGGCCTCGACCGCAGGACGCACCAGCAGGATGCGGCGCACTTCCTGATTGTTGAGCGCTTCCACCGCAGCGGCGACGGCCAGATAGGTCTTGCCGGTACCGGCCGGGCCGATGCCGAAGTTGATGTCGTGGTTGCGCATCTCGGTGACGTAACCCTGCTGGTTGAAGCCGCGCGGGCGGACCAGCACCTTGGGAGTACGAATCACCACGTCGCCGTAGCTGACGTCCTGGTCTTCCGCGGCTTCCACCAGTGCCTCGACACCGGATTCCTGCAGGAAGAGATGGACGGTCTCGGCATCGACTTCCCCGGCACCGGTCTCGCGATAGAGGTGCTCCAGCACGTTGGCTGCGGCCTTGACGGCAGCCGAGGGGCCGGCGATCTGGAAGTCGTTGCCGCGGTTGCGCAGGGTGACACCGAGTCGGGATTCGATCAGCTTGAGGTGCTCGTCGCGCTGACCGGTCAGGCTGGCCAGACGCTGTGGGTCTGCCGGCTCGAGCGTCATGTTGAGAATGCGATTGGCTTGCTGGGGCTGGTGGCTCAAGGCGTCGAATGTCCTGATGCAGGTGAATGCGTGAGTCGCGGTGGGCAAGGAATTCACCTGAGTGAAACCCGGCTGCCACGTCGTTGAGAAGAGCTTAATGCGCGATGGCCGTACAGGGCAATTGTCCTGTACGGCCAACGTGGCTATCCGCTTGATAGTGGGGGCTGATGGCGCCTCGTCAATCCCTGGGGCGACGAGTGATCAATAGCGATAGGGAGAGGCGAGCTCGCCACGCAGCGAATTGGGATAGGCCTCGGTGATCTCGACATCCACCAGGTAGCCGATCAGCTCGGTCGGGTTGGCGGCGCGGAAGTTGACCACGCGATTGTTCTCGGTGCGCCCGGACAGCAGGCCCGGATCACGCGGCGAGAACCCGGAGACCAGAATGCGCTGGGTGGTGCCGACCATCTTGCGCCCGATCTGCATCGCCTGCTGATTGATGCGCTCCTGCAGGATCATCAGGCGCTCCTTCTTCACCTCCTCGGGCGTATCATCCTCGAGGCTGGCCGCCGGGGTGCCGGGGCGCGCCGAGTAGATGAAGCTGAAGGAATGATCGAAGCCGATCTGGCCGATCAGGTCCATGGTGTCCATGAAGTCCTGATCCGTCTCGCCCGGGAAGCCGACGATGAAGTCGGAAGAGAAGCTGATGTCCGGACGCAGTGCACGGATGCGCTCGAGCTTGTCGATGTAGAGATCACGCTCGTGGCCACGCTTCATCGCCGCCAGAATGCGGTTGGAGCCTGACTGCACCGGCAGGTGCAGGTGGCTGACCAGCTCGGGGATCTCGCCGAAGGCCTCGATCAGCGAGTCCTTGAACTCCAGCGGATGCGAGGTGGTGAAGCGGATGCGGTCGATCCCCTCGACCTGCGCCACGCAGCTGATCAGCTCGGCCAGGTCGATCTCCTCGCCCAGCAGGTTGAGGCCGGCGTAGGCATTGACGTTCTGGCCCAGCAGATTGATCTCGCGCACACCCTGGTCGGCCAGATGGATGACTTCATCCATCACCTTCTCGAAGGGGCGGGAGACTTCCTCACCACGGGTGTAGGGCACCACGCAGAAGGTGCAGTACTTGGAGCAGCCTTCCATCACCGAGACGAAGGCGCTGGCGCCGTCGCTCTTGGGCGCGGGCAGGTTGTCGAACTTCTCGATCTCCGGGAAGGTCACGTCGACCACGGAGATCTGCTTGAGGCTCTCGCGACGCGTATTGAGCATCTTCGGCACGCGGTGCAGGGTCTGCGGGCCGAAGACCATGTCCACATGTGGCGCGCGCTTGCGCAGGTTGTCGCCTTCCTGACTGGCCACGCAGCCGCCGACACCGATCACCAGGTCCGGATTCTTCTCCTTGAGCTTCTTCCAGCGTCCCAGCTGATGGAACACCTTCTCCTGCGCCTTCTCGCGGATGGAGCAGGTGTTGAGCAGGATGACGTCTGCCTCGGATTCGTCGCTGGTGACTTCCATCTGGTGCGATTCGCCGAGCAGATCCGCCATGCGCGCGGAGTCATACTCGTTCATCTGGCAGCCGTGGGTCTTGATGAAGAGTTTCTTCGCCATTGCCTTGTGTGAACGCTCTGAGCTGCGCGCCGAACCTTCGTTCACTCCCGGCTCTCGACACCTTGGGTGGCGGAGGGCTTGAGAAGCGGTCAGGAGAAGGGGCGCGACTTGTGATGAATGAGCCCCGAGGCCTGAGCCTGGCGGGAATCGAGGGCTCGGCAGCCTTGAGACGTGATGCTCACTGCGTGCCTGAGCCGAAATCAGGACGGCATAGTATAGGAGTCTGACGGGCATGCGGCCAGCCCTCAGACCGTGGCGGCCCCTGCAAGCTCTGGGGTTTCTCATGGAAATGTCGGGGGCGGGACGGGAGTGGCGAGAGGCTTGCACGCATGGCTTCAGGCTGAGGGTGGCTGTGGTATCCTCACGGGCAGATTGGCGACGTCCGCGTGTGATATCCGTCTCAAGCCCGTGTTGCAGGGCAAACAGGCAGCTGTCAATAGCTTGATTTATTGAGGTTTTCATGCCGACAGTGGCGGCACTGGTGCTGGTCAAAAAATAAACGATTTGTTGGCGGGGCAGGCATTTCGCCGTGCGCGGACCTTCCATCGTCACGTTGTCCCAAGACTTATCCACAGAAAGTGTGGATGTCTGATGACAGCGAAATATCTACTACGTCCCAGCGGTATAGTGATGTCAGGCAGGAAGCCTCGCGTCACGCAACCTGTCAGACAGCGCATGGGCAGATCAAGGCATGTCACGGCATGCCGACAAGCGGTCGACGGTGTTCGGCAGATGCGTTCGGAAGCCTCGATTCCGATGCCTGCTCGTCAGCGGCGACCACCGCCCTCAGACACCCATGAAGAACGCGACATGATGCGATCACTCACTCTCAGCACCTTTTCCCTTCGTTCACTCGGCAGCGTGAGCCTGCGCTCATTGCGCCGTGCCTTGCTTGGGCTTGGCGTCACCGGCAGCCTGATGCTGGGACTGTCTGCACCGCTGGCCAATGCCGCGAGCGAGCGTTGGGTCTCTGACAATCTCACCACCTTCGTGCGCAGCGGCCCCACCGATGGTTACCGTATCGTGGGCACGGTGGAGGCCGGGCAGCCGGTCGAGCTGCTCGACGTCCAGAATGACTACAGCAAGATCCGCACCGCCAGCGGTGACGTGGTCTGGCTGCCTTCCGCCGACCTTCAGGACACGCGCAGCGTCAATGCGCGTGTGCCGGCCCTCAGCAGCAAGGTCAAGGAGCTTACGGCCAGGCTCGATGGCATCAATGACGAGTGGGAAACCCGGGTCTCGGACATGAAGGCTGGCCTCGAGACGCGTCAGGCGCGCATCGAGGAGCTGGAAGCCTCCAGCAACAGCCAGTCCGCGGAGCTTGAGCAGGCCCGCAGCAAGATGCGCAAGATGCAGGCGCTGCTGGACACCCAGAAGCAGGACCTGCTGATGCGTTACTTCATGTATGGCGGTGGTGTGGCCGGTGCCGGACTGCTGGTCGGCCTGATCGTGCCGCACCTGCCGCGCCGCAAGAAGAAGCGTCACGGTTTCCTGTAATTCGTGAAGGTCTCCACTCGCCCGAGTGTCGCCGCACTCGGGCATCTCCAGATTCCAGGAGGGCTCTCCCATGTCAGCAGATGACCCCGTGTCAGCGTTGATGTCAGGCAATGCCCCGGCCAGTGACCCCTGGCTTGCGCGTTGGGCCGAAGGCCGGATCGGGTTTCATCTGCCGGCGCCCCATCCGGCGCTGGAGCGCTGGTGGCCGCGTCTCGACGTCGCGCCCCAGGCCAAGGTGCTGGTGCCGCTGTGTGGCAAGAGTCTGGACATGCGCTGGCTGGCGGCTCAGGGGCATCCGGTGCTGGGGATCGAGCTTGCGCGTCAGGCCTGTGAGGCCTTCGTGGCCGAGGGAGTCGGGGATGTCTCGCGCTATCGACTGGATCACTTCGAATGCTTCCGTCAGGGGCCGGTCGAGCTGTGGTGCGGAGACTTCTTCCACTTCCACATCGATCATGTCGATCATCTCGATGCCTTCTATGACCGTGCGGCGCTGATTGCACTGCCCGAGGCGACTCGTCAGCGTTATGCCTTCCATCTGGCTCAGCTGTTGCCGCCCGGCGCTCGCGGCCTGTTGATCAGTCTCGAGCGTGACACAGAGCGTGAACAAGGGCCGCCGTTTCATGTCTCGGAGGCGGAGATCCGGCGGCTGTTGGGCGCCAATTTCACGCTGGAGGTGCTGGAGCGCCGTGCGCCGGATGATCGTGGTCTGCGCGAGACGGTCTGGGCGCTGGTGCGCAAGGGGCCCAGAGAGTGAGTGACTGATCCACCTCGCCGCGATACCTGGCGGGTCTGCCTCATCTCGTGAAACGCCACCGCCGCCCATTGGGCGGCGGTGGCGTTTTCGTTGGACGAGCAGGTGGTGCGGGGCTGCTTGACGCGTCTCCCGAGTGGACTTACTGGTCCAGCTGGCGGATCAGGGTGGTGTCCTGGAAGGCGCGTGTCAGGGCATCCCCGATCACCAGAGAGACCAGTTCGGTATTCTTCTCCTGGCTGGGCTTGAGGGCGTAGCCCTGATCACGCGTGGCGGTATAGCTGCCGGTGTAGCGCTGCTTGCCGGAGACCGCGACCGCCTGGATCACTCCGTTGAGTGCCGCGGTGTCGGTGAGCAGACCGCCGCGCTTCACGCCATAGGCCAGCTCGGTCAGCGAGAGGGTCAGTTCGGTGGCGCCGGCATTGGCCTGCTCGGCGGTCACCGGCACGAAGCCCATGCGGCGCAGGGCGCTGATGGCCTGTGCCTCCAGCTTGGGCGTCAGATCGCCGGTCGGGACCACCAGATAGCTGGAGGCGTTGGTGGCACCATCACGGGTGCCGATGCGCTCAGAGGGTCGCTCGTCGCGCACTTCCACCACCACCTGCTGGCCATGGCCGACCACCCCCATCTCGCCAACCTGCGGGTTGACGTACAGGCGTTGCGGGCTGGTGCCGCAGGCGCTGAGTAGCGCGGTCGTGGCCATCAAGGCCACGCTCATGCAGGTAATACGCAGGTGTCGCATCATCGTTCGGGCTCCCGGGCCGGTGGCCGGTCAACAGTGGAAGGATCACGAGAGCCGGCTGAATGGCAGGCTCCCGGATTGATGGGCGCGAGTATAGGGTCAGATCGCGCCGGGTGAGTAGTGGAAATTCTGGCTCATGGCTGTTCCCGTTCGGCGACGCTCACTGGCCGGGCGGCACCCGGCGCGTCAATGCCAGCAGCCCCAGCAAGGGGCCGGGCAGAATGCTCAGCAGCAACAGGCTGCCCTGTGCGGCGATCAGCGGGGTCAGCAGGGCGATCGAGACCAGTGACAGGCTGAAACCGATGGCATTCATCAAGGCCAGCGCACTGGCCTGCAGCTCGACGGGCGTGCCGCCGGCCGCCAGCGCGGAGAATTGCGGGGAATCGATCACGGCCATCAGACTCCAGAGCGCCAGCAGGCCCAGCAGCAGGCCATAGCCGGCCTCGAGTTGCATGGCACCGACGAACAGCAGGGTGAGGATCACCGAGCCCGCCAATCCCAGGCGCGCGACCCACAGACTCCCGCGGGTGCGCGACAGCCAGCCTCCGACCACGCAACCGGGCCCGCCCACCGCGATCACCATGAAGCTGTGCAGTGCCAGTTGCGTGGCCGAGAGTGAGAGGCCGTTGAGTCTGGCCATGGTCGTCAGCAATAGCGGCACCAATGCCCACAGCGTATAGAGCTCCCACATGTGGCCGAAGTAGCCCAGCGCGCCGCGCACGAAACCGGGATGACGCCAGGCGGCCAGCCCTCGTGTCGCGCGGGCAAGCAAGGACGTCTGCGTCGAGGCAGGCGCTGGTGCGGGCGGGGCGACAGCGGGCAGCAAGGCCACCAGTCCAGCCCCGGCCACGGCCAGCAGCGAGGCCATGCCGATCGCCGCCCCCCAGGGAAGCGAGAAACTGCCACTGAGTTGCAGGGCAGCCAGGCCATGTGGCAGCGAGGTGCCCAGCACCAGCATGCCGACCAGCCAGGCCAGTGCAGCTCCGGCGCGGTCCGGGGCCGTCTGTACCATCAGCTTGAGTCCGATGGGATAGATGCCGGCCAGCGCCAGGCCGGTCAGCACGCGCAGCGCCGAGGCACTCAACAGCCCCGGCGCGAGGATGAGCGCCAGGTTGGTCAGCGCCCCCAGCAGGCACGAAGCCATGAACAGGTGGCGTGCCGCGAAGCGGTCTGCCAGTCCCGCCAGCCCCAGGGTCAGGGTGCCGACGATGAAGCCGCCCTGTACCGAGGAGGTCAGTTGCCCCAGGGCGCCAGCGCTCTCGCCGGCAAAGTTCCAGCTCGCCAGCATTGGCGTCAGCACGGCATTGGGCGTGAACCACAGGCTGGTGCCGAACAGCTGAGCCAGCGCGATGAGGGCGACGGGGTAACGGCTGGCCAGTTGCCGCCAACGGGCATCGGCCGAGGAAAGAGACTTTGAGGAGGACAAGAGAGCACCTGGTTGAGCGCGAGCGACATGAAAACGGGCGACACCGTGGAGTGTCGCCCGTATCGCAGGTCCTGACCAGTCAGGCAGATGACGCATCGCTCAGAGCGTCAGGCGCAGCGCGAGTGGCCTCGCTCAAAGCCCCATGGCCGAGGAGGTGGAGCGGCGCGGGTCGGCACCGCCATAGAAGGTGCCGTCCTGGATCATCACGGACTGGATGGCCCCCATGGCGTCCTTGGTGACGACCTTGTGGCCCATCGCCTCGAGCAGGCGGATGGTGTCCTGACTGATGCCCGCCTCGATGCGGATCTCATCCGGCAGCCACTGGTGGTGGATGCGCGGAGCGCTGACCGCCGACTGGATGTTCATGCCGTGATCGATCACGTTCATCAGCACCTGAAGCGTGGTGGTGATGATGCGCGAGCCGCCGGGGCTGCCGGTGACGAGGAAGTTCTTGCCATCCTTCATCACGATGGTCGGGCTCATGGAGGACAGCATGCGCTTGCCCGGCTCGATCTTGTTGGCGACGCCACCGATCAGGCCATAGGCATTGGGCACGCCTGGCTTGGCGGAGAAGTCATCCATCTCGTTGTTGAGCAGGAAACCTGCGCCATTCACCACGATGCCGGAGCCGTAGCTGAAGTTGATGGTGTAGGTATTGGAGACGGCCAGGCCATTGCCATCGGCGATCGAGAAGTGGGTGGTCTGGTTGGATTCATAGGGCTGCGGCTTGCCGGGCTTGATCTCGCTGGACGGCGTGGCCTGGTTCATGTCGAACTGGCCGCGCAGCTCCTTGGCGTAGTCCTTGGAGGTGATGCCGGCCAGCGGCACATCGACGAAGTCGGTGTCGCCCAGATACTCGGAGCGATCGGCGTAGGCACGGCGCATCGCCTCGGCCATCACGTGGATGGTGGCGGCGGAATTGAAGCCCATCGCCTGGATGTCGTCACCCTCGAGCATGTTGAGAATCTGGACGATGTGCGCCCCGCCGGAGGAGGGCGGGCTCATCGAGAAGATGTCGTAGCCACGATAGGTGCCATGGACCGGCTCACGGATTTCCGGCTCGTAGGCCTTCAGGTCATCCATCGTCATGATGCCGTCATGGCGATCCATCTCGGCGACGATCAGCCTGGCGGTCTCACCTTCATAGAACTCGCGCGGGCCATTGGCGGCGATACGCTTGAGCGTCGCGGCCAGCTCCGGCTGCTTGAACAGCTCGCCAGCTTGATAGTTGCTGCCGTCTGCCTTGTAGAACACCTTGGCGGTGCTGTCCCACTTGGCGAGGCGGTCCTTGGCATCGCTCAGCCCCTTGGCGAAGCGGGTCGGGATGACGAAACCGTCTTCCGCCAGCTTGATGGCCGGAGCCAGTGCCTGCTCGAGCGTCAGGGTGCCGTAGTCCTCCAATGCCTTGGCAAGACCGGCCACGGTGCCGGGGACGCCCGCAGCGCGATGCGTGAAGCGAGACCACTCGGCCACGGCTTCGCCATTCTCGTCCTGGAACATCGTCTCGCTGGCCGCAGCCGGAGCTTTCTCACGGTAATCGATGGCGACCACCTTGCCGGTCTTCTCATCGGACACCAGCATGAAACCGCCGCCACCGATGTTGCCGGAGCGGGGTTGGGTCACGGCCAGCGCGAAGCCGGCCACCACGGCGGCATCGACGGCATTGCCGCCTTCCGCCAGGACATCACGTGCGACCTGTGAGGCCAGGTAATGGCTGGTGGCGACCATGCCATGCTTGCCTTCCACCGGATGGAAACGCTCGCCTTCCAGAATCGCGCTGCTGTCCGCGAAGGCGGCCGGCATCGCGGCGGGCAGCAGACCTGCCAGAGGCAGTAGTGCCGCCGCGGCGAAGGTCTTCAGACGCTTGCGTGCTGCACAAGGGGTGTCGAACATGAGTGGTAGTCCCTTTATCGTTATTGGAGTCGCTGCATGGCGTCGGTGACGCGCGCGCCACGTGCTGTCGTGAGTCGCATCGGGAGTGGCTACCCAGACGAACCGTTTTACTATCAGATGCTAATGCACCAATTTCAACCTCGATGACGACGGCGTCCGTCGCGCAGAGGGGAACGGAAGCGCTGGTGCCGGGACAGCCTGACGCTTCACACAGTGCCTGTCTTTTGTGAGAGGGTGACGTAAAATGCCTCTTCCACTTGCTGATGGCGCCTGATGACATGTCTGATCTACTGCCGAATGATTTCAAGATTGCCCCGTCGATCCTGTCTGCCGACTTCGCCCGCCTGGGGCAGGAAGTCGAGGATGTGCTGGCGTCCGGTGCGGATATCGTGCACTTCGACGTGATGGACAATCATTACGTGCCCAACCTCACCATCGGTCCGATGGTGTGCAAGGCGCTGCGTGACTATGGCATCACGGCAGAGATCGATGCGCACCTGATGGTCACCCCGGTGGATCGCATGATCGGCGACTTCGCCGAGGCAGGCGCCAGCTTCATCACCTTCCATCCGGAAGCCTCCGATCACGTCGATCGCTCGCTGCAACTGATCCGTGACGCGGGCTGCAAGTCCGGCCTGGTGTTCAACCCGGCCACGCCGCTGTCCTATCTCGATTACGTGATGGACAAGGTCGACATGATCCTTCTGATGAGCGTCAATCCGGGCTTCGGCGGGCAGTCCTTCATCCCCGGAACGCTGGACAAGCTGCGTGAAGCGCGCCGGCGCATCGATGCCTCCGGCTACAACATCCGTCTCGAGATCGATGGTGGCGTGAAGGTCGACAACATCGCCGAGATCGCGCGTGCCGGGGCTGACACCTTCGTCGCGGGTTCCGCCATCTTCAATGCGCGCAGCGACAGCGATGCCAACCGCTATGACAGCGTACTGGCGAAACTGCGTGCCGAGCTTGCCAGCGTGCGTGGCTGATCCGGCCATGCCGGAAGCGACTGTGCCGGGAGAACCGTGTATCGCGGACGCGGCGGCGCAGACAGGCGAGACGCCATCCGAGTGGTGGCTGTATGTCCTCGAGACGGCCCAGGGACGCCTCTATACCGGCATCAGTACTGATGTGACGCGTCGCCTGAGCGAGCATGCCGGCGGCAAGCGGGGCGCGCGTGCCCTGCGTGGCAAGGGGCCCTTGACGTTGTGTTATCAACAAGCGGTCGGGGATCGCTCGCGGGCACTCAAGCTCGAGTACCGCGTCAAGCAGCTGAGTGTCTCCGCCAAGCGGCGCCTGATTGCCGGCGAACTGACGCTGGAGAGCCTGCTCGGGTAAGTGCCTGAACGCACAAGTGCCAGAACGAAAAACGCCCCCGACGGAGACCGTCGGGGGCGTTTTCGTTCTGAACAGGTGATCAGTGCAGCTTCATCTTCGGACGCAGGTAGCGATTCAGGCCATCCACGATCACGGTCATGCCGGTCTTGATCACGCCGTGGATCGCCATCTGGTGCATGCGATACAGCGAGGCGTAGAAGAACTTGGCCAGGCGGCCTTCGATGAACAACGAGCGTGCGGAGGCGCCGCGCATCAGCGAGCCGACGGCATCGAAGTGCGCCAGCGAGATCAGCGAGCCGTGATCCTTGAACACGAATTCCTTCAGCGGCTTGTTGTCCATTGCCGCACGCAGATTCTTGACCATCAGACTGGCCTGCTGGTGAGCGGCCTGGGCGCGTGGCGGCACGCGCTTGTCATCCGGCTGCGGGCAGCTGGCGCAATCGCCGAGCGCGAAGATGGCGTCATCGTCGATGCTCTGCATGGTCTGGTGGACCTTGACCTGGTGGTTGCGCTCGGTGGACAGGCCCAGCTCCGACAGGAAGGACGGCGCTCGGATACCGGCGGCCCATACGCTCAGATCCGCCTCGATCAGAGTGCCATCGGCCGTGGTGATGCCGCGTTCGTCGGCACAGGTCACGCGGGTGTCAGTGTGGATGTCCACACCGAGCCGGGTCAGCTCCTTGGCGACCGGCTTGCCGATGCGCTCCGGCAGGGCCGGCAGGATGCGGGGAGCGGCCTCGATCAGATGCACCTTGACCTGACGATCCTCCAGCGAGGAGAAGCCATAGCTGTGCAGCATCTTTGAGGCATCGAACAGCTCGGCGGACAGTTCGACCCCGGTCGCGCCGGCGCCGATGATGGCGACGTTGAGCTGCTGGCGCTCACACTTGTCGCCATTGGCGCTGAAGCGCAGGAAGGTGTCGAGCATGTCGCGACGGAACTTCTCGGCCTGCTGCGGGCTGTCCAGGAAGTGACAGTGCTCAGCGACGCCCTGGGTACCGAAGTCGTTGGACACGCTGCCCAGCGACAGCACCAGATAGTCATAGCTCAGGGTGCGCGAGGGCAGCAGTACGGTGCCGTTGGCATCGTGGATGGCCGCCAGTGTCAGCTGCTTCTCTTCGCGCTCCAGGCTTTCGAGAGTCCCGCGTTGGAACTTGTAGCCGTGGGCCTTGGAATGGCCCTGGTAGGACACCTCATCAAGACCGGAATCCAGCACGCCGGTGGCCACTTCGTGCAGCAGAGGCTTCCAGATATGCGTGGAATTGCGATCGATGAGGATGATTTCGGCTTTCTTCTTGCGACCCAGCTTGTGGCCAAGCTTGGTGACAAGTTCCAGACCGCCGGCGCCACCGCCGACAACCACGATGCGGGGAATAGCCATGGAGAGCTCCTGAGAGTGACAAGATCGAAAAGGACAAGCAGAAACTGGCTGTCGCCGGAGCGTCGGGTTGCGCGTTTTTTCGTTGTCACTGGCGCCACACCCGGAGGGACGGTCGACTGAATGGCGCTATGGTAACGTGACCGCTGGCGTGCTAATAGTGGCAGGGTGAAGGAATGTAATTTTTTTACGGATTTTTCCAACAAAACAGATGAAACCATGCGTTGCGTGGATGAATGGCGGACGATTCTCGTCCCGTGACAGCCGGATTCAGCGAGTGATCTCAGGAGGCCAGGTGAGCGAAAAGACGGTAACGCAGACTTCCGACGAGGCGTCTGTCCAGACCGCGTCTCATTCCACTTCCACGCCCTGCGATACCGCGCGTGGCGGGGACGCTCTCGGGCCCCGACCCGAGCAGGTACAGAGCCTCGATCACGGGCTGGCGCATCCGGCATTGCGGGGCATCAAGATGGTGGCCTTCGATCTGGATGGCACCCTGATCGACTCGGTGCCGGATCTTGCCAACGCGATCGACAGGATGCTGGTCGATGAAGGCTTGTCGGCACTCGGGGAAGAGCGCGTGCGCGACTTCGTCGGCAATGGCGCGCGGGTGCTGGTGGAGCGAGCGCTTGAGGCGCATGGTCTGGCGACGGATGATCTGACGCGGGTCGAGCGCGCGCATCAGTGCTTCCTGGCGCATTACGCCGCGGACCCCAGCTCGCGTACACGGCTATATCCCGGTGCGCGTGACTGTCTGGAGGGGTTGCATCAGGCCGGTGTGGTCGTGGTGCTGATCACCAACAAGCCGGAAACCTTCATCGAACCGCTGCTCTCGCATTTCTCGCTGGCGGAACACTTCGCGCTGGCGTTGGGGGGCGACAGCCTGCCGACGCGCAAGCCAGACCCCGCGCCGTTGCTGTTCGCGGCCGAGCGCCTGGGGGTCGCGCCGCGGGAGGCGTTGATGGTCGGGGATTCACGTCACGATATCGCGGCAGGTCGCGCCGCCGGTTTCCGGACGCTGGCGGTGCCCTACGGCTACAACCACGGTGAGCCGATCGCGCGCAGTCATCCGGATCACATCGTCGAGTCCCTGGCCGAGCTGGTCGTCGCAGGCTGAGCCTGCCAGACAGCGCTGCCGCCACCGGCACGCGATGATAGACTGACGCCAGACAAGCCGGTCGCGTACCGGCAACGCCCCCTCCGTGGAAGGAACTGCAGGTCATGATGACCCCACAACACTTCGCTGAACTGGCCGAGGCAGGCTACAACCGCATTCCCGTTACTCGTGACGTGCTGGCGGACCTCGACACACCGCTGTCCACCTATCTCAAGCTGGCTGACATGCCGTGGACCTTCCTGCTGGAGTCCGTGCAGGGCGGCGAGAAGTGGGGGCGCTATTCGATCATCGGCTTGCCGTGCCGTGAGCGCATCGAGGTGCGTGGTCAGGTCGTGGCGCATCTGGTCAATGGCGAGCAGACCGGCATGACCGAGGTGGAAGATCCGCTCGAGTGGATCGAGCAGTTCCAGACGCGCTTCCGGGTGCCGGTCATCGAGGGCGCACCGCGCTTCAATGGCGGGCTGGTCGGCTACTTCGGCTATGACACCGTGCGCTACATCGAACCGCGCCTGCGGGGCGTCGAGAAGCCGGACCCGCTGGGCGTGCCGGATATCCTGTTGATGGTGGCCGACGAGCTGGTGATCTTCGACAATCTCTCTGGCCGCCTGACGTTGCTGACCCATGCCGACCCCGAGACACCCAATGCCTTCGAGGCAGCCTGCGAGCGTCTCGAGCGCCTCGAGATCCAGCTGCGCAGCGCCACGCTGAATACCGTCAGCCCCGGTACCGGCGGTGATCCGGTCCAGGAGACCGATTTCACTTCCGGCTTCACCGAGGAAGGCTTCAAGGGCGCGGTCGAGAAGATCAAGGAATACGTGCTGGCCGGTGATGTCATGCAGTGCGTGCCGTCCCAGCGCATGTCGATTCCCTACCGTGCCGCGCCGTTGGATCTCTATCGTGCGCTGCGCAGTCTGAATCCCTCGCCGTACATGTTCTTCTTCAATCTGGATGACCATCACGTCATCGGTTCGTCGCCCGAGATTCTCTCGCGTCTCGAGGATGGCGAAGTCGCGGTGCGTCCCATTGCCGGGACGCGCGTACGCGGTGCCACCGAAGAGGAGGATCTGGCGCTCGAGAAGGATCTGCTCTCGGACCCCAAGGAAATCGCCGAGCATCTGATGCTGATCGACCTGGGCCGCAACGATGCCGGGCGCATCAGTCAGACCGGCAGCGTCAAGGTGACGGACCAGATGGTGGTGGAACGCTACTCCCACGTCATGCACATCGTCTCCAACGTCACCGGCAAGCTAAAGGAAGGGCTGGGGCCGATGGACGTGCTGCGTGCCACCTTCCCGGCGGGCACGCTGTCCGGCGCGCCGAAGATTCGCGCCATGGAGATCATCGACGAGCTGGAGCCGGTCAAGCGTGGCATCTACTCGGGTGCGGTGGGCTATCTCTCCTGGCACGGCAACATGGATACCGCGATCGCGATCCGTACCGCCGTGCTCAAGGATCAGGTGCTTCACGTCCAGGCCGGTGCCGGGGTGGTCGCGGATTCCGTCCCGCAGTCCGAGTGGGACGAGACCCTCAACAAGGGGCGCGCACTGTTCCGTGCCGTGGCGATGGCGGAGCGTGGCCTGGACAACCTGGACTGATTGCCGCGCCATGCACGACAGGGAGTGGCCCGGCGGCCTTGCGGGGCCGCTCCCTGCAATGTCGCATGTGATTGACACTCCCAACGGCTCAACGCACTATTGACCCATGACGCTACGTAACCCGCACGACCTCAACCAGCAGTGGTGGCGCTCCTGACAACGGGGCGGCTTTCGCATGTCTGAAGTTCGAGGACGTACGACCAGAAGAATGCCGCCGACCAGGGCGGCATTTTTGTTGCTGGACGGCGGGAACGACACCAAAGGAGGGCGGGCAGGCCGGTGAATCACGGCACGGATCCGCTCCCGAGAATGGACACTGACCATGCAGGCATTCACTTCGCAGGACGCCAGCGCGCCACGCGTGCTGATGATCGACAACTTTGACAGCTTCACCTACAACATCGTCCAGTATCTGAGCGAGCTTGGGGCCGAAGTGCTGACCGTGCGCAATGACGCCATCACGCTCGAGCAGATCGAGGCGCTCGGTGCCACGCATCTGGTGCTGGGGCCGGGGCCGTGCACGCCCAATGAGGCCGGGATTACCCTGGACGTCATCCGTCACTTTGCCGGCAAGCTGCCGATCCTGGGGGTCTGTCTCGGCCATCAGGCCATCGGTCAGGTCTACGGTGGCAAGGTGGTGCGTGCCCCTCAGGTAATGCATGGCAAGACCTCCGCCGTCCATCACGACAACAGTGGCGTCTTCGCCGCGTTGGCCGAGCCGCTGGAAGTCACGCGTTATCACTCGCTGGTCGTCGAGCGCGACAGTCTGCCTGAGTGTCTTGTCGTCACCAGCTGGACGGGAGACGACGATGTCACCCCGCAGCTGATCATGGGACTGCGCCATCGCGAGCTTGATGTCGAGGGTGTGCAGTTCCACCCCGAGTCGATCCTCACATTGCAGGGTCATGAGCTTCTGGCTAACTTCCTGCGTCGCGGCGAGGTCGAGAAAGCCGCTTGAGCGGATGCAGATCGCAAGAGTCATATTTCATTTTCATGCGTCAGCCGCCGAGGCTGGCGTCTGCGGAGACACAACATGCAGATGCGTGAGGCGATTGGCGCCGTGATGCGCCGCCAGCACCTGAGCTACGACGACACTCATGCGGTCATGACGGCCATCATGACCGGCGAGGCAACCCAGGCGCAGATAGGGGCGCTGTTGATGGCCCTGTCGATGAAAGGCGAGACGGTCGATGAGCTGGCCGCTGCCGCGCAGGTGATGCGTGAATTGATGACGCGAGTCACGGTGCGCGCCACCGATGCGGTGGACATCGTGGGTACCGGCGGAGATGGGGCCAATCTGTTCAATGTGTCCACTGCCGCAAGTTTCGTCGTGGCCGCCGCCGGTGGGCATGTGGCCAAGCATGGCAACCGCAGTGTCTCCTCGTCGTCCGGCAGTGCGGATCTGCTCGAATCGGCTGGCATCCATCTGGCGCTGAATGCCGAACAGGTCGCGCGCTGCATCGATGATATCGGGGTCGGCTTCATGTTCGCGCCCAATCATCATGCTGCCATGAAGCACGTGATCGGTCCGCGTCGCGAGATGGGGGTGCGCACCATGTTCAACATCCTGGGTCCGCTGACCAATCCGGCTGGCGCTACCCGTCAGGTGCTCGGCGTGTATGACCCCGCGCTGGTGCCGCTGATGGCCGAGGTGCTCAAGCGTCTCGGGGCCGAGCATGTGCTGGTGGTGCACAGCGATGACGGTCTGGACGAGATCTCGCTGGCGGCGCCGACCCTGGTCAATGAGCTCAAGGATGGCGAGATCCGCGAATACCGCATCGCGCCGGAAGACTTCGGTATCGCGCGCCAGTCGCTGGATTCGCTGGCAGTCGCGACGTCTGCCGAGAGCTTGAAGCTGGTGCAGCAGGCGCTGCGCGGAGACGAGGGGCCGGCCAGCGATATCGTGGCGCTCAATGCCGGTGCGGCCCTGTACGTGGCCGGTATCGCGGACAGTCTCAAGGAAGGCGTCAATATTGCCGAGGACGTGCAGGCCAGCAAGCTGCCCTTCGAGAAGATGAAGGAGCTTGCCGATTTCACCCGTGTCTACGCCCAGGTCAATGATGAAGGAGCGACCCGCTGATGAGTACCGAGCAACAGACGACTGACAAGGCGCTGCCGACCATCCTGGCCAGAATTCTGGCGCGCAAGGAAGAAGAGATCGCCGAGCGCAGTGCGGCGGTGGGCGAGGCGGACCTTCAGACGCTGATCGAGAAGCAGAGTGCGCCGCGTGGTTTCATCAAGGCGCTGACATCTCGTATCGATCGCGGTGAGCCGGCCATCATCGCCGAGGTGAAGAAGGCCTCTCCCTCCAAGGGCGTGATTCGTGAAGACTTCGCGCCGGCCGAGATCGCCGTGGCATATGAGCAGGCCGGCGCTGCCTGCCTGTCGGTGCTGACCGATGCCGACTTCTTCCAGGGGCATGAGGACTTCATGATCGAGGCGCGCGACGCCGTCTCGATCCCGGTGATCCGCAAGGACTTCATCATTCATCCCTATCAGGTGCTCGAGGCGCGTGCCATCGGTGCCGACTGCATTCTGCTGATCGTCGCGGCACTGGACGATGCACGCCTGAGTGCTCTGCATGATCAGGCGCGAGAGCTGGGCATGGATGTGCTGGTCGAGGTGCATGATGGCGAGGAGCTCAAGCGTGCGCTGGCGCTGGGGATCGAGCTGGTCGGAATCAACAACCGTGATCTGCGTAGCTTCGAGACTTCACTGGAGACGACGCTGGACCTGTTGACCGACATGCCATCGGGGGTGCGCGTCGTGACCGAATCAGGTATCCACACCCGTGAGGATGTGGCGAAGATGCGTGACCGTGGTGTCCACGGCTTCCTGGTGGGCGAGGCCTTCATGCGCTTCGAAGACCCGGGTGAAGGCTTGCGTGGGCTGTTCTTTCCACAGTAGACAGTCTGTACTTTGGTAATATTGTTATCTTTAAGATAACAAAAGCCCGTCTAGGAATGCCGAGACGGGCTTTTTCATGTCGCCAGGTCAAGCTTGGTGAGCTCAGTTCGACGGGCTCAGCTCGAAGGACTCGGTCTGGCAGGCTCAGTACGACCAGTGCAGCCGCTCGGCAGTTTCAGTGTCCGCTGTCGATGGCTGCATGTGACCCGAGCAGGGCATCGGCGATTTCCTCGACCCCGGCGCCATGACCGTGGCGGGTCAGCCAGGCGGGCTCCCAGCCCAGCGCTGCACGATGCTTGAGGATATTGGCGACGCCCACGGTATGCCGGAAGGTAGCGAACATCGGCGCGTCATTGGGGGCATCGCCGACGTACATCACCTCCTGTTCCAGTTGCATGCGGTCCAGTCCGAAGGTCTCGGTCAGGACTCGCACGGCCATGCGTGCCTTGTCGAAGTCACCCTGCCAGGCATTGATATGGATGGAGCTGGCACGCGCCTGAATGCCGGCGGCCGTGAAGCCGGCGATGATGGCGTGGATCTGTGCCTGCGACAGCGGGCTGACGGCCTGACAGTGGTCCACCGCGACATCCGCGTAGCGGAAGGGCTGGTCCTGGGCCAGTGCGGCCTGGGGGTGGTTGAGCAGCAGCTGGCGCGCCACCGTCATCACATGGCGTTGACGCGCGCGCAGACGTGCTTCGTCCTCCCACCAGGTCGTGAGTATCCGCTGCCCCTGGCGCTGAAAGGCGAAGGCGCCGTTCTCCCCGATCACGGCGGCCACTGGCCAGGCCCTGGCGATATGATCGCACCAGCCGGCACAGCCGCCCGTGACCGGAATGACCTTGATGCCGGCTGCCTCCAGGCGCTCGAGTGCCGCCAATGTCGAGGCATCGAGTCGCCCTTCCCGGGTGAGGGTGTCATCGATGTCGGTCAGCAGGTAGCGAATGCCGGACAGGGTGGTGGCTGGGCAGTGAGCGAAGGCTTGCATGGTGATTCCGATCATCCTCGTGAGCGGTGGGCCACAGGGGCGGGGGCTGAGTGATTCATTGGCGGTACATCACCTGCAGTGAGTGAGCCTCCGCCTCGGTCAACGCCATCTGGTGCTCGCTGGCGTGTGGGGGGCTGTCGGTGATCAGCAGATCGATATCGGTGAGCGGGCCGATCCGGCACATGGCGGCACGCCCCCACTTGCTGGCATCGGTGACCAGGATGCGGCGTCTGGCATGCCTGAGCAGGGCGCGACTGACGGCGGCCTCTTCAGGGTCGAAATCCAGCAGCCCCTCGGCATCCAGCCCGCCACATCCCAGCACGGCGATGTCCACCTGATGCCGGGTGAAGAAGGCCACGGTGGCGCTGCCGACCACATCGAGATCCCGAGGGCGAAGCTGGCCCTCGGCAAGCTGCACGCTGACATCCGGGTGGCTGGAAAGCGCTTGTGCCACCTGCAGGTTGTTGGTGATCACGCGCAGGCCGCGCCGGGCGATCAGTGCCTCGGCGACAGCCACCACGCTGGTGCCGATTCCCAGTGCCAGCGAGGCGCCATCGGGTATCTCGGCGACGACCTGGGCCGCCATGGCCTGCTTGGCCGGTCTCGCCAGCATGCTGCGCTGGGTGTGGCCCAGATTGTGTCCACCCAGCGGACGTTCGATGCCGCCATGACGCCGTCGCGCCAGTCCGAGATCACACAGCACGCCGAGATCGCGGCGTATGGTCTGCGGTGTGACCTCGAAGTCCACGGCCAGCGGCTCGACGCTCAACTGGCCGTCTCGCGCCAGGCGCTCGAGAATGCGCAGCTGGCGCGGGCTCAATGTCTCCAGTGACTGGCTCATGGCGATCTCATGACAAGGTGCGTTCGGTACAGGGAGACTGCGCAAGGTCCTGCTCGGAGAAGATACCGGGGTCATCGCTGATGACGGCACTGACCCCCCAGGCCCAGCGAGGGGAGAAGGCCGCGGCATCGTTGGGCGTGTAGCAGAGCAGCTTGCGCTGGGTGGCCGTGACGCGACTCGCCGCGACACGTGTCAGTGCACGCCAGTCCGCATGTACGGTGACTGCCTTCACGTCCTCGGCCAATGCCTCCCAGTCGTCAGGAATGGCGTCGTAGAGCAGCCCGATCATCACCTTGCCGTCACGTTCCCGGCTCATGCGCAGGGCTTGCGGGTCGAATGACGAGAGAATCAGCCGCCCGACGGGCAGCGCCCCGACCGCCATGGGCACGACTTTCTCGACCAGTGCTCGAGTGTCGTGCCCCGGACTCAGCTTGAGCTCGAGATTGAGCCCCATGCTCAGCGAGGCGATCAATGCCAGGGCTTCCTCGAGTGTCGCCATGCGTTCCCCGGCAAAGCGGGC
The DNA here is from genome assembly GCF_030397495.1 of Cobetia sp. 14N.309.X.WAT.E.A4. Lineage (NCBI taxonomy): Bacteria > Pseudomonadati > Pseudomonadota > Gammaproteobacteria > Oceanospirillales > Halomonadaceae > Cobetia > Cobetia sp. 14N.309.X.WAT.E.A4. The sequence goes on from NZ_JAPNXT010000017.1 coordinate 54,751, forward strand.
ACTGAACCAGCTGCCTACATCCAGCGCCCGGGCCGCTGCCAGATCCAGGTTTCTCAGCCGCCCACGCCCATCGGAGCAACGATTGACGCTGGCATCGTGCCAGATGACAGGAGTGCCATCCTTGAGCAGCTGGACATCCAGCTCCACCCATTGGTGGCCGGCCTCGTGGGCGGCGCGAATGGCGCTGAGCGTGTTTTCCGGCGCATAGGCGGACAACCCGCGGTGAGCGATGGTCATTGGCAATGCAAGTGATGTGCCGTGGGAGAAAGATGATGACATCGATGAACCTCGTTGGTGGATGGTGTCAGGCTCGACGCGTCAGGACGAGCACCCGGCGTGTCCTTGTTACCATCCGATGATGACGCTACGGGGGCAATCACTTTTGTGTGCATGTGCCTTTCGCGACAGGTTCCGCTCCAGGTCCTGCTGCAGGTTTCGCTGTGGCGACTCGTGCGCAGGCCAGGTGCTCCATCACTCGTGAGTTGCCAGGCGCTTGCCATCCGCACCGAACAGATGCGCGCGTGCAGGCGGAATGGCCAGGCGCAGGCATTGCTCCTCGGCGACGGCATGCTCGCCGTCCAGTCTCACCACCAGCGGCTCCGCCTGGCCGTCCAGTCGGCAGTACGCCAGGGTGTCCGCGCCCAGTGGCTCGACCAGCTCGATGCGGGCCACAAGCTCCGCGGCACCCGGTGGCAGCGGGCTGTCCGGCTGCAGAACCTCGAGATGTTCCGGGCGGATGCCCAGCGTCAGTGCGGCGTCCATGGGAGTCGCCTCGTGTTCCCTGGCCGCCGGTCGCAATGCCAGGCGCGCGCCGCAGGGCAGCGAGAGGCCTGCCTCCGTACGGGTGGCGCTCAGGAAGTTCATGGCAGGCGAGCCGATGAAGCCGGCGACGAACTGGCTGGCGGGTCGGTCATAGAGCGCCATCGGCGTGCCGAACTGTTCGACGTGGCCGCCATTCATCACCACCAGGCGGTCTGCCAGGGTCATGGCCTCGGTCTGGTCATGGGTGACATAGACGGAGGTGACCTTGAGGCGCTTCTGCAGGCGGCGGATCTCGAGGCGCATCTGCACGCGCAGCTTGGCATCGAGATTCGAGAGCGGCTCATCGAACAGGAATACCTGCGGCTTGCGCACGATGGCGCGCCCCATGGCGACACGCTGACGCTGACCGCCGGAGAGCTGCTTGGGACGACGATCGAGCAGTTCGGTCAGGCCCAGCAGTTCGGCGGCCTCGCTGACGCGGCGCTGGATCTCGTCCTTGGGCGTGCGACGGTTCCTGAGGCCGTAGGCCATGTTGTCGAACACGCTCATGTGCGGGTAGAGCGCATAGTTCTGGAACACCATCGCGATATCGCGCTCGGCGGGCTCCAGGTCATTGACGCGCTTGCCGTTGATCTCCAGGTCGCCTTCGGAGATATCCTCGAGCCCCGCCAGGGTGCGCAGCAGGGTGGACTTGCCGCACCCGGAAGGGCCGACGATGACGATCAGCTCGCCCTCACCGAACTCCAGGTCGATGCCGTGCAGGGCCTGGTAGCCATTGGGGTACTGCTTCTTGAGCTGCTTGAGTGTCAGTGTTGCCATGAGATGAATATCCAAAGCGGTGCCGTGACAGGCGTGAGAGCGGCCCATCACGGCGGAACGGAATCAGGTGGCCGGGCGCAAGGCGTCAGGTAAAAGGGGCGCGAATCACGAGGTGCCGGGGCGAGAGAAGGTCACTTCTCGCTGTCCACCAGCCCCTTGATGAAGTAGCGCTGCATGAACAGGATCACCAGCACCGGCGGCCCCATGGCCAGCAGCGTGGTGGCGGTGACGTCCTGCCACGGCACCAGGCCGTCGCCGGTGGTCAGCATGCGCTTGAGGCTGACGACGATGGTCAGGTAGTCGGCATCCGTGGTGATCAGCAGCGGCCACAGGTACTGATTCCAGCCGTAGATGAACATGATCACGAACAGTGCCGCGATGTTGGTCTTCGACAGCGGCAGCAGGATGTCCTTGAGGAAGCGCCACGGCCCGGCGCCATCGATGCGTGCCGCCTCGACCAGTTCCGCCGGGATGGTCAGATAGAACTGGCGCAGCAGGAAGGTCGCGGTAGCGCTGGCGATCAGCGGCAGGATCAGGCCCGCGTAGCTGTCCAGCATGTTGAGGTCGGCCACCACCTTGAAGGTCGGCAGGATGCGCACCTCCACCGGCAACATCAGGGTGATGAAGATCAGCCAGAAGCACAGCTTGCGGAAGCGGAACTCGAAGAACACGATCGCATAGGCCGCCAGTACCGAGATGATGATCTTGCCGATGGCGATGCCCAGTGCCATCAGCATCGAATTGAACAGCAAGGTCATCACGTCGGCGCCGAGACTGCTGACGGGGTCTTCCAGCAGGTGGCGGTAGTTGTCGAATCCTGCCTCGCCTATCCAGACGGGGGCGACGTTGGAGTAGAGGTCGCCCATCTCGTGGGTGCTGGCGCTGAAGGCGATCCACACCGGCAGGAAGAACAGCGCGCAGCCGACGATCAAGAGCGCATGGCTTGCGATATCAAGCCCGGGACGGTTGTAGCGCATCAGTACTGCACCTTCTTCTCGACATACTTGAACTGGATCAGCGTCAGCACGCCGACGATGACCATCAACAACACCGACTGGGCGGCACTCGACCCCAGATCCTGACCGACGAAACCGTCTTCATACACTTTGTAGACCAGGGTGCGCGTCGAGCCGCCCGGACCACCCGAGGTGGTGGCATCGATGGTGCCGAAGGTCTCGAAGAAGGCGTAGACCACGTTCATCACCAGCAGAAAGAAACTGGTCGGGGAGAGCAGCGGGAAGGTAATGGTCCAGAAACGTCGCCAGGGGCCGGCGCGATCCATGGCGGCCGCTTCCAGCAGGCTCTTGGGGATGGCCTGGAGACCTGCGAGGAAGAACACGAAGTTGTAGCTCATCTGTTTCCAGATCGAGGCCAGTACCACCAGCAGCATGGCCTGGTTGCCGTTGAGGTTGTGATTCCAGTCGATGCCGATGGCGGACAGCAGTTCCGGCAGGATGCCGAGCGTCGGGTCGAACAGGAACAGCCACAGGACGCCGGCCACGGCAGGTGCGACGGCATAGGGCCAGATGAGGAAGGTCTTGTAGGTGCTGGCGCCACGCAGCACGCGGTCTGCCAGCACGGCCAGCCCAAGGGCGAGTGCCATGGCGCCGAAGGCGACGGCAAACGAGAAGTAGACCGTCGTCCACAGGGTCTCCAGATATTCGGCTTCGCCGAGGACCGCGAGGAAGTTGGTAAGTCCGGCAAATTCACGTGAAAGCCCGAAGGCATCCTCGATATAGAAAGCCTGTTCGATGGCCTGGAGGGCCGGCCAGAAGAAGAACACGCCGACGATGATCAGCTGGGGAGCCAGCAGGATCCACGGCGTGAAGGGATGTCGATTGAAATGGGCCATGCAGCAGAGGTCTCGCAAGGAAGAGGGACTGATCACGTCAGTCGTGTGCGCATGGTCGGCGCGGATTCGGCCGACCATGCGCCATCAAGCCGGGAGAGAAGGGAAAGGGCACCGGTATCGGGTGCGCTTTCCGCTCTCTGGCATCCAGGCATGGTGGGCCGCCCAGGCGGCCCACCATGGTGTGGCGGTGTTCAGCCGTTGGCGCGCTCGAACTTCTCCAGCAGCTTGTTGCCGCGCTCGACAGCCTGATCGAGACCGTCCTGCACGCTTTCCTTGCCAGCGAAGATCTTCTCGAGCTCTTCGTTGATCACGTCACGTATCTGCACCATGTTGCCCAGACGCAGGCCCTTGGAGTTCTCGGTCGGGGTCACGGAGGTCATCTGGGTGATGGCGACGTCAGTGCCCGGATTCTCGGCGTAGAAGCCCTGCTCACGTGTCAGCTCTGCCGCGGCGGTGGTGATCGGCAGGTAGCCGGTGAACTGGTGCCAGTCGGCCTGGACTTCGGGCCTGGAGAGGTACTGGAAGAACTTGGCGACGCCCTGGTATTCCTCATCGCTGTGGCCGGACAGCACCCACAGTGACGCGCCGCCGATGATGGAGTTCTGCGGCGTCTCGATCGCGTCGCTGTCGTAGGGCAGCGGTGCCACGCCGAACTCGAAGCCCTTGGCGCTTTCCTTGACGCCGGCATAGCTGGCGGAGGAGCCCATCATCATCGCGCACTCACCGGAGTAGAACTTCGGCGCCGCGTCATCGAAGCGACCGCCGAACACGAAGCGCTTGTCGGCCTGCCAGTCATCGAGGCGCTGGATGTGGTCGACCACGGCGGTCTTGTTGAATTCAAGGCGGGTATCGGTGCCGGCGAAGCCATTGGCCTGGCTGGCGAAGGGCACGTCATTGCGTGCCGAGAAGTTCTCCAGCATCACCCAGGACGGCCAGGTGGTCGTCAGGCCACAGCTGCCCGCGCCGGAATCGACGACCTTCTTGAGGGCATCACCCAGCTCCTGCCAGGTGGCCGGCACGGATTCGACACCGGCCTTGGCCAGCATGTCCTTGTTGTAATAGGTGACCGGGGTGGAGGAGTTGAACGGCATCGACAGCATCTTGCCTTCGGTGTCGGTGTAGTAGCCGGTGACGGAAGACAGGTAGGCCTTCGGATCGAAACTCGCGCCTTCTGACGGTGCATAGTCCGCCATCAGCTGATGGACCGGCATGATGGCACCCTTGGCGCTCATCATGGTGGCGGTGCCGACCTCGAAGATCTGCACGATGTCCGGGCCCTTGCCGGCCCGGAAGGCGGCAATGGCGGACGTCATGGTCTCGGAGTAGTTGCCCTTGAAGACCGGCTTGACGACGAATTCATCCTGACTTGCATTGAAGTCGGCCGCGATCTCGTCGACCTTCTTGCCAAGTCCGCCCCCCATGGCGTGCCACCACTCGACTTCGGTGGCGGCCAGGGCACTGGCGGAAGCGGTCGCGAAACCGACTGCCAGCGCGAGGCTGGCAAGATGACGGGTGCCACGGGTGTTGAGCATTGCGTGATGGGTAGGGCGGCGCATGGTCGAGCTCCTGAGAGGGTCCCTGGTCAGCCTTGTGGGAGTCGCGCAGGCTGACTGCTGTCGATCGATGGCGAACGATCAAGCGAACACCTTTTTGTTCTTATGATGATCGTCCGAAAAGCGTAGACGACTCTAGAAGGCTTTCCTTACAACTTTATGACGGTTGGATGTTCATGTGCGGGTAACCACCGTCGGCCCTGCACGGGGCGCGGTGGATCAGGCGATCATCCGGCGAGTGTGCTAGTCTTGCGCGCTGAAAATGCCTGTGGCGGAGAATGCGATGAAAGTGGTGGAAGTGAGTGCCGGTGCCCGGCGCGATGCGTGTCTGGCGATGCTGTGTGCCGAAGTGCATGGCCGCGAGGGGGGACTGGATGCGCTGGTGAGCTATGCCGGTGTCCGAGGTGTCTGGTTCGAGAACGAGACCGCTCGCCTGTTCGCGCTGGTGGACGATGCCGAGCGCATCCACTCCGCCGCCCTGTTGGTGCTCGACGAGAATGCGCGCGGGCTGAATCTTGCCCTGTGGGCGACGCCGCCGGTCCATCGTGGCCATGACCACGGCATCGCGCTGGTGTCACAGCTGGCGGATCACGGTCGTCTGCAGGTGCGTCTCACCGACGGCTCGCTGGTCAGCGTGCTGCGTCGCGCCGGGATCAACGACTGGCTGGAGGCCGAGGCCGAAGGCGATCGCCCGCGTGAGCTGGTCGGCATGAATCCGGCGGCGCGTGTCGGCACTCTCGCGGCGCTGGACGAGCCGCTGCGTCTGGATCGCGAGCGCATCAAGCGCACCTTCAAGGCGCGCCCGAAGGACTTCGGGACCTACAAGAACGCCTTCGTGCGTGATCTCGAGCACTTCGCGCGTCATATCTGAGATCGAGATGACGCGAAGCATGGCGCCTCCTGCCAATAAAAAGGCCCCGCTCACTGAGCGGGGCCTTTTTGGTTCTGCGATCAGCGATCAGGTCTTGCATCGCTCACGCGGGCGTCGGCCGGTGATCAGGCGGCGTCCTGCTGTGGGTTGGAGGCTGTGCCGTCACTCGCCATCGGCTTGCGCACGAAGGCATCGAAATCGAAGTGGTCGACGGTCAGCATGTCGAGTACCTCGGCTTCGAAGACGCGCATGAAGTCGCCATCCTCAGCGGACAGGATACCGGCCTCGACCGCCGCTTCGATGCGCGCTTCCGGTGACAGTGCGTCGGCCGGGATCTCGCCCTTGTGATAGGCCTTGGCCAGCGTCTTGTAGATCGGCTCCGCACGCGGGTAATCCTTGAGCAGCGCGTTGTAGCGGGCGAGGGCATTGTCCTTCTGGCCTTCGTCCTGAGCGTCCCAGGTGTTGTCGGTCAGCTTGGTACGCAGTGCACTGTCGGTGGAGACGGCACGTGCGATCTCGCGGGTCAGGCTGTCCCTGGGCATGGCGAACTGACGACCACGCGGCAGCGTGACGACGCGCAATGTCGTGGCCAGGGCACGGTTGGGCAGGTTGGCGAGCAGTTCGTCGAGTGCCTTCTCGGTGCGATGCAGCAACCATTGCATGCTGTAGTGGAACAGCGCTTCCTCGTGCTCACAGGCGTCCGATTCGTGCCACTGCTTGAGCGTCAGGGACGCCAGGTAGAGGTTGGAGAGCACGTCACCCAGACGAGCCGACAGCATCTCGCGTGCCTTGAGGCTGGAGCCGAGGCTGGCCATGGCCGCATCGGCGGACAGCGAGAAGGCGGCGCTGAAGCGGTTGATGTGGTTGGCATAGGGCGTGGCGACGGCGTCGAAGCCGGTGGTCTTGCCGCCGATGCCGAAGCTCTGGCTGAAAGCGCGGGCCGCGTTGCCGAAGATGAGGCCTGCATGGCGGAAGAAGGCCTTGTCGAAGGCGTTCAGGTCATCGGCATCCTTGGCGGCCAGTTCTTCCAGCACGTACGGATGGCAGCGGATGGCCCCCTGACCGAAGATCATCAGGTTGCGGGTCATGATGTTGGCGCCTTCCACCGTGATCGAGACCGGGGTGCCGGCATATGCCACGCCGATGTAGTTGCGCGGGCCGAGCGTCACGCCGCGTCCGCCGTGGATATCCATGCCATCGGTCAGCAGCGTGCGGGCCATCTCGGTCAGCTGACTCTTGAGGATGGCGGAGGGCACGGCCGGCTTGTGGCCGTTGTCGATCATGTTGGCGGTATGCAGTACGGCGGCCTGGCTGATGTAGTTCATCGCGGCCATGCGAGCCAGCGGCTCCTGCACGCCTTCCATCTCGGCCACCGGCAGATTGAACTGGCGGCGGATGCGCGCGAAACCGGCGCTCCAGCCCAGTGCGTAGCGAGAGATGCCCGCGGAGCCGGACGGCAGGGTGATGCAGCGACCCACCGACAGACACTCGACCAGCATCTTCCAGCCCTGGCCGGCCATCTGCTCGCCACCGATCAGATAGCTGAGCGGGATGAAGACGTCCTTGCCGAAGATCGGACCATTCATGAACGGCGCGCCGATCGGGTGATGGCGACGGCCGATGTCCATGCCGTCGGTCTCACGCGGAATCAGGGCGCAGGTGATGCCGATGTCTTCCACGTCCCCCAGCAGGTGCTCGGGGTCGAACATGCGGAAGGCCAGGCCGACCACGGTGGCGACCGGCGCCAGGGTGATCCAGCGCTTTTCGAAGTTGAGGCGGATACCGACGACTTCCTCGCCGTCATGCATGCCGCGACACACGATACCGGTGTCCGGAATGGAGGTCGCGTCACTGCCGGCACGCGGGCCGGTCAGGCCGAAGCAGGGGATCTCGCGGCCATCCGCCAGGCGCGGCAGGTAATAATCCTTCTGTTCCTCGCTGCCGTACTTGAGCAGCAGCTCACCCGGGCCGAGGGAGTTGGGCACGCCGACGGTGACCATCAGCGTCTCGTTGACCGCCAGCTTCTGCAGTACCAGTGACTGCGCCTTGGCCGAGAAGCCGAGGCCGCCGTACTGCTTGGGAATGATCATGCCGAAGAACTTCTCGCGCTTGAGAAATTCCCACAGTTCCTCGGGAAGATCCGCACGCTCGCGGGCGATTTCCCAGCTGTTGGTCATGCCACAGGCGATGGAGCACTGCGTATCGATGAAGGCCTGCTCCTCGCTGGAGATGCCCTCATTGCGCTGTGCGGTCAGGGTGTCCCATTGCGGCTTGCCGGAGAACAATTCGGCGTCCCAGAACACGGTACCGGCTTCCAGGGCTACCTTCTCGGTCGCCGAGACCTTGGGCGACACCTTCTTGAACATCGCGAACAGCCGCGGGCTGAGCCACTTGGTGCGCAGCGCCGGCAGGCCGCAGACGGCGACCAGTGCCGCGCTGATCAACAGCAGAACACCAAGCACCGGGGCGTCGATGCCCAGGCCGATGAGGCCGGTGACCGCCAGCACGCCGATGGCGGCCAGTGCACCGGATTCACGTGCCATGACGGTCAGTAGACCGGCAAGGGCGACGAGGATGAGGATGAGCTGCGTCATGGCAGGATCTCCAGGTTGCGTTGCGGGAGCTCTAGCGAATGGCCTTCCTCTTCAGCATAGCAGCCATGCGTTTAGAACAGTTGTTTGAATTATTGTCAGCCTATCCCAACTCGACTCACTCCGCCAGTCCACCCAAGGTCGAAGGTATGAAAGGTGAAGCGATGGAAGGGGCGTCGCGGGGAAAGCAATGGTGGCTGTGCAAGGCGTATGGGCAGCGAAAGGGGCCTTGGATACAGGGAGAGGCACTGGCCCCGGTCGGGACGTCATCGGAGCTGCTGATGCCATGAGACGGGATGAGGCGGTGCGGGCGGGATGAAGCGATGCGGGCGGGATGATGCGATGCGGGCGGGGAGAAACGGGGAGGTGGGCTGCCACGACGGAAGTGATGGTCTGGAATCGAGACATGCCAGACATAAAAAAGGCCCCGCAGTGCGGGGCCTCGAACGATCGATGGTGCTTCCATGCCTGCCGTCAGCATAACGGAGGCTTACGTTGATCGCGCGGGATCAGCCGTTGATCGGCGCGGAATCGATCTGGCGCTTGGCGGGCTGCTTGGCCGGTGTGCCCGGCTCGACCACGAAGTAGTCGGCGTTGGACGGTGGCAGCGGAGCACGGCCCCGAATCTTGTCGGCCATCTTCTCCGCCAGCATGATCGTCGGTGCGTTCAGGTTGCCGGTGGGGATGACCGGGAACAGCGAGGCGTCCACGACGCGCAGGTTGTCGAGACCATGCACGCGACCGGCACCATCGACCACGGAGGTCTCGTCACTGCCCATGCGACAGCTGCCGCACGGGTGGTAGGCCGTCTCGGCATGATTGCGTACGTACTCGTCGAGCTGCTCGTCCGTCTGGACGTCAGCGCCCGGCGCCAGTTCGCGGCCACGGTAATCGTCCAGTGCCGGCTGAGCGATGATCTCGCGAGTCAGGCGAATGGCGGCGCGGAACTCTTCCCAGTCACGCTCCTCGGCCATGTAGTTGAAGAAGATCGAGGGCGCGGCCTTGGGGTCCAGTGAGGTCAGTCGGACACGGCCCTTGCTCTGGGAGCGCATGGAACCGACGTGTGCCTGGAAGCCGTGACCCTGCACCGCACTCTTGCCGTTGTAGCTGATCGCGATCGGCAGGAAGTGATACTGCAGGTTCGGCCAGGCCTCGTTGGCATCGCTGCGAATGAAGCCGGCAGCCTCGAACTGGTTGCTGGCACCCACACCAGTCCCCTTGAGCATCCACTCCAGGCCGATGGGCGGCTGGTTGTACCACTTGAGGGACGGGTAGAGCGAGATCGGCTTGGTGCACTCGTACTGGATGTAGAGCTCGAGGTGATCCTGCAGGTTCTCCCCCACACCCGGCAGGTGGTGCACCATCTTCACGCCCAGCGGCTCGAGGTGCTCACGGTTGCCGACGCCGGAGCGTTGAAGGATCTGCGGCGAGGCGATGGCGCCGGCACACAGCAGCACTTCCTTGCGCGCGCGTACGCGGTGGTCCTGCCCCTTGCGCTCATATTTCACGCCGACCGCTGTCTTGCCCTCGAACAGGATGACATCGGTGGTGGCACGCGTCTCGATGGTCACGTTGGCGCGCTTCTTGGCGGTATCCAGATAGCCGCGGGCAGTGGAGGCGCGACGGCCTTCCTTGGTCACGAAGCGGTCCATCGGGCCGAAGCCTTCCTGCTGATAGCCGTTGACGTCTTCGGTGGCCGGATAGCCTGCCTCGATGCCTGCCGCGATGAAGGCGTGATAGAGCTCGTTGTTGCCTTCCTTGGGAGTCGTGACCGAGACCGGCCCATCGCCGCCGTGGTAGTCGTTCGGGCCGATATCGCGCGTCTCGCACTTGCGGAAGTAGGGCAGGCACTCACGATAGTTCCAGTCAGCCAGGATGGGATCCTTGGCCCAGTTGTCGTAATCCAGCGCATTGCCACGGATGTAGCACATGCCATTGATCAACGAGGAGCCTCCCAGCCCCTTGCCGCGGCCACATTCCATGCGGCGATTGTTCATGTGCGGCTCGGGGTCGGTCTTGAAGTCCCAGTTGTAGCGCTGGCCCTGCAGGGGATACGCCAGTGCGGCAGGCATCTGGGTACGGAAATCGAAGCGGTGGTCACGGCCGCCCGCTTCCAGCAGCAGGACACTGACGTCAGCGTCTTCACTGAGGCGAGTGGCCAGCACGTTGCCGGCGCTGCCGGCACCGATGATGACGTAGTCGTATTCACGCTCGAATTGGCTCATGAAATCTCCTTTCGTATCAGATGCCACATGCGGGCGCAGGACGCCCCGTCGACGACGAGGGGTGGCCACTGCCGGGCGGATGGATACGGTGATGTGTCTGTGAGGAGCCGTCGGGGCAGCGCATGGCAAGTGGTATGCCATCACTGTCAGCGACTCGTCGGGATTCGTGCACTGCCAGCGCCGAAGTCATGAGTGGCGTGGCGTGCTGGCCGGCACGACGAGGGGTCGTCATGCCGGCGGGTGGGGCATCTGGCGCTATCTTCCGTGCATCAACTCACTGCAGCGGATCAGTGGATCAAGTGTCCTGATCCCGCATCCTGCGCCAGACGATGCTGCTGTCGTCGATTCAGGCCTCATGGCCTCTGGTGGCTCAGAAGGCGGACTCGAACGGCCCCATCTCGATCAGCACGGACTTGGTCTGAGTGTAGTGGGACAGCGTCTCGACACCATTCTCGCGACCGATGCCTGACTGCTTGTAGCCGCCGACCGGCATCTCGGACGGGGACTCGCCCCAGGTGTTGACCCAGCAGATACCGGCTTCGAGCTGGTGGATCACGCGGTGCGCGCGGTTCAGGTTCTCGGTGAACAGGCCAGCCGCCAGGCCATAGGTGGTGTCGTTGGCGCGGCGGATGACTTCCTCTTCGCTGTCGAAGGACAGGATGGACATCACCGGACCGAAGATCTCTTCCTGCACGATGCGCATGTCATCGCTGCAGTCGGTGTAGACGGTCGGCGCGACCCAGGCGCCCTTGGCGAAGTCGCCTTCGCTCATGCGCTCGCCGCCGACCAGCAGACGTGCGCCGTCCTGCTTGGCGATCTCCAGGTAGGAGACGACCTTTTCCAGATGCTCGAAGCTGACCAGCGGGCCGAAGGTGGTGGCGTGATCCTGCGGGTCACCGGCCTTGATGCGTGCGACGCGCTCGACGATCTTGGCCTCGAAGGCGTCCTTGACGCTGGCTTCGACGAAGACGCGGGTGCCGTTGGTGCACACCTGACCGGAGCTGTAGAAGTTGGCCATCATGGCGCCGTCGGCAGCACGGTCGAGGTCGGAATCCGCGAACACCAGCAGCGGGGACTTGCCGCCCAGCTCCATGGTGACTTCCTTGAGGCTGGAAGAGGCGGACGCGGACATGACCTTCTTGCCGGTGCCGGCTTCGCCGGTGAAGGAGATCTTGGCGATATCCGGGTGCTCTGTGAGCATCACGCCGACGCGGGCATCGCCCTGCACGACGTTGAACACGCCGTCCGGCAGGCCGGCTTCGGTGAAGATCTCGGCAAGCTTCAGTGCGCTCAGCGGCGTGACTTCGCTGGGCTTGAAGACCATGGCGTTGCCGGCGGCGAGTGCCGGGGCAGACTTCCAGCAGGCGATCTGGATCGGGTAGTTCCAGGCACCGATGGCACCGATGACACCCAGCGGTTCCTTGCGGGTGTAGACGAAGGCTTCCTGGCGCAGCGGCACCTGGGTGCCTTCGATGGCCGGCGCGAGGCCTGCATAGTATTCCAGTGCATCGGCACCGGTGACGATGTCGACCACTTCCGTCTCGGACAGCGGCTTGCCGGTGTCCAATGTCTCGAGCAGTGCCAGCTCGTCATTGCGCTCGCGCAGCAGGTCGACGGCGCGACGCAGGATGCGCGAACGCTCCATGCCGCTCATCGCGGCCCACACCTTCTGGCCCTGCAGGGCGCTTTCGACGGCGGCATCCACGTCCGCGCCGCTGGCCTGCTGTACCTGGGCGATGACGTCGCCGGTGGCCGGGTTGACGGTCTCGAAGGTTTCGCCAGAGGTCGCGTCGACGCGACGACCATTGATGTACAGGGTCTGGGTCGGGAAGCTTGCGTTGCTGTTGGCCATGCTTGCGCTCCTGTCAGGGATCAGAAAAGGGGGAGAGTCGTAGAGTACCGGTGGGTTCAAGCGTCCGAGCGGGGGAGGCTGTTGCGCTCAGGCATGCTCGGCAGGCACCGGGTGCGTCATGTCAGACGCTTGTGCATCTGCTGCTGGCGTGGAGACGTCAGCGGCGTGTTGCGCCAGCTGGTATTCCACATATTCATAGGCCAGACGCCGGGCTCGCTCGACGTCCAGTCCCTCGGGGTCCAGCGCGCCACGCAACCACAGGCCGTCGATCAAGGCGGCGAGTCCTGCCGCCGCATCGCGTGCCTCCACCAGCGGCATCACGCGACGGAAGATGGCCGACAGATTGGAGACCAGACGACGGTCATTGACCTTCTGCAGGCGCTCCAGCGGTGTGCGGTGCATGCTGGAGGCCCAGAAGGCCAACCAGGTCTTGGAGACGCTCTGACTGACCTGGCTGCGATCGAAGTTGCCATCGATCACGGCGTGCAGGTGACTGCGGACGTCGTTCGAGGCGATCTCGGCGCGTCGCTCACTGACGGCTCTGCGCAGGTCGGTGAGGATCTGGCGCATCGTGGCCTCCATCAGGCCATCCTTGCCGCCGAAGTAGTGACTGATGATGCCGGCGGAGACGCCCGCATGCCGTGCGATCCGTGCAACGGTGGCGTCGGCCAGTCCTGCCTCATCGATGGCTTGCATGGTGGCCAGAATCAATTGGCGGCGACGAATGGGCTCCATTCCCACTTTCGGCATCAGCTTGCTCTCCCGTCAGGTGGCGTATCGGTGAAACTCGCGTAATCTTGGTACTGGTAGACGCCAAGGATACGCGGTTGTCACCGCATTGCTGAATCCGGCGTTCAATCGGGATTCGGCTCGATCTTGTCGTGACTCGAGTTTTATTGAACGTTCAATTAATAAAAAGTGTAGAGACAGAAAGGTGATGCGTCAAGTTGCATAATTCGTGGTTATTGAAAGCCAGGCTTGGTAGAACTATAGAGAACGCCAGAGGGCACAAGGCGTCCTTGCAAGGGCTGTGAAGGTGCTCACGAGGTGCCTCGTACGTCTGGCCCGGCAGCTCGTCAGAGACTGGCAGCTTCTCAACGACAGCATGGGAGCTTGTCGTGATGAGAGTTTGCCATGAGTGGCGCCTCCCGCGGGCTGCCACTTGTCGCCGGGCCGGGTGGGGATCAATGACACGTGTGATTGACGGACATGTACTGCTCATATAACAAAGAGAAGGGACAAGCATGAAATCATCATCAGGTTTTGCCGCATTGCCGCTGGGACTGGCCATGGGGATGCTGCTGGCACCCCAGGCGCACGCCGAGGTATCAGAGGAGTGCAGTACGGTGCGCTTCGCTGAGGTGGGGTGGACGGACATCACTGCCACCACGGCGCTGACGCGCAGTGTCCTGGAAGGCTTGGGGTACGAGACGACCTCCGACACGATCTCCGTGCCGATCGCCTATGCCGGCATGAAGAACGATGACTTCGATGTCTTCCTGGGGAACTGGATGCCGTCGATGGCTTCCATCAGTGACCCCTATATCGACAAGGGGCAGGTAGAGCGACCGCGTGCGAATCTGCAAGGGGCCAAGTACACCCTGGCGGTGCCCCAGTACGTGCTGGATGCCGGCGTGACCTCGGTGGCGGATCTTGCCGACAACCTCGAGAAGTTCGATGGGCGCATCTACGGCATCGAGGCAGGCAATGATGGCAACATGATCATCGCCGACATGATCGATGACGATGCCTTCGGTCTGGGCGCCTTCGAGATGATCGATTCTTCCGAAGCCGGCATGCTGGCGGAAGTGAAGTCGAAGATCGCGGCCAAGGAGTGGGTCGTCTTCCTCGGCTGGGAGCCGCACCCCATGAACACTCGCTTCGAGATGGGATATCTGGAAGGCGCGGATGACTACTTCGGGCCGAACCTGGGCGGAGCGACGGTCTACACCAATACCCGCGCGGGATATAGTGAGGCGTGTTCCAATGTCGGTGCGCTGCTGGCCAATCTCGAGTTCAGCCTGGAGATGGAAAATCAGATCATGGGCGAGATCATGGATGAGGGTGCCGATCCGGATGAGGCAGCAGCAGACTGGCTCAAGCAGAACCCCAGCGTGCTGGAGGCATGGCTTGAAGGTGTCGAGACCACCCAGGGAGAACCTGGCCTGCCTGCCGTCAAGGCCTCGCTGGGCATCTGAGCATCCCGCTGACTCACTTTGACGGGCAATTGCAAAAAAGTGCTTGCAATTCAGCAGCCTGACCTGCAATATACGCCTCGTCGTGTGGCTACATAGCTCAGCTGGTTAGAGCACATCACTCATAATGATGGGGTCCCCTGTTCAAATCAGGGTGTAGCCACCAGTGATTCCAAGGCCTGCATCCGTGCGGGCCTTGTCACATCTGGATGTCGCCATGTGCGCTTTCGGAGGTGGATTCGGCAGAAGGAATCGAGCGAGTTCTGCGGTAGGTTGAATGCCCGAAGGTGGTTGACGCCATTGAGTATTTCCGTATAATTCGTCGCGTGTTCAAGGTTGTTCCTCGATAGCTCAGTTGGTAGAGCAAATGACTGTTAATCATTGGGTCACAGG
>NZ_JAPNXT010000018.1:0-32498 GCF_030397495.1 Cobetia sp. 14N.309.X.WAT.E.A4
AGGCGATGACCATTGAAATCGCTGTCGTCAGAGGCGTGTTCGAAGTAGTAGAACAGCCCCTCCTGCTCCATCAGGCGATTGACGAACTGGAAGTCGCTCTCACGATACTGCACACAGTAGCTGCGCGTCGGATACTCGCGGCGCAGGTCCAGCCGCCAGCCGCCCTGGGCTTCGCCTTGCGCGATGGCGTGATTCGAGAATACCGACTCGATCACCTCGACGGCGGTGAGGTCCTGGAAGATGCGGCTGTCGCGGCCGAGCTTGAGCATCGTCATCCACGGCACCAGCGTCAGCTGGTAATAGAAGACGCCGCCGTCCTCACCCAGCAGTGCGGCCGACTCGACCAGCCCAGAGAGCTTGCGGTAGCTGCCATCGGCCTGACGCACCGAGAGCGCCGCCGGCTGCGCCATCAGGGTCTTGAGCTCGATATCGCCATTCTGGGAAATGCAGTCGAGGGTATAGGCAAAGGGACGCGACATGCGCTCTTCCCCCACCAATCGATGCGGGATGAAGTCCGCACCACTCATCTCAAGCGTGAGCAGGCGCTCGTTCTGATCCAGTGAAATCTCGAACGACTCCAGCAGGCTATCCAGCCAGGAATTCTCTGCCATCCTTAACATCCTCACGGTGCGCGCGCTTCTTCGCTCGGCAAGCGAGTGCACCGGCTTGTTCAGTTCGGGTCATGCGTCTCAAGACGCAGCGATGTGCAACATAGGACGAGCACAGTCAACACAGGACGAGCACAGTCAGCACAGGGCAAACGCAGCACCGTCAGCGCTAACCGGCACAGGGCATGAGTGCCAGTACCTGAGTCTGAGTATCGTCTCGCAGCGATACGACCAGGGCGCTGTCGTTGTCTTCCAGTTCCGCGATCGCCAGCACCAGCGCCAACGCCAGCCAGGCGTCTCCCGGCCAACCGCAGAAGCTGTCGAGCGTGGTGCCATCCTCGATCATGTCCAGTCCCGGCCAGCGGTTCATCAGGCTGGTGCCGGCTTCCACCGCGCGGCCGGGCAGCCCGAGGCTATCAATCACCAGACGCATGGGCTCGAACGGCTCACGGGTAGAGGCATGCTCGTCATTCTCCGCCTGCACGGGCCACTGGCGTTCGATCAGCTGCATCAGCGGTGCCGACAAGCGGCGCAGTTCTCGGCTACCCCGCGCCGGATGGGTCAGCGTTGCCGCCAGCGGCACCTGCCAGCCCTGCAAGGGAGCCGGTGAGTCAGGCGCGAGACGCTCGAAGAGCAGTGCCGCGACAGCCTCACCGGGAAACAGACCGCTGGGGCGGGAGGCATACGCCAGCTGTCCGCGCCGCGACAGTTCCGAGACACTGCTGTCGAACAACAGCGAGTCGACGCTGAGCCAGATGACATGCGGCATGCCGCTCGACGCTTCGGCGGCCAGCAGTTCATGCAGGCCCTGCTCGGCCGCCGCGCGATGCGAGACGCTACCCAGCGCGTCGGCGAAGGGCGTGGCCGCCACCGTCTCGCGCAGGCGTGCGATGAACCCCTCCACCAGGCTGGCATGACGGATCGGCGCACTCAGCACGATATCGAAGGGCGCGCCCTCCGGCAGCGCTTCCAGCATCAGCAGCGCGTCGATGATCAGGGCCTGGATCAAGGTCTCGAGCCGCTGATGGCGGCGATCGAGACGTGCCACCTGCTCGCCGGAGGCAGGCGATGCGCCCGCCTGGCCCAGCGCGATTTCGTGCACCAGCAGGCCATAGCCATCCGGGCCACGCAGGGTCGCGGAGATCTCAGCCGCCGCCGATGACGGCAGCTGCCCCTTGGCCACCGCCCCAGCCGAGGTCAGCGCCACGCCATCCAGCAGACACAGGGTGTCAGTGCGGTAGTCGCTGCGCACCTTGGTGACCGGCGCCTCGGGCTCTGCCGGGCGCACCTGCTGCAGGCGGTCATAGATCGAGCTCTTGAACATCATCAGTGATCATCACGCCGCTGAGTGCCCAGGGTTTCACGGATGCCGTCCACGACATGTTCCTCGCGGATGACATCACGCAGCCATTCCTCCAGCGGCATGCGGCCCCAGCGCACGGCGCGTTCGACCAGATACGGCACCGGACTATGCGGTTCGCTGCCCTTGAAGTACTGGGCGACGCCATTGAGCATGTCGAAGGCTTCCTCGCGGGTCTGCGGCGTGGTGCGCAGTGCCGCCGGTGCCATGCCCGCCTGAGCGGATGGCGTGACACTCGCATCCCCTGTGGAGGCATCGCCACTTGCGGCGTCCGTCACTTCTGCATCGCTCTCGGCAGATGCCTGGGCCTCATCGTCCAGGCTGACCCCGCGCTCGCCCAGCAGCCGCTCGATCAACTGGGTGCAATCCGCCAGACCACGCTGCAGCTGACTGAAGGTCGGCGCGCTCACCCCCAGCTGCGCATTGAGCTGCGCCACCAGACCGGCCAGCGCCTGCTGGCACTTGACGATCTGCTGGTGACGCTCGCGGAAGGTCGCCGTCTCGGTCAGCACCACGGAGCGCTGGAAGATATCGGCGTTGATCTTGCCATCGGCCAGCGCGCTTTCCATGGCATCCACGTCGGTACGCGCCAGGTTCTCGACCTGACGCGACTCCTCATAGCGGTCGAGCCCGTAGAGCTGCCCTTCCACCAGCGGCAAGGTGCCGATCATGCCGGCGAGGGTGTCATCCAGCCAGGTCAGACGGGCGACACGCTCTTCATCACCTTCCTCGAGCGTCGGGTAAAGCGTCTCCCAGTACTGCTCACACAGCGCCGTCATCAGCTCCAGCCCCCAGGCCAGACCCATGAAATGATCTCGATGCGCCAGGCCTTCGCAGAGCCAGCCCGCCAGCGACAGGTCCTTGCTCTGCTCGGCCAGACCGTCGGCAGTCAACGAGATGACGGCGTTCCAGTCGGACTTCTTGAGATCGGCTTGCCATTCGCCCTGGCTCAGGTAGGCCGGGTCTGCGCGACGCGCTTCCTTGATCTCATCAAAGAGCAGCGAGAACCCCAGGTCCTCTCCTGTCCCATGAGCGCCGATTGGCGCGAGCAGTTCGTCGCGGTCCCATTCGTCGGCCATCTTGTCTCTCCTGAATCACGTGTTGATCGCGTTGCGAGGCAACGCCTGCGAAATCACTGTGGCGCAGTGCTGTTGTGTCAGAGCCAGTTAGCACAGCGCTATTGGTATAGAGCTATTGGCACAGACCCTGTGGGCAAAGAGCTGTTGGCACAGAACTGACAGCGCAATGATTTCGCAGGCGCTCATCGAAGCAAACGGGGGTGCGCAAGGGGAAAACAGACATGCCGGGAGAGCCTTTCGCTCCCCCGGCATGCCTTCTACCCGGACGTGATATCCCCTGAAGACGAGCTCACGCCAGCACGCTGGCCAAGCCCCGGGATGCCACCCTCCTGTTCATGGACGACGACTCACGCCGCCGCGCCATGAGCCGATGCTCAGGAGTAGACGCGGTTGCGCGTGCGATCCCAACCACCGGTGATGTTGCCGCCACCCTGGCCATCGCTGCGCTTCTGCTGGGTGTAGGTGACCTTGATACGTGCGAAGTTCAGCTTGATCTCTTCAGACGGCAGATCGTGACGCGCATCGTGCACGGAATCGGTCGCACCGCCACCGCCGGCCTGGGAGAAGGACGCCATGCCTTCCAGGTCCACGGAAGACACGATGACTTCCTCAAGCTTCACTTCCATGTAACGCACCTGCTCGCCACCGGCACGGTGAACCTGCAGGGTGATTTCCTTGATGTGCTGACCGCGGCAGCAAGCTTCGAACAGCTTCGGAGAAGCCTTGTCGATGAACTTCTTGATCGCGAACTCACTCAGGTTGACGCGCTCGGCAGACGCACCACCGGCGGAGCTGGCAGTCGCGGAAGTCGCCTGGCTGGCGCCGAATTCGAAGCTCAGCAGCTCGATCCAGTCCTTGTGGTTGGTATCCAGACTCTCGCCCGGGATGCCGTCGATCTTGAGGTAGGCGTCAAAAGCCATGGTAAAACTCCATTTCCGTCATGTGATGGGTGGGCATCACGGGTAGCAGCCCTCCCTGGCTGCTACCTGCAACGCATGTTCGGACACGCTACCGCCAGGAGATGCCATCCAGGCACCCCCACTGCGTATGTCCATGCTTCTCCGCTCTCTTGCGCCGGGCCTGCCTTCAGGCCTGTCATCCAAGAGCTCGACTCCTCCGTGAGTCGGCAAAATGAAACCGGTTGGGCGCTGCCCGTCAGTTCTGTTGTGTTCTGGTCAGGTCAGTTCAGTGCACGCACTTCAATCTCGACACGACGATTGGGGGCCAGACAGGCGATTCTCTCCGCTCGTGACATCTGGCCATCGCACTTGACCAGCGGACGATCGCTGCCGGCCCCTTCCGCACCGATCAGCTCACCCGGCAGCCCCTTGCCCACCAGATAGGTGCGCACGGTCTCGGCACGTTGTAGCGAGAGCTGGCGATTGACCACGGCCGAGCCGATCGGGTCGGCGTGGCCGGTGATGGTGATGCGCCCCAGATTCGGCGTGTTGGAAAGCCGCTCGGCGATGGCATTCAGCTGACGCTGCCCCTCGCCCTGCAGGCCCGAGTAATCCGCACGCCCGAAGGCGAACAGGGTGTCGGATTCCAGCGTGATGGTCTCGACGGTGCTCAGGGAGCGGTCCAGCAGACCATCGATGTAGTTGCGACTGGATGACACCAGGAAGGTGTTGTCTTCCAGACGCGGCACGTCCGGGCGCACCACCTGCTCGGCATAGAAGTTGACCTGACGGCTGGCATATTCCAGATCACGGCTATCGCGCGGCACATCCTCTCCCTGGGTGATGGCCGGGTACCAGTAGACCGGCATCTCGCTGCGCAACCAGTCCGCCTCGATGTCCTCGCGCGGCGTGCGCGACAGGGACAGGTAGGTCTTCAGGGTGTTGTTGCCGAAGTCCGCCAATGCCTGGGCCGAGTTGTCACGCGGCTGGGCGTGGTCCTCGACTCCCGGGACATGGATATCCGTCTCGCGCGGGCCATCCTCGCGGTCATGCACGCTGATGGTCGGCAGCATGAACAGCGACTGGTTGAGGTTGCTGGCGATCGGCACCAGCATCGTCTGACGCAGCGCGCCGAAATAGACGTCCCGCAGCGCGGGTTCCAGCGTCTCGCCTTCATAGAGCCCGAAACCGAGCGACCAGGGCACGCCATGCGCGTGATGGCGAGCATCGTAGCGGGCCGCGCTGTCGCGCAGGGCATCCAGCGTCGCCCACTGGGCATAGGCATCGGGCTCGCCGGCATCTTCCTCGTAGGCGGCATCCAATGCCTGATCCAGCGCGCCGAGCTCGCGGGTGTTGGCGGTGAAGGACACCGCCCAGGCCAGACACATCGCTCCGGCAAGTGCCAGCGCCAGCCACACCCAGCGCAGCTGACGCCGACGCTGCAGGTTGGCGCCGCCATACAGGCCGACCAGATGCTGATCCGGCAGCAATACCCGCGAGAACAGCCCCGAGACGAACAGCGGCTTGCCATCCTGATGGCCCGGCGCATGACGCTCGGTGACGGCAAAGCGTGACGCCACGTTACGCCCATGGGCTGCCGTGCTGGCCTGCCCCTCGGAGAGCGCACTGGTGAAGTAGAACCCGCGCAGCAGCGGCGCTGCCTGATAGGGATTGACCTTGAGCAGCTCGGTGACGAAATCGGTCAGATGCGGTGCCAGCGCTTCAAGCTCACGCGGGAATTCCACCGCCGCCGGGGCCTCGCGGGTGCGCACGATGTCACCCTCGACCAGACAGCGCTCCCCGGTACCCGCGCAACGTGCCACCAGGCGTGTCATCGCCTCACTGAACCGTGTACGCCAATCCGCCTCGGCATAGCCCTGGTGCGGGAAGCTCATGCCCAGCACTTCATCGCGCTGCGCCGGTGCCAGCTGGGCATGGAACTCGCGGAAGCCCGGGATGTGGTCACTCTTGGTGAACACCAGATAGATGGGCAGCGCGGCGCCCAGACGCTCGTAGCTTTCCTGGATACGCTCGCGCAGCTGATGGGCCAGTGCCTCGACGTCATGGCGGTTCTGGAGCACCTCATCGATGCTGACCGCGACGATCAACCCGTTGAGCGGCTGACGCGGACGATAGCGACGCAGCATGTCGAGGAAGGCACGCCACTTGCCGACTTCCTCCTCGGAGCTGACATAACGCCCCGCGGTATCCAGCAGCACGGCCTCACTGCTGAAGAACCAGTCACAGTGACGGGTGCCGCCGATGCCCGCGACACGTGCGCTTTCGCGCTCCGCGAAGGGGAAATCGAGTCCGGAGCGCGACACCAGCGTGCTCTTGCCCACGGCCGGCTGACCGATCACCAGATACCAGGGCAGCGTATAGAGCAGATCACCCTGACGAGTGAACCAGCCACCGCGTTTCTCGCTGGCACTCTTGCGCATGCGATCCAGCGCGGCCAGCAGGCGCTCGCGCAGCAGGCTGACTTCCTCGCGGTCCTGGGGTGCGGCGCTGAGCACGGCGTCATCGGCGTTCTGGATCAACAGCGACTCGACATCCTTGCGCTCTCCCACCCCGCGATAGAGCAGCAGCAGATACAGGGCGGAGGCCACCAGAAACGCCAGAATACCGACCAGCAGACTGTCCAGTGACGAGAAGCCGAGCCCGACACCGGCGCCCCAGACCACGAAGATGCCAAGGAAGAACAGCACGCCCAGCCAATACGGGCGGTACTTGAGGAGGTAGTACTTGAGAACGTGAAGCTTGAACTTGTTCATGTCGGTGCCGATTCATCCTTGGGTATGTCGCCGAATACCGTGTCGTCACTGCCCGCCCTTGTCCCCTGCGGCCCCGGGTCATCTTTCCGGTCATCTGACAGAGCGGCGATGTAGGCTCCCATGCCCAGTGTCGAGGCGTGAGACGCCTCCAGCGGACCAGCGTGAGGCTCCCCGCTGCCGAGCAGGCGCCAGGGCCCGAGCACCTCGAAGGCGGACTCCGCCAGAATGCGCAGTGCGTCATGATCGTCACGCGTGAAGCGCATCAATGTCGGGCGCATGAAGTCATCGACGATCACGCTGATCTGCCCCGGCGCGCCATTGTCATGCTCCAGCCAGTGCAGCCACAGGTCCGCCGCGGGACGCTTCAGCGCGCGCTCCGGGGGCAGTGGCAATGCCGCCTGCCCCCGGGTGTCATCACGCGCGCCCCCTGTCGCCAGCTGCCGGCGCGATGCCTGCATGTCCTGCGTCAGTCGCTGGGCGCTCACGTCAGGGAAGCCACTGGCCAGCGCCCGCGTGAGGTCCCCATAGCGCACGTCTTCCAGAAAGCGCGCGAACAGACGCCGATGCAGCTTGAGATCGGAATCATCCAGCGGGCGTAGCGCCTCGATTCCCGTGAGCAGACGCTCCTGTGCCTTCTGGGGATCTGCGCAATGCATCACATCGCGCAGCAACTCCCGCACCTGCCCGGCGAAGGTCTCGCCGAGGGTATGCACCCCGACACTGCCCTCCACCACCGGCGAGACGGCCAGCCGCTGGAAGACCAGCAGCGGGTAGCGTCGCCCGGAGGCGTCCTGCGACGGTGACATCGCCCCCATCAACCAGGCTCCGCTGCTGGCGCGGTAGTGAAAGAAGCACAGCGGCAAGGCATCGAAACGTGCCTGCCAGTCTTCGTCGCGCTCGGCCATGCGATTCAGCGCCCGCTGCCACCAGCCATCCAGTTCCCGGATGTCCTTGTGGCCCGCGTGATGGGCGATGAAGTCCGCGCTGCCGGGCAGCTTGCCGAAGAAGCCGATCATGCGGTCATCTCCCGGCGACCGAGGGCATGGACAGGTTGCGCACCTGCTTCAGGTCCGTCAGTTTCACGCCACCGAAGTTGCGCGCCTCGAAGCTCACCGGGCCCACCGGGGTGTACCAGGTGAAGCGCTGACGGGCGGTATCCAGGTCTGTCACGTCCGCGGACTCGATCAGCTTCAACAGGCTCCAGCGATTGGGGAAGTTGAAGACGGTGATGCGGCGGCCGTCACGTGTCACCACCTCCAGTCGGGCGCCGGAGACTTCCGGATCACCCGGCCAGACGAAGCGCTGCCAGTGCTGACGACCATTGCGATAGGTCTGCTGCTGACCGTCCAGCGTCAGCTCGATCGAGATCAGCCGGGAGGAAGGCCGGATCATGATCTCGAAGCCGTTCTCCACATCCGCCAGACTCTCCAGCACTCGGCCCACTGCCGTGCCCTTGGTGATGGTGGCGGTGATCTTGGGGTCCACTAGCGGCGTACCGTCCTGCTCACCCTCTTCCAGGTTGCCGACTTCTTCATTGTCGAAGCGGGTCAGCAGACCGCTATCGGGGTCGATGAACTGACGCAGGTCACGCACCGAGGTCTCGTTGGCGGAATCGCTGACCGGATAGCGGCCACTGACCATGCGATGCCACGGCGAGACGACCTGCTCACCCCAGGCGGCGGCCAGCTGTGACGCCACCGGTCCCTGCAGACTGGCCACGGAGTAAT
Source organism: Cobetia sp. 14N.309.X.WAT.E.A4 (assembly GCF_030397495.1). Taxonomy (NCBI): domain Bacteria; kingdom Pseudomonadati; phylum Pseudomonadota; class Gammaproteobacteria; order Oceanospirillales; family Halomonadaceae; genus Cobetia; species Cobetia sp. 14N.309.X.WAT.E.A4. The sequence goes on from NZ_JAPNXT010000018.1 coordinate 8,448, forward strand.
CGATGGGCGCACGGAACAGACGCTGCAGCGACTGCACCAGCGGTTCCTGCGAGGTATCGACATTGGCGGCCACATAATCACGCGCCGCCGAGATCTCATTGGGCTTGCCGCCGATCATCTCCGCCAGCAGCTGCTTGGTACGCTTGCCGACATCGCCACGCTCCAGTCCGTCGAGACGTACCTTGAGCTGACGCAGGCGCAGCTGGTAGCGGTTCATGACCGAGGCATCGCCATCCTGCCCCTCATCCTGGGCAAACAGGCTGGCGACCGGCGCGAAGTGGTCCGCCAGCTTCCCGTCGTGCACGTGCGGCAGGCCCTGCAATGCGCCGGTACGCTGTGCCAGCTGACTGCCATCCTCCTCGACCCACGCCAGCGCCTGATCCCACAGGCCCGCCGACTCGGCCGCCGGGGCCGGTACGTCACCCTCGGCTTCGCGTGGCTGGGGCGTCTTGCGGGCCTCGGCATCGCGGCTGTCCCAGCGGGTGTTGTCATCCACCACGGCCAGCAGTGTCTTGAGCGGTGAGCGCTGATAGTCGCTGAAGCGCGCCAGACGCTGACGCGAGAGCGCCAGACCTTCGAAGCGACGCACGCCGACATCGGCCAGGAAGCGCTCCCAGGCCTCGGCATAGTCACGCTTGTAATGCGCCAGAATCGCCTCGGCGAATTCGGTCTTGCCCTGCTCGGCATCCGGGTTCTCGTCTTCCAGCACCCAGTCATGCTCCACCGGCAGGTCAGAACTCAGCGTCTTGAGCAACTCGGAACGCACGAACTCGTCCCACACGCGACGCGTGAAGAAGGCCGGCACGGATTCGCCGGCGTACAGCAAGCCACGTGCGCCCTCTTCGGGCAGCATCACCGAGAGCGTCATCGACGGGAAACGGGCTTCGGCCGCCAGACGCAGACGCAGGTATTCCCGCTCCGCCGGCGAGTTGTCGAGCAGGAAGGCCTTGAGGTCACGGCGGGAACGCGCGACGCGATCCTCATCCCGCACCAGGGCAGGTGCCTTGCCCTGCGCCAGATATTCGCTGTAGAGCGCGACATTGTCGGCGATGCGTTGATCTCCCCCCGGCACATGGCGGTGACTGTCCGCCAGCTGATGCCAGGCGCGCGGCAGGGCTTCGCGCACGAAGGCGACGTCCGGATGTTCCGCAGGCTCGCTCAGGATCAGATACAGCTTGAGCGCATCGTAGGCATCGATCAGCCCGGCGACCTGCTCCGGCGTCAGCTGGTTGAGCACTTCACTGGAGAAGGCCGGACCGCCCGGCATGCCGCCGTCCGGGCTGCCCCCCTCACCCGCCACGGTGCCATCGCCGCCCAGTCCCGCGGACGAGCCACGGAAATTCTCGGCCTTGTCACGCAGCGCTTCACGCCCCTGCTGTCGGGTGCTCCAGTAGGCGTCATTGACGCCGCCGCGCAGGCGGTAATCCGCCTCGCCCTTGAGCTGACTGGCCAGTTCGCCCGGTGAGCGCGGCACGCTGCCCAGCGTCGGGCGCTCAGTGAGACGCTGACGCAGGCGCTCGCCGCTCGAGGTCAGCAGTGACTTGCCATCGGCGGCCAATGTCCGCGAGGCATCGCCCCCGGGTCCAGCGCCCTCACCGACGTCCTCGCCACGGGTGCGCCGCGAAGCGGACTCGGAGACGATGCCCAGCGAGACCGCCAGACGCCCGACCGCCCGAAGGCGAGCGTCGAGATCTTCCGCCAGCGGTGCCAGAATCTGCTGCTTGAGCGTCGCGAAGTACTGTGCTTCAAGCGTCGCGCTCAGACGCTCTCCGCCATCCAGTCCCATGTGCTGATACCAGGGCAGACCGCCCTCTTCGCGGGCCTGACGCACACGCGACAGCTCAGCGTGGAGCAGGTCGAGCTGCACGCTGGGGGTCACGGCGCCATCAAGCGATGTCAGCTGCGCATCGACGGCCTCGAGACTGGTGCGACTCTGGTAATAGGCGTTGCCGAGCAGGCCCAGCGTCACCGCACCTGCCACCCCGCCCACGCCGATCAACAGCGGGTTCAGGGAACGCCGCTGACCATCGCGCGCGTAGTGACGCACCAGGTTGCGGTCCGGAATCATCACGTCACGGAAGACACCGCCGACGAAATAGGGGCGATCACTGACCGTCGCCGTCGCTGAGGCTGGCGTCGCCGCCTGGGTGCCCGCCGGTTCCTTGAGCGCAAAGCCCTGACGGACCTGCTCATCGAGAATCGCCGGCATCGCACTGCCGTCCTGCAGCGCACTGGTGAAATAGACGCCACGCGTCAGCGGCCCGCGGGCACTGTTGCGACGCAGATCGAAGGGCTCCAGGAAGTCGGCCAGCAGGCCTTCCATCTCGGCGATGTATTCCGGGAAGTGCAAAAGCTCGCTGTCCGCCTGCTGGCCACGCTCACGCAGGGCGGCTTCCACATGGCCACGCAGCCCCGCCACCATCTTGGGGAAATGCCGGGAGAAGGCCGCCACGACACCCTCGCGACGCGCCTCGGCCACCGAGAACGTCATGCCCCACGGCGCATGGCGGGCATCGCTGTCCAGCGTATTGAACGCGGCGGTGAAGCCCGGCAGCTGGTCGGCCTTGGTGAACATCAGATAGACCGGCGGCGAGGCATCCAGCGCATCGCGGAAGTCATTGATGCGCTCGATCAGCTGGCGTGCCAGCGCATGATTCTCGTCACGCGGCGCATGCAGCAGTGCCGGCAGATCCACTACCACCACCAGACCATTGATGGGCGCACTCCGTCGACGGCGTGCCAGCAGACGCAGGAAGTCGGCGAAGGCACGCGCCGGCTGCTCTTCGGCCACATAACGCCCGGCGGTGTCGATCATCAGGGCGTCGTTGCCGAAGTACCAGTCGCAGTACTGGGTGCCGGAATCCCCGCCCAGCCCCGCCACGCTGGAGCTCAGGCCGGAGCGTGTCAGCAGCGAGGTCTTGCCGGAGGACGACAGACCCAGCACCAGATACCAGGGCAGATCGCTGAGCGAGGCACTGCCACCCTTGTGCAGACCACGCTGGGCACGCAGCATGCGCAGCGCCGACTTGAGACGCTCACGCAGCACTTCGTAATCGCCGGCTTCGGTGGCGGCATCCGCAGCTTCGCGGTCCACTTCCAGCTGGACGAGGTCTTCCAGATCCCGCTCGGCGCGCACCTTTCGATACTTGCGCAGCACGATGGCCAGCAGCCACACCGCGGTCAGCAGCGCCACGGCGATGGCCAGGCGTTCCAGCGAGCCACCCAGACGTGGCACCCACCAGACGCACAGCACGACACTGGCCAGCCACAGCAGTGACGACGCCAACCAGAAACTCTTGAGGAACCCCAGCACCCGTTTCATTCCGTCACGCCTCATGTCGTTGCGAACAGGGACGACAGTCGCTCGATGAGCGCCGTGACCTGAGTATCCAGCAGGTTGTCGAGCACCAGATAGACCGCCCCGCAGCACAGCGCGATCACCAGCAGATAGACCCAGACCGGAATTTCATAACGCAGCAGCTGACCGACCTGGTCCGGCAATTGCCAGCCCGGTGCCAGCACGTCGGATGTCTGACGGTAGCGCGCGATGTCCTGGCCCAGCGTGCTGGCCACGTAGCGCAGCTGATCACGGTGTTCGAGGCGGAACTTGCCCTCGAAGCCCAGCGCCAGACACAGGTGATAGACCTCCAGCACATCCAGGTTGGCCTTGACGTCGGTGCGCAGTGCCTCGAGACGCTCGAAGAAGCCCTCACCCGCCAGATGCACGCCGAAGTAGGTGTACTGCAGCGGATGCAGCTCCAGATGCTGGCGAATGTTGCTGGCACCGGCCCCCAGCACGCTTTCATCGAGGAAGGCGCACAGCGCGTACTGGGCGTCACGCACCTGATCCATGCTGTAGCCGACCGCCAGTGCCTGGGCTTCCAGCTCGCGGAAGTAGTCGGCGACCCGGGTCAGGAACTCATCGACGTTGCGCGCTTCACTGCCGCGACGAATCATCAGGATCAGCGAGAAGAAATCCTGGGACAGCGTGCGTAGACGCGTGTCCGCCGGGACCGATGCGCCGGATCTCCCCGCGCCGCCACTTCCCTGGGAAGCCGCCCGGGAAGGATGATGTGCCGCCGTGTCGCTCGGCTGGGTTGCCGTGGTCTGGGTCATTTCAACACCGCCATCAATTCAATCTTGAGGTTGTGGAAACCGCCGGGCACGTAGAAGGCGATGGCCTGCGCGGCCATCATGCGTTCATACATGCGACCCTGGGGTTCCAGCGCGAAATAGTGGTTATCGAGGCGCGAGGGAATCGCGGTGGGAAGACGCGAGGCATGTACCAGCGAGCCGCCGGGCATGGCGCTGTTGACCACCACCTCGATGTCATCCGGCGAGCCGACCTTGAAGGCACGCGGCACCAGCTCCAGCAACTTGGCGCCGGGCATGTCGGCATGCACGCTGATGTAGAAGTCGGCATCCACCAGACGCGCATCGTGCAGGTGAGCGATGTAGTAGGACGGCTTGGTCTGTTCCAGCGCGATGGGGATGTACTGGTTGGGCACCACGGTGTCCAGCAGCTCGCGCGCCATGGTTTCCAGCGTCGTCAATGACTGGACCGGGTCTTCATGGCGGTACGGCGGCAGGTCACTCAGGCGGTAATCCATCGAGAAGGTCATCAGGCTGGCGACCAGATCCGACAGGAAGGTGTAGAGCTTCTCGGGATGCTGCTGCGGGTGTTGCAGCAGATGCGCCAGGGCCGGGTAGGCACGGTTGACCGTATGCAGCAGCCAGAAAAGCGCCACGTCGCTTGAGCCGAATTCCGCGACCTGATCGGCGCGCTCGCGGCGACGTCCGGACAGCGTCTCGTGCTTGGCCTGCAGCATGCCGGCCAGGCGCTGGCCCATGGCCATCAGCGTCTCGCTGCTCGAGAGGTGAAGCGCAGGCGGCACGAAGCGCGGCGAGACCGAGAAGCCACCGGCGGCATTGCGCGTCAGCACGGCCAGCGGACAATGCGTGCTGCCCTCCAGGTCATCGCCTTCCAGCAATAGACGCACATTGAGTTCCAGCAGGCTCAGCTCGTTCTCGCCATCGCCGTCCAGCAGGTCCGGCAGGGAATCGAAGCGCTGACGAAAGCGACGACGGGCACCGCGCTGCTGCTCATCTTCCTGCACATTGCCGGCGTAGGGTTGTACCAGGCTCAGCGCAGCATGCACCTTGATCTCGCTGTGACCGGCCAGCTCTCCCAGGTCACGCGCCCGCGGCAGGCTATCGTGCTGGGGAGCATCGAATAGCGTGCCATCCGGGAAGACCAGTTTGAGGCGGCTGAGCTGCAGACGGCCCTGGGCCAGCGCGCTTTCATCGATCTCAAGCTGCTGTACGCCGAAGGCGAAGGGCCCGCTGCGCGTGCTGGCCTCGCCGAGCTGCCACTGGTGATACTCGTCCTGATACTGGAAGTGCTGGGGCAGCAGGAACATGCCCTCGGACCACCTCACGCGATTATGCTTGCTCACGAATCCATCCTTTATAAAGTCCGTCCGGTGTCGCCAGTGACGTGCCGCCCGTCAGGCGGAATGGCTCACGCCTCATGGCGGTGTCGTCGTCGCCAGCAGGTCTTCGCTGTCGGGCGCCACCATGATGTAGTGATCGGCCAGGGTCAGTTCGACGCCGTCCGGTGAGGTGAACAGGCCGTCCTTGCGCATCGCATCGGCGTCGAACAGCACGCGCCAGCGCGCGTCCGGGGTCTGGCGGAAATAGGCCGCGACCGCCACGTAACGCGCGCCCGGCTTCAGCGGCGCCTCATCGACGACATGCCCGCCCGGCACCATCACCACTTCGCGGGTATCCAGCAGGGAGTCGCCCAGTACCTTGTCGGCGTGATCCCAGAGGCCATCGGGCGAGGCGCTGGTAAAGGCCTCACTCGCATCCAGTTGATAGATGCGCACCACCACCGACAGTGACGCCTCATCGACATCCGGATTGAGCGAGTCATCGGCATCGAGGGTGAAGGCGACCGTCTCGTCCTGACGGAACAGGATGTCCCCCACCGTGCCATCCATCTGCTGGCCAAGACGGCTGCCGACCCCGCAGCCGCCGAGCAGCAGGCTGGCGCACAACATGACGGGCAGCCAATGGCGCGGACGCAGAGACGTGGTGCGCCGCTCAGCCTTCACGTGATATCCCCGGAATGACATGTGGGCTTCCTCACTGCATCTCGTAGGTGAACTGGCCGGCGTCATCCAGCGCGATGCTGACATCGCCCACCGGCTGCTGATCGGCCATGCGTTCCAGCACCCACTCCACCAGCGGCGGCATCAGCGAGCCACTCAGCAGGTGATCGATGCTGCGCGCACCGCTGTCGGTCTGGGTGCAGCGCTCGGCGATATGCGTCGCCAGCGACGGGGCGAAGCTCAGGTGGGCGCCGTGGTTGCGCGTGAAGCGTTCCGCCAGACGCGACAGCTTGAGGTCGACGATGCGCGCCAGGATGTCGCTGTGGACCGGGTAGTACGGCACGACCTTGAGGCGGCCGAGGAAGGCCGGCTTGAAGACGCCATTCAAGGTATCGCGCAGGCCCTCGACCAGCGCTTCCGGTGCCGGCGGCGTCGCCACGCCCAGGCAGCGGTTCATGATCTCGTCGGTGCCGACGTTGGACGTCAGCAGGATGACGCAGTTGCGGAAGTCGATCTCGCGCCCTTCGCCGTCCTCCATCACGCCCTTGTCGAACACCTGGAAGAAGACTTCCAGCACGTCCGGGTGGGCCTTCTCGACTTCATCGAGCAGCACCACGCTGTACGGCTTGCGACGCACGGCTTCGGTCAGCACGCCGCCTTCGCCATAGCCGACATAGCCGGGCGGCGAGCCTTTCAGCGAGGAGACGGTGTGGGCTTCCTGGTACTCGGACATGTTGATGGTGATGAGATTGCGCTCACCGCCGTACAGGCTGTCGGCGAGGGCCAGCGCGGTTTCGGTCTTGCCGACCCCGCTCGGGCCGAGCAGCATGAAGACACCGATCGGCTTGTCGGGGTCTTCGAGCCTGGCGCGCGACAGGCTGATGCGCTGGCCGATCTCTTCCAGTGCGTGGTCCTGCCCGAGCACGCGCTCGCCCAACAGCGCCGGCAGACGACGCACGGTGTCAATCTCGTCACGCTGCATCTTGCCCAGCGGAATGCCGGTCCAGGCAGCGACGACTTCGCCGATGGCATTGCCATCGACACAGGCATGCACCAGCGGCGCCTCGCCACCGGCGGCTTCCAGCACCTCACGCGCGGCACGCAGCTCGGCCAAGGCAGCGTCACGCCCGGTGGCATCATCGGATTCGTTGGCCGCGTTCAGGGCGGCATCAGCCTTGAGCACCGCCTCGACGGCCTCACGCTGACGTGTCCAGTCGGCTTCCAGCGCCGTCACCTGCGCGGTAATGGCCAGCACTTCACTGTCGATCTCGTCCAGACGCGGGGCATGGCGGTCATCGCCGCGCTCGTGCTCGCGAGCCAGTGCCGCACGTTCAGCCTCGAGATCGCGCAGGCGCTGACGGGCATCTTCCAGCGGTGCCGGCGTGGTCTGCTGGCCCAGCGCAACACGCGCACAGGCGGTATCCAGCACGCTGACCGCCTTGTCCGGCAGCTGACGGCCGGTGATATAGCGGCTGGAGAGACGCACCGCCTGCACGATGGCGTCATCGAGAATCTCGACCTTGTGGTGATCGCGCATGCGCGTCGCCAGCCCGCGCAGCATGTCGATGGCCTGCGGCTCGGCCGGCTCCTCGACCTTGATCACCTGGAAGCGACGCGCCAGGGCGGCGTCCTTCTCGAAGTACTTCTTGTACTCGGCCCAGGTGGTGGCGGCGATGGTGCGCAGCTCGCCACGCGCCAGCGCCGGCTTGAGCAGGTTGGCGGCATCGTTCTGGCCCGCCTGACCGCCACTGCCGATCAGGGTGTGGGCTTCATCGATGAACAGGATGATCGGGTGCAGGCTGCGCTTCACTTCCTCGATCACGTCCTTGAGGCGCTGCTCGAATTCGCCCTTCACGCTGGCGCCGGCCTGCAGCAGGCCGAGATCCAGGGTGCGCAGCTCGACACGTGCCAGCGGCGCAGGCACTTCCCCGGCGACGATCTTCTGTGCCAGTCCTTCGACCACGGCGGTCTTGCCGACCCCCGCCTCACCGGTGAGGATCGGGTTGTTCTGACGACGACGCGTCAGGATGTCGATCATCTGGCGCACTTCGTCATCGCGCCCCAGAATCGGGTCGATGTTGCCGGCGCGCGCACTGGCGGTCAGGTCGATGGTGTATTGATCCAGCGCCGGGGTCTTGTGACTGCCCGGGCGTGCAGCGCCACCGCCCTCGCCTGCCGTCTGCTCGCCGCTGCTCGCGGCGGATGGCGTCGGCTGCGAGCGCTCGGCCTCGGGACTTGCGGCCAAGAGGCTGGTGAAATGCAGGCGCAGGTCTGCGGCATCGATACGCGCCAGCGGAGTGTCGTGACGTGGCTCGAACGAACGCTCCAGCGCGGAAGCTCCCAGGCCTGCGCGCTGGGCCAGTTCCGGGTCTTCCAACAGGGCCAGCAGCAGGTGTCCGCTGCGGATATGCGCGACTTCGTGGTCGATGGAGGCGATCAACCAGGCCTTCTCGATCAGCCGCGTGATATGCGGTGAGAGTGCCGGCGTCGCGGTGCTGCCCGTCTTCAGACGCTCCAGCGAGCGGTCCAGCTGATCGGCAAGTTGATCCAGCCCCAGCGAGTAGTGACGCACGATGCGCAGCAGGTCGTTGTCGTCACCGTCCAGCAGCTTGATCAGCAGATGCTCGACATCGACTTCATACTGGCGCTTGGCCAGGCACAGGCCAGCGGCCTCTTCCATGGCACCGCGGCTGACATCATTGAGCTTGGCGAATAGCGTCTTGAGACTCACGGGGTCACTCCATCGAAGGGGATTCGTAGCAGCACACTTCCCGAGGTGCTGCGGGGTGTCTGGCCCAGCCAGCCGAGGCGGCCCAGCGAGATGCCACCGGCACCTCCCAGGCGGGCCGGCGGCACTTCACTGGGCTCGAGCTGCAGTTCCAGCTCGAAATCGAGCTCCGGCCCGACATAGAAACGGATCAGTTCCGTCATGCGCAGATGGTCCTCACCGCCGGGCAGAAAGCGGCGAAAGTCCGCCAGGCGCAAGGGGCCGACCGCGATGCGCACGCAGGACTGGTAATCCCAGGCGCGCTTCCCGGCCACGGCGCTCTGTCCCAGCCGGGCATTGGCCTGCCCCAGGCGCGTCAGCTCCGGCTCGCTGATCTCGAGCCAACGCCCCTGGAAGGGCTTCACCTCACACGGCACGCCGAAGAAGCTGCCCAGCAAGGTGGTCAGGTTCTGCTGATTGCGGGGCCGCTGACCGAGCAGCCCGGCGAAGAAGGAGAACAGCTCGCGCGGCAGTTCTCGGCCGTCCTGATTGCCGAGCCCCCGGCTGGGTGCCGCGTTGTCGCGATTCTCGTCGACAAGGGCATCGTCCCCCGCGAACAGCAGCTGCGCGGAGCGCCCGGAGACACCGCTGAGCGCGAGCAGCTGGCGCTCGAAGTCCGTCTCGCCGCGACGCTCATACTCGATGTGGAAGCGATACTTCTGCCACGCCTGATAGAACAGCGCCGTCATGCGGTGCGAGAACAGATCGAAGAAGGCATGAGCCCCGTCATCGCGCAGCTGCACGTGGCGGTCGATCAACGTCTCGGTATACGGACGCGGCAGGACACCGGACGGGCCCACCAGCCCCATGAAGGTGACCTGCACCTGGGTCAGCGGCTGGTCGGTCGGCGAGCGCGATGTCTCGCTCTCGAACACGAGATCACTCACTTCGCTGGCCGGGAAGTTCAGCGACAGCTGGCTGCGAAAGCGCAGCGGGTCCTCGTGGGGGCGCAGCTCGGGTTCGAGGCGTCCGGCACGGCTATAGTGCAACCGGAGCAATCGCACCAGCTGGAAGAAGCTGAACCGGTAAGGCTCAGCGCGCGCCTGGTCGATCAGACCAGGGGCTGAGTGCCGGTTCTGGCGGGCCATGTCACGACGTCCTTTTCGCGCTGGCGGCTGCGCAATGTCAGCCGAGTGAAACTGTTGAGCGAGCAGTACTGCCCGAAGAAGTGATCCAGCACCATGCCGAACAAGAAGATGCCGCTGCCGATGAACTCCTGTTCATCCAGCTCCAGCGTGATGCCGGTACCGCGCACGAAGGCCGGGCGAGGATGCCCGATACGTGTCATCGCCGGTGCGCTCTGGATGCTGGCGATGCCGTTGATCTGGCGACGCGTGGCCTCGAGATCGCGATAGTTGTAGAGCGAGAGCATTTCCAGCAGCACATCGCGGCCACGCTCCACCAATGAGAGATGGTTGAGCGAGAGATGCGAGATCAGGCGCCAGATGACGCCCTTGCCCATCGGCGGCCGCGCCGAGGGCGTGGGCTTGCGCAGGCAGCGAATGGCCTTGACCACCTGCTCGCGCGGCAGCGTGAAGTCACCGCGCGGATGACCGAAGCTCAGTCGCTGCGGCAGGTCACGATTGCTGCAGGTGAGCTTGAGGCTAAGCACGTCACTGGTGGCGTCGATGGCATTGAGCTCACGATCCGCCAGGCGCAGCAAAAGCTCGGTGCCGGCATCCCGCTCACGGGCGGACGGCACACGCCGCGACAGCCAGTAGCTGGTCTCGCGTGATGGCGCACTGCCCTGCGGCTCGAAGAACGGCGGGCAATAGCGCACGTGATCGCGCTCGGCGGTCTTCTGTACGCGCGTGACGCGGTCGACCGAGATCACCTCGGCGCCGTGCGGATTGCGCACATCGGCCACCACCGGATATTCCGCCTGGGTATGGGTGAGCAGGATCGGCTCGGCCTGACGCTCGAACAGGTTGATCACCGGCGTGCAGCCGAGGCGGAAATGATTGCGCCCCAGACTCTGGGACAGCCGCGACAGACGCTCGTCCAGCGCATAGTCCGCGAAGTGGAAGTGCAGCTCGAAACGCGTGCCGCTGGCGCGTGCCAGCAGACGTGTCAGCCCTTCGACATCGAAGAACATGAACTTGTCGGGGAAGGTGAAGTACTCGTGCAGCAGGCGATAGCCGAGGAAGGAGCGCTCGGGGTAATCGATCAATCCTTCCTCGGGCGCGAACCCGACCGGCGTGAGCGAATCCGTCGGCAGCGCGACTTCTCGGCGCTGGCCGCCCTCATAGAAGCTGACGCTCAGGCGGGTCAGATTGTTGAACAGCAGTTCGTACATCGGGTGCATCAAGGCACCCTCGCCGTCCAGGAACAGGCGCAGGCGGTCGATCCCGAAGCTGCCCACCGACTGGTCATTCAAGGCCTCGAAGGCCAGATCCAGCCGCGCGACGCTATCCTTGTCGCGACCATTGAAGGCCGAGCGTTCCAGCAGCGAGAAGCCGGCGCTTTCCACGCGCAGCGGCCACACATCCACCGGATAGCAGGTACGGAACCGGCAGGCCACGCCTTCCACCGGACGCGAGAACATCTCGGTGTGCCGCGCGACCTGATAACGCCCGGTCAGCGAGGTCTGCTCACCGGGGTCGAGCTGTGCGATCGACAGCGAAGGCGTCGGTCGCAGGTAATGGGGATAGAGCACATCGAGGAAGGCCTCGACGATTTCCGGCAGATCATCATCCAGCTTCTTGTGAACCCGTGCCGACAGGAACGCGAAGGACTCGACCAGACGCTCGGTGTGCGGGTCTTCGCAGTGGTCGCCTTCCAATTGCAGTCGTGCGGCAATCTTGGGGTACTCACGTGCGAACTCCCGGCCCAGAAAGCGCAGGTGCGAAATCTCTTGTTCGTAGTAAGGCAGCAGTTCATCAAGCATCAGGAAAGGTTCTGCACTTTGTATTGCTGAGTGTCGGCATGCAGCACGGCATCGAAGGCCACTTGCCGCGTTGCATCCTTGAGGACGAGGAGCGTCTCGACGCGAAAGCGCAAGAGGCGGTCCTGACCGTCCTGGTCCAGCAGCTTGACCTGCACGTTGCGAAAGCGACGGTCATTGCTTTCGATGGCGTACTCCAGCTGACGCTGGATCAAGCGGCGGTCTTCACTGCTGTGCAGGCCTCGGCCGAGAAAGTCCGGCAGGCCGAAGCCCAGCACCGTGCCGCGCAACCCGGGAAAGTCATTCAAGCGCCCTCCCAGCAATTCGCTGCGCGTGTTCACCAGAATCTCGAGGTCACGCACGATGGTGCGCTTGTACTCGTCGAGACTGACGAAGCGTTGCTCCTCCGCGGCTTCTCCCTGATGCGGAGCATCGTCCTGCAACCGATCCCACAGGGTGGGAATGAGGCGGCGGGTGCCATTCATGCGCATGTCGCCTCCTTCATGGCGATAAGCCGCACCGTCAGGCCGGCGTTGGCCAGTCTGACGATGCGGGCGTGCAGGACACGCAGGGAAAAGAGCGAGGGGTCTTCAGTGACGAGACGTCATCAGCTACGAGTGGACTGCGGCAGCTCTGCGACCAGGCGCAGTGAGGCGGTCAGTTCATCCAGCTGGTAGTGCGGCCGCAGGAAGGTCACGGCCTTGAAGACACCCGGCTTGCCCGGGACTTCCGCGACTTCGACACGTGCTTCACGCAGCGGGAACTGCGCCTTGGCTTCCTGGCTGGCGTTGTCGTCCAGCAGCACGTACTGGGACAGCCAGTCGTTCAGGTAGCGCTCGACACTGGTGCGCGAGGCGAAGCTGCCGACCTTGTCACGCATGATCGCCTTCATGTAATGCGCGATGCGTGAGGTGGCGAAGATGTACTGCATCTGCGAGGACAGCCGCGCGTTGGCGTTGGCCACGTCGGTGTTGTACGTCTTCTGCTTCTGGGCGGACTGGGTGCCGAAGAAGGCGGCGTAGTCCGTGCCCTTGCAATGCACCAGCGGGATGAAGCCCAGGTCTGCCAGCTCCTTCTCGCGGCGGTCGGTCACGGCGATCTCGGTCGGGCACTTCAGCGCCACTTCGCCATCGTCGGTCTGGAAGGTGTGGGTTGGCAGGTTCTCGACCAGGCCGCCGCCCTCGACACCGCGAATGGCGACACACCAGCCATAGTTGGCGAAGGCATCAGTCACGCGGGAGCCCATGGCGTACGCCGCGTTCATCCACAGATACTTGTTGTGCTCACGGCCATCGACGTTCTCGACGAAGTTGAATTCCTCGACCGGCGTGGTGTCCGGGCCATATGGCAGACGGCCCAGCACGTGCGGCAGCGTCAGACCGACATAGCGCGCATCTTCGGAGTTGCGGAAGGACTTCCACTTGGCGTATTCGACGGTGTCGAAGATCTTGGACAGATCACGCGGACCGCTCATCTCGGTGAAGGAGTCCCAGCCGAACAGCTCCGGAGACGCCGCGGAGATGAAGGGTGCGTGCGCCGAGGCGGCCACGTGGGAGATCTGCTCCAGCAGATAGATGTCTTCCGGGCTGCGCGAGAATTCGTAATCGCCGACCAGCATGCCGAACGGCGCGCCACCGAAGGTGCCGTACTCTTCTTCGTAGACCTTCTTGAACAGCGCGCTCTGATCGAATTCCGGCGCCGATTTCAGGTCACGCACCAATTCCTTCTTGGTGGCGTTGAGCATCTGGATCTTCATGTTGCTGCCGGTCTCGGTCTGATCGACCAGATAGCGCAGACCGCGCCAGGAGGATTCCAGCTTCTGGAACTCACTGGCGTGCATGACTTCGTTCATCTGCTCGGAGAGCATCGCGTCGATCTCGGCGATACGCGCATCCAGCACGGCGATGAGGTCCTTGCTGGGCATGACTTCGCCATCCAGCACCTGGGCGACCAGCTCTTCGATCAGGTCGCGCGCACGGGTGCGCTCGGTCTCGGAGCGCGCCACGCGGCTCTCGGAGATGATGCTGTCGAGCAAGGAAGACTGCGGCGCGAAGACGGTATCCTGTGCCTGCGGTGCCACTGCTGATTCACTACGATTGTCACTCATGGTCTGACTCCGCAATCAGTTGTCGTCTTTGCGCACGGCTTGCTCGCGACCGAACTCGTCGCCCAGCGTCTTGAGCTTCTCGCTGTTCTGCAGCACGTCCATCAGCAGCTCTTCCAGCTTGTCGTTGCCGCCCATCTTGTTGCGCAGATCGGCGAGCTTGTTGCGCACGTCCAGAAGCTTGCGCAGCGGCTCGACCTGCTTGACGACATTCTGCGGCTCGAAGTCTTCCAGCGAGTTGAAGTTCAGTTCGACCGGCAGCTGGGTACCATCCTTGCTCAGCGTGTTGTCGACGCGATAGGCAAGGCGCGGCTTCAAGCCCTTGAGGACGCCATTGAAGTTGTCGCGGTCGATGGCGACGAACTTGCGGTCCTTGAGCTTGGGCGGCGGGCTGAGCGGGTTGCCGGTGTAATCACCGACGGCACCGACCACAAACGGCAGTTCCTTCTGCTCCTGGCTGTCACCGATCTCGACGTCGTAGGTGATCTGGACGCGTGGTGCGCGAATGCGTCCCAGCTTGTGTTGTGTGCTATCCCTCTCCGCCATGGGGCATTTCCTTATGTGCAGTTGTGAAGTGGTTGCGCGAAGCAAAAATGGGGTCCCGCTGAATCAGCCGGAACATCGCCGCTGACACGCCACTCAGACAGCGGCGATCGCCCTGAGCAGCCGCTGCTTGACGGCGTCATCCATCGACTCGATGTCCGCGACATCGATCAGTTCTTCAAAGGTGTCATTGCCGGCGATTTCGGTGCTGCGCAGGATGGTGTCCTGCTCCGGCAGGTGCGAGGTGATGGGAGACCCCACCACGCAGAACGGCATGCTGCCGAACTCGCCGAGCTTCTCGAAACTGACCGGGAAGCGAAGCCCCAGCAACAGTCGCCCGAGGCCCGGGGCACGATTGACGCAATAGAACAGCATCAGATAGTGCACCACGTAGCGCAGCAGCTCGGCGGTGCTGCGATTGGGGTCCTTGATGATGTGACGGAAGCGTTGCAGCGAGAAGCCATCGAAACCCACCACCCAGCGGGTCGGGCTGGTGACGCGAATCACCTTGCCGGTGGACTCGAGACGTACGTCATATTCATGCGGATAGAGACGCGGGGCCGTGCTCAGAAGCTCCAGCGGCACATCCAGCTCCTGCAGCAAGCGGAAAGGCTCGGCATTGGCCGTGGAGTCATAGAGAGCGGTGAATTCCTTGAAGGCATGCTGTGCCTCACGGCCGCTACCGCGCGGTGCCCCTTGCAGGTATTCGCCAAAAATCATCTGCGGGCGAATCAAGGCCCCCAGGGTCGTCAGATAATCCGAGGCGTTCTCATACAACAGGTCACTGACCACACGCGTCTGCTTGCGCTGTCGAATGAAGGCTTCAATGTCAAAGGACGAATCCATGTCAGATACTCTCCGTGCGCAGATCCTGCGCAACGCGTGGTGAACCTCAGCCAAGCGGCTCGGCACGGGTGAACTCGTAATCGCTGTCAGTGTCCTGCTGCCCCATCAACTCCAGGGTGTCGCCGCCCTCTTCCATCTTGAGCATCAGCGGCGCATCCCGCTCCAGGCGCAGATAGGTAGTGCTGTCAGAGGTCTCGGCCTCGAAGTCGCCCCACTGCGTAGTCACGAAATCGCCCCCGATGGCATCGACGTGAGCTTCCTGCAGGAAGAACGCCGTGGGCTTGCCACTCTCGGAATCGCGATGCAGGGTCAGGTCCGCGCGGATGAGGCGACAATCCTGGCAGGGAAGCGTGCCGACGAAACGCTCGATCGGCGGCGGCGTGTAGTCGGCAGGGCCTGTGTCCGGCGCAGAGCTGCAACCGCTCAACAGCAGGAGCCCCACCACCAATGACCCGA
Source organism: Cobetia sp. 14N.309.X.WAT.E.A4 (assembly GCF_030397495.1). Taxonomy (NCBI): domain Bacteria; kingdom Pseudomonadati; phylum Pseudomonadota; class Gammaproteobacteria; order Oceanospirillales; family Halomonadaceae; genus Cobetia; species Cobetia sp. 14N.309.X.WAT.E.A4. The sequence continues at coordinate 24,161 of NZ_JAPNXT010000018.1, forward strand.
CAATGGCAATAAAAGAAGTCTTCAAGGTTTCACCGCCTGGTAAGGACATGCCGCCATTTCTTGACATCAATCTGCTTCCCTATCAGATAAATCAAGACAACGTCTTGCCACCGCCACCCTCTGATTGACGTGCTCGATATCGTAAATAGGTGACATCTTGCGGCGGGCATACAGAGGGAAAAGCGTTGACGATACATAGAAGGTAAATCTGTATATTTGTTCTAGCGCAGACGCGAATATGGAAACATATTGCAGGTAGAGATTCCAGCAAGAAAAGCAACACAAGTATCGTTTAAATAACGATTAACGCCATGTTTGCCACGCCACAGAGCGAACGGCGCCATCTTCCATGGTGTCGCAATCATATGACGGTGAGGCCTGCCGTACCTACCCTGGAGCGATAGTAAGGACTCAATACTGCCCCGCCACTCCCGACTCGCCACCACCTGGCACGCAGGTGGGGAAAACACCATCAGAACAATGACATGCTGCCATATACCATATTAGAACAAAAGTGTTACAAAAATACCGAGATTGGGTAACACAAATATGACAAGACAGTTGCCCATTACGCGACGACATGTCTTCTGACACTTTCAATCAGTTTAAACTAATATTATAAACGACCCCTTCACTGAGTGAAATGAAAGAGTCATCACGTTGATGAAAACCCTCATTATTGACCAGCGATGTCTCCTTTTTCGCATGCCGCACTTCCTGACCTCTCAGTCATGCAGGCGACCATTGCGCACCCATGCAGCCTCTTCACGCTCACTCATGGCGACCAGCGCCAGCAGAACCGCAACCAGCCTCTCTCACCCATGCGCTAGCAAGTCACAGGCTATCTCGATCGCCTTGCCCTGCTACAGACTCATGGCTCCCCCTGTCTATCGCCGAAACAGACTCACCATCATCAGCCGGCATTGAAATCCCCAAGCACGAAAAAGCCGGAGCCCTGGAAGGGCTCGGGCTGTCTGCACAACACTGGAGTCAAGAGAGTCTACTAGCGGTAGCTACCGTCGGATTGATGCTCAAGCCCGTTGTAGCCGGGATTGAAGCGACGATTTTCTTCTTGCCAGTGTTTAGATTGTTGCCTGGCTTCAACTATCTGCTCATTAGTCATTTTTTTAGAGACTCGTAAACGTCCTGCGCCACCGACACTACCGCTTAAATCATAATACTTATAGGCTTGTACCAAGTCGGCTTCAGTACCGTAACCATTTTCATAATAACGAGCCAAAGGCTGAAAGTATGCCATTGCAAATTCACCATATGGAAGACTACTTGCCTTTCGTCTCCATTTGAAAGCTAACTCTGGATATTCATCTCCGCCTAAGCCATGCTCATACAAATAGGAAAGTCCTATAGCAGAAGGAGCGTCACCATTATTAGCGGCTTTCTCCAGCCAATGCCTGGCTTTTACAGCATCCTTCGCAAAAAGGTCTCTGGCATTCTCTCCCCAATATGCTCGACCTAGTAATGCTTGAGCCTGCACATAACCACGACTTCCTGATAGTATTAGAAACTTTCTAGCTTTCTCTAAATTCCGATCAACACACAATCCATTGTAGTACATAATAGCCACAACATAAGAGGCATCTGCAACATCATTTTTTGAAGCAATTTTAAACCCATCCATCGCCTTGCAATAATCTATATCATCAAAGACATTATTTTTATTTCTAAGATATGCATAAGATAAGAAATATTCTTCTCTAGCTGTCCTTGCCTCCCCTTTTTCAATCAGGTCGCTATAGTTATAGGATGCATACTCTTCACTAAAAGCTTTCACATTATTAGTCTGATAGTAAACCTTTGCGCTAGCGGGATTCACGCTAAACAAAATAATACAAATAGAAAAGACAATATGTTTGACAATCAAATCACTAGCCTTATAAAACTGTCACTCCTATAAAATATATTGGTACTTAAAATTAAATTATCAATAAACCTGATAGTAGAATAATCCGTAATATTGAGTTCTGAGCATAAAATAAGCTCAATACTCTACAAGTTAGCTAAAACATTACACCTAGGTTCCAAAAACTAACCCTTTCAAGTATTGAAGAGTATTAGTAATTAAATTTCAATTCATCACAAGTAACTCAGTAGAAGGGCACATTCGATATGCCCTCCTTACTTTAAAACAATAATTTACTACCTAGGCATAACGTAAGTATTAGTTTCTTCCTGCAGCTCTAAAGATAGTCGCTTTGCTTTAGCTATTTCTTCATTAGTCATGCTTTTCATGATTCTAATTTTATCTTTATCTTTAGCAGGCTGCAGTTGGTCATAATACTTATATGCTTGCACTAGATTAATATTAGTACCGATTCCTTTTTCATAATATCTACCTATGGCCATATAGACACTAGTATTACTACCTGCTGGCATCTTAGTAGCCTTAAGGAGCCATTCAAAGGCTTTTTTATCACTCTTCTTTACACCCACTCCGTTATATAACATATAAGCAACATTGACCGCTGATAACTTATCATTATTTTTTGCAGCTCTAACGAACCATGCAAAAGCTTTTTCTGAATCTTTAGTCAATAGATCATCTATATACGTATCATCTCCCGAATATAACAAGCCTAATTTCCTTTGAGATGCAAAATACCCTAACTCAGCTGACTTAATCAGGTAAGATAAAGCTTTTTGCTTGTTCTCATCCACTAACTCACCTTGATAGTATATGTTAAATAAATTAAACCCCGCATCTACCAACCCATTTTCCCACACGTCTCTAAGTACTTTTAGGCCCTTTTTTTTCTCATCTATGTCATTTTTGCTTTGAAGCAAAAGTAACGCATAAAAATAACCCTTAACCATATTTCCGTTAAGGTATTCCTTTCTTACGTATTCAATATCTCTCAATTTATCATTTTTAAAAAAAGAAGGACCCGTATTATCAATTTGAACCACAAAAGGCTCATGGATCATTTTTTCGGCTGTTGAACTTTTATTTTCGGTATCGTTTGAACATCCTAACAGTAGCGTCAAAAGCATAATAGAAATGAATAGTTTCACTATACAACCTCCACCAAATAAGTTGAATTATATGTTTTTGAAGTAATATCATCTCTCAATGAAACAACAAGGGCTATTTTTGTACCTGCATGTTCATTATCTATTAACGAACTATTAGAGAAGAGATACCCACTCTCGTCAATTATTAATTCTGGAGCATCACTTCCTCCTTGGCTAAAATCATAAGCCAAAGGTTCAAAAGAAGAGTCAATAGCAGACTTTATGTAGTTATAACTAAAGTGTCTTTTGCTAGATTCATTATCTCCTTGAGACGTAAGCAGTGTAATAGATAACTCACCAGTATCAATAGTAGGTATTAAAATCGACAAAAATATTTTTTTTGCATTTCCTGACTGATAAATATATCTTGGACCGACTCCTACCTGTGCAGCGTGCTCTCTACCAAAGGCATCGTCATATCTATAGACATTCTCCCAAGCAATATCAACAGTCAAGCCTTTGAAGACGGATTGAAGAGATGCAACTTCATTATCCGAGGTAGAAAAGGCTTCTATTTGCCCCTTATGGTTACCCATATAACTCAAGTTTATCCACATCCAGACAGATTTTGCCACCAGATCAACATATTTATAACCCAGCACTAAAGATATAATGCCTAAAAAAGCTCCTGCAGCTACAAGAGCAGGTCCAGCAGCTACCAAGCCAATCAATCCAAGAACACCACTAGTAATGCTAAGATTACCAAGTATATTTCTATTTGCGGTCATTTCACTTGATAGGCCCAGCATCTCATCATGACTTGCTTGTGAGATTTTACGAAAGCCATCAATAATAGAAATCGTATTACTAACCACTCCAAGAAGCCCACCCCACAATGAAACACCTGCAGGTGTTAATTTGAAAAAATTACTTCTTAGGCCACCAATAACACTACTCAAATTAGCAGTACTTACCGCGCCTGCTCGAATATCTAAAACATTATTGTAAATATCATTTGATGACATCACCATATCACATAGAGCAGAGATAATCTCTCCAACCTCTGCATCAGCATCTTTATCTAACAGCTGATCGTATAATGTACTGATAGATTGAGAAATTACTATCGACGCAGCGATGGATTTACCAATTGGCATCTCGCCACTAAAATTCAAAAGACTTGAAATACTATCGGTTGCAATAAAATCAGCACCTTGTTTAATTGCACCGTCATTTGCAGTATCATTTCTATCTTCAGAATCACTTGTGTCAAATATGTCTATGCCGGAATTATCATAGTCGATTACAGGAAAAACTACATCAATATTTTTATCGCCAGGAATAGCGCTATTAATAGCAATGTTTCCACCTGCGCCATCAGGATATGGCATCTCTTTATCAGCTTGCGCTTTTATTTTATCGCTTCTTAATCCATGCCCAGTACTAACTAACCAATCACGATATTGGCTAATAGTTAAAGTCATTTTTTTGAACTTTAATGAACATGCACGTTCATCACCAACATTAACCTGTGATAAATACAAGCACTGGCAGTACAATCTAAATACTTTGACAGCATCAATTGAAGCCTGATCTTTTTGTAACGCCAATCCAGATACAGCATTGCCAACAGTCCCTATTAACGTAGTTAATATTAACTGAATATTACTATCTAGGACGCTTAGCTCTTGACTATTGTATTGTTCCTTCTTGGACCTGTACAATTTTGCCCATGTATCCACTTCATCAACACTTAGACCAGCCTCTTTATCACAAGAGGATATAGTCTTTACTGCAGCATCAACAAGATCGGCATCATTGAAAAATAAAGACGTCACTATAACGGAGCCTCTACTCTTGATATTTTCTGCAAATCCTTTCCATAAAGCAGCAGATCCTGTAGACAGAACGCCCCCTGAAAATAGACCTGTAATAATACCACTCAGTGCTATTCCTGAGGTAAATTCTACCACGCTATAACGCGCTAAAAGATCTCTTAAATGCTCATCGATCCAACATGCATAGTCTGAATCGTAGACTTGCGACAGCCGTTCAATTTTTTCACCCTGCTTTTGGTAATCCATTCTGAAGGCTTTTAGTTTATCATCTTGTTCATCATATTGTGCTAAAAGCTTGCTTGAATCATAGTAGCCAGCCATCTGCTGCCTATGCTGTTCAGTCAACTCATCCACTTCTTTCAAATCTTCAGCGCGGCCTTCTTTCAAGCCGGCATTTATTTTATTAATATCATTTTGCAATTTCTCTTTTCTTTTCAGATACTCCTTTCTCTCTAAATGTGTATTAAATTCTGACTTTGATGATATATCAGCGTGGTCAATCTGACGCTGTAGTGATGCTTTATGCTTAACCTCCCAAGTTTCTTTTTGATCCCATTTTTCGTTAACAGCTGCCTTTCTTTTTATCTCAAAATTCCTGCTAAAAGCATCAATTGCATTCATGAAAACCAATTTTCGTTGATTTTCATTATTGTTATCAGCCAGGTATTTCCTCATACGTTCAACTGTTTCCAGACGATAAGCATTAAGCTCATCAATAATGCCCACTTCATCTTTAACAGCCATGATTATTGGCTTATCTTTTAGCCAACTTGGTGCTACATGCAATCGATCCTTCATACTTTCAATGAGTTGATCTGGCGTATAAGGGCTATTGACAAAACCATTAGGCCAGAAGAAGTCGTCATTTTCTGTCGATAAATTGCAGAATTCAGCGACATAATTTAATTCGGACATATCGAAGACATGCGGACAGTGTTTGGCACTACTAGATGCCAACAGCTCCTGCATATCTATTTTCTGCATATTTTTCTTCCGCCAAGAAGCATCCCCTTGAATCATTTTCAAATGATTACGTGACCAAGGATGTTCGCTGTAAGCATAGTACAGTACGGAGTCTTTTTTGATTGTCGGTATTGTTACCACCGATGCACTTAACGATTTTTCTCTTTTCTCTTTCTCGGGTTTCAGACCACAATCAAATTCTGCTTGTTCCGGATTAGGAGGATTATCAGCTACCGAGTATTGGTAAAACTTACCATCAGTTGTAACCACAAAGCAGTACCAGGAATTGGGCTCATTTGCTTGATCGTATATATATAGATAACCAGATCTAAGCTGACGAAGTATATACTTCGACACTTTTCCTTGAGATACCTCTTCAATATCCTCTAAAATGTCATTGCTTTGACATTTTTCTACTCTCGAGGTCTTACCATCCTCGGTCCATTCCTGATCTAATGACACAGTCGTGAAATCAGCAATTCGGGCTTCAGGTAACTCATTAACTGCAGAATTACGCTGTGTGCGACGGCAAACAGCATATCGGACTGGAAGGATGGGAATGCCAACCCTTTCGCACAGAGGACATTTTTTACTATCGGCCCCTTCCGCAACACTGAGTGTAGATTGCTGAGCCTGTTGCGATATCTGATTGATTGAATTATTGCCAACAACACCCATTAGAGTGAGATCTCCATTTCTCGCTGTATTTTTGTCCAAAGATGATCATTAATAGTTGATGATATGGAGCTATAGCTCTCACCACGTTCAATACTATCAAGCTTCTGTATTATGTATGGATGTTGGTAGAACCTGGGTATTAAAATTCCATGCAGGACAAATAGCTTAACATCTTCCTCGACAACAATACCTTTTTCATATGCCACCATAATAATTGAGTCGACTTCAGCTGGTGAAATCTCACGCTTATTCTGAAACGTCAAATTCTGCCATACCTCAATGAAACCATTTACCATGCCTAGACGCTTCAATGCATCCCATTGGGATACCGATAGGAGGGTTCTAGTACTTTTTTCTTTAGGCCTGCAGTTACTGAGCATAGATAGTTTTTTGTTGCTATCAAAGTACCACCATGCCTCTACTGGACCTAATAAATTAGTCAACTGAGCCTTGGATAAAATATCAACCAGCCTCTCCAATACACGCGAGTCTTGGTAACGGAACAAACTTGGTTTTCCATGCTTCCGTTTGATAATACGCTGCTCATTAAGATGCCCGACCAAGCTCTCAAGAGGATAGTGGCTATAAATCCAACCACAAAATGGAAATGGTTCCGTACGTCTTTCCGGAATCAACTGTCGTTCGTCTATCACCATCTGACGAACTGAGTGAGCATCCGATTTGACTGGCTGTAAAAAAAATTGCCTCTCGAGCGGATGGCTGAAGAACGAATGTTTCAATATGCCACACTGCTTTAGCTTATTTTTTGCCAACGCCCTTTCAGGCGAATCAGAAGGGTCTACCATACGGTAAAGCTGGCCTGTCTCTTGGCTATCCAACCACTCGATCATACTTTCGAGAGCTAGATGCTTTTCGTGTTGTTTATCCTTCAACAATGCCATCACCTGCTGCAGCTGCTTTCTCGCTACTACGCTCACAAAGGATATCCGAGTACTCCGGCAATTCCGTCATCGCGGCATTCAGACTCGTCGGCCCACCGAAGCTGTGCTGCGCACCTTTGACATCTATCTTGCCCGGCGCGTGCAGTTCGATATTGCCGTCCTTGAGGCGGACATAGGCACCACCACAGGTGAGCAGAATCTCCTTGGCGGCATTGATATCGATGTCGTTCTCGGTGGAGGTGATGGTGACGTCCTTTTCCGCCGTCAGGTCCATCGCATCGCTTTGCGCTTGAACTTCGACCTTGCCCTTGCCGGCAAACAGCTTGATGCCGGAGCGCTGCACGAACAGCGAGAACTTCTCGACCACGGCGCCTACCAGACTGCGTCCGGTGGCCAGGTTGATGTCTTCGCCACTGGTGACGCTGAGCGAGCGGCCCTGTGCCAGGTGCGTCGATTCCGGCGTACTGGTGGCGATGCCGGCGGGCGATGTGAGATGCAGCCAGGGCGCATTCAGGCGCGCCGCCTGCCCCCGCCCGCCATTGGTAGCGCTCTGGGCTGAACTACCGTCAAAGCGGCTACCGCTGTCATCGGCGCCATAGGTGCCTTGGGTATCGTCGCTGGCCTGCTTGATCTGCGTGCGCGCCGCGAGCGCCTCGGCGTTGTGGCTGGTGGCACTGTCGCTGAGCGTATTGGCCAGCTGATAGGCGCTGGCGAGCTGCTGTTGCGCAGGAGAGAGATCCAGCTGTTCGCCACTGGCGGCGATCTGGCCCCAGCTACTGAGCATCAGGCCGCTGTTGGCACGAATCGCGCCATAGGCGTCCGAGCGCAGCTCGAAGCCGGTACCGCGGAAGCTGCCGCGTGTGTTGCCCTGCTGGTGGATCAGATAGCCGAGATTGAGCTGGGATTTCTCGTGCTCCGAGTTGAGGCGCACACGCTCCTGATCCGTCGCATCATCGAAGACCAGCTCGTTGTACTTGTTGCCGCGGT
>NZ_JAPNXT010000019.1:0-30375 GCF_030397495.1 Cobetia sp. 14N.309.X.WAT.E.A4
GATTTGAACCGATGACCTTCGGGTTATGAGCCCGACGAGCTACCAGACTGCTCCATCCCGCAACATCACGTTGTTTCCCAAGTGCCGAAACTGCTGGCGCTTGCTGGTAGCGGGGACCGGATTTGAACCGATGACCTTCGGGTTATGAGCCCGACGAGCTACCAGACTGCTCCACCCCGCATCAACGTGGGGCGTAGTATAAGGATATACAGTGCTGAGTCAACCGTTATCCCGTAATCAGCCGGAAGACTTTCCTGAGGCGGCCAGGCGATGGGGGGGAGCGAGGGTGATGGAATTGACCTCAATCAATGTGAGAGATCTGCTACATACTTTCCGTGGGAATCCTGTCCATACTGAGAGTGACACGCCTCGCGCAGGGCGGTGACAGTCTTCACCGAGCGCACGGTTGTCGCCATGCTGTCAGAGACGCCTGTCAGTGTTTGTCGTTACCGGAAGATCGCCAGCCAGTCGATGAGCGATCAACGGCGAAATGCCATGCTGTGCTCCCTTGCGGGCACAGGACGTTCCAGGAACAGGGAGAGACAATAACATGACGCAAACAGCACCCGTTGCATGGGTCACCGGTGGCACCGGTGGCATCGGTTCCGCCATCTGTCGTGAGCTGGCGAGCCAGGGGTACCAGGTGATTGCCGGTTACAGGAACAAGGAAAAGGCAGAAGGCTGGTTGCAGGAACAGCGTGCTGCCGGGTTCGAGAACATCGCGCTTTCCGGTATCGAGCTGGACAACTTCGAAGCCTGTCAGGCAGGCGTCAATGAAATTCGCGAGCGCTTCGGGCCGGTGGCCGTGCTCGTCAACTGCGCAGGGATCACGCGTGATACCTCCATGCGCAAGATGAGCTACGAGCAGTGGCGCGAAGTCATCAACTGCAACCTCGATAGCGTCTTCAATACCTGCCGTGCCGTCATCAATGACATGCTGGAGCACAAGTACGGCCGCATCGTGAACATTTCCTCCATCAACGGCCGCAAGGGCCAGTTCGGTCAGGTGAACTACTCGGCCGCCAAGGCGGGCATGCATGGTCTGACCATGGCGCTGGCACAGGAAACCGCGACCAAGGGCATCACCGTCAATACTCTGTCGCCGGGCTATATCGCCACCGACATGATCATGAAGATTCCGGAAGAGATTCGTGAATCCATCCGCGAGACGATTCCGGTCAAGCGTTATGGTCAGCCGGACGAGATCGCTCGCGCGGTGGCATTCCTCGCGGACGAGAAATCCGGTTTCATCACCGGTGCCAATCTGGACATCAATGGTGGCCAGTTCATGGGCTGATGTCCGTTCGTGCTCATGCGCCCCGGCGTCTCGCGACGTACCCGCAGGGTGGCAGAACCCGGCAGGGCGGAAGAGGCCATCAAGCGTACAAGAGGCCGCAGAGCGCACTCACAGGAACCAGGATCTGACAGGAGAGGGGCAAGCGCACTTTTCCTGTCGTGAAAACCACGAAGCCCCCGTCTCTCTCGAGACGGGGGCTTCGTCGTCGTAGGGTGCCGGTCAGCTGACTGTCTATGCCGACCCGACGCCGTCAGTGGTTGAACAGGGCATCGAAGCGCGGCAACTCGGCCTGCCAGGCTTCCCAGTCCAGCGGACCATTGGCCAGCAGCGCATCCAGCACCTCGTCGAGTTCCTCATCACGCTCAAGGCGCTCGCCCAGTTGCTGATTGATGCGGGCCACCTGAACGGTCAGGCGCCGCGATTCGTCTTCCGCACCCAGCGGCGCCTCGAACAGGATCGCCAGATGGACACGCAGCTCCGCGAGGCGCTCATTGGCGGCGTTGGCGCTGACCGGCTCGGCACGGCGCATCTGGTTGCGCGCGGCATTGGCCTGGCGGCTGGCATCGTCGAACGCCGATGACTCGGGGAGTTCGACATCCTCGATATTGCCCTGGCGTGCACTGGCATCGGCGACGGCATGTTGCTCCAGCAGGTCGCGCCACTGCTGCCATTCCTGGCGCAGCTGCTGGGCATGGAGTTCATCCAGGCGCTGTTCGCGACGCTTGAGAATGCCATTCCAGCGCCGACGCATGCCGTCACCGCGCTTGCCACGCGGCAGGGCACCCAGCGCGTCGGCTTCCTTGAGCGCGTCGTCCAGCTGGGCGGCGTCTTCCAGGGTCGTCGGTTCCCAGCTATCGAGGCGCTCGATCAGAGCCTGCCATTGTTCGAGGCGGACCTGCTCGCGCGTGTCACGCGCTTCACGGTCCTGATCACGTGCGGCGAAGATGCGGTCGCAGGCGGCGCGGAAGGCAGACCACAGGCGTTGCTCCTCGCCCTTGGGGGCACGGCCCAGTTCCCGCCAGCGAGTCTGCAGTGCCTTGGCCTGCTCGGCGCGCGCACGTGCCGGAGCGTCTTCATCGGCCAGCGCTTCGGCGGCGTCCACCAATGCCTGCTTGGCCGCGGCGATCTCGCCGGCGCGCTGGTCGATCAAGCCTTGCAGCGCGGTCAGCGCTTCACCGAAGCGATGCGACAGCTGGCGGCCCGGGCCTGCCGGTACCGGAGTGTGACGGCGCCACTCTTCGCGTGCGCGGTCGCGGATCTGGCGCAGGGCGTCCGGGTCCGCATCGCCCATGGCGTGTCCATTGAGCGATTCCAGCTGCTCACAGAGCGCCTCACGCATGGCAAGGTTGTGCTCGCGTGCCTGCTTGCGCGCTTCGCGGTAATCCTGCAGCTGTTGCTTGATGCTGTCCGAGGCGCTGCGGAAGGACTGGCTGGACTCACGGCTGGCAGCGGCATCGCCCAGGCTGCGCCACTGCTGAATCAGTTGCTGATGCTGGCGGTCGCGCTGCTCATCACTGAGGTCCTCGCGCTCGGCCAATGTGGTGATGGCTTCCAGCAGCTGTTCACGCTTGGGAGCGGCGACGAAGTTCTGCCAGTCACGCAGCTCCGCGACGCGAGCGCCCAATTGACGAAGGCGCGTCTGACGCTCGCTGTCGAGCTGGCCTTCGGTGCGGTCGCGCAGTGAACGATGCAGGCGACTGGCGGGCTTGAGCTTGCCGGCTTCCAGGTAGGTGTCCAGCTGATCCAGTTCGGCGCTGATGGCTTCCAGATCAAGCGTTCTGGGCTTGTCGCTGCTGTCCGTGGCGGGCTCATCGGTCGCGGCGGCCTCGTCGGCACTCTCTTCATCGGTCGTCGCCGGCGGTGCAGCTGCCTCCAGCGCCTGGCGCACGGCATGCAGCGTTCTGGTGAGCGGCAGCTCTGCTGGCCAGGCGATCTCGCGCTCGAGACGTGCCATCTGTTCCAGGTCATTGTCGACCAGCGCCGCGTCCATCTCGCCCTGGCACAGCTGATGGCGATACCAGGCATCGAGCGGGTCCTGCAGCTGTTGCTGCAGGCGCTGATGACGTTCGAGCAGCTCGGCAGGGGCCGAGAACTGGTCGGTCAGCTCGCGCCAGCGTTCGCCTTGCAGACGACGCTGAGCCTGAAGGCTGGCGAAGTCATGATCATTGACGCACTCGCGACTGAGGAGGTCCGCGCGCGCCTGGTGCAGGGCCGTGAGGATCTCTTCCAGGTGGGTGCTCAGGTTGGCACTCAGGCGTTCATGCTCACGGATGGCCTGTTCACGGGCTTCATGATCGCTGATGACCTTGTACGCCTGCAGACGCGCTTCCTCGAAACGCTGCTGGACGTCGTGGTCGGCGGCCGGCAGTCGCTCCCACTCGCGCAGCAGTGAGCGATAGCGTGATGGCACGCTGTCTTCCCAGGCCTGACGCGGCAGCTTCTCCATCTGGCGCAGCAGGTTGTCACGGCTGGCATTGAGAGCGTCTGCCTGCTGGGCATCCGCGCGGCGCTGGGCGAGCGTGTCGCGGGCCTGACGCTGGACGTGACGATCGCGTCTGGCGCCGCGCACCAGCTGCTCCAGCCCGTCCTGACTGGTGATGCGAGCGGCGGCGGCATGGCGCACCGCCGCGATGCTGTTGTGGCAGGCCTGATGGATCAGGGCGGCTTCATCGGTGAGACGTTCCAGCGCGACCAGACGCAACTGTTGATTGTCCCCGCGCGCCGCGATGGCGGCCAGCAGCTCATTGTCATCGAGGCGTGCGACCAGCTGTTCGCGATCCAGCAGGGAGGGGGCATCCTGACCACCGCTCAGCAGCTCGACGAGTCGCTCGCGTACCAGCCCGTCGGCCCGGTCCAGCAGCGGCAGCAGTCGCTCCGGTGTCGCCATGCGTGCCAGAGCGGCATGACGCACCTCAAGCGCAGGGTCCTCGAGAATCAGAGACTCGAGTATCTGGCGCTGATCCGGCGTTTCAGGGTCCAGCTGGGCCGCGGCAGCGGAGCGAATGGTCGGGTTGGCATGCTGCCAGCGAGGGGCGAACAGGCGGCCAGTGAGGCGGGAAAGCAGTCCGGTCATGAGAGAGCGGTTATCCAGGCAAAAAAATAGAGGGGCGCAACAGCGGCCAGTCACTCGGACAGGACCAGGACACTCGGGTCTGTCGGTGAACCGGGGTGACGGCGCATGAATTTCGTCACCCCGCTATCTTATCAGTCACGAGGCCATGTTGTGTGGTCTCACGCGCCCATCGGTGCAGGGAAACCGGGGGAGAGTGTCTGCCGAGCGCCTTCGCGCGGGATGAGTCAGGTCATCACGAGATGACTCTTTCGTGCGTCGTGGCCTCGCGACACCTGACAGTGTGGACTGCTGGCCGTATCATCAGTTGCAGCGCCGTGTCAGCTCACATAGCTTTGTTCAGCAGAGCGATGGTTCATGAAAGGCCATTCCTCGCTCGGGTGATACGTCATCACGAAGCTCGCTTCCTGCAGAAGTCGCACTGCGTCGCGGGGAGATGGGGCGTCCGGCCTCGGCGTTTCACCGCATGAGTCGTCGGGCAGGTACCTGCCTGCCGGGCAGATGGCCTTCTGCTTCGGGATGCCATCCCAGGGATGTCTCGAGCGTCACGAGCTTCTTTCACGAGTGTCGGAGGGTGTCACTTCCCTCACGCAACCCGGAGTCAGGTCATGAGTCTCAGTACGGACAGGGCCTCCCAGGCCTTCACCTTCAAAGGCGGCATGCTGCCGATGACGGTCATGGAACTGGTCAGTGGAGACCCGGAGCAGATCCGTGCCCAACTGGTCAGCAAACTCAGCCAGTCCCCCGCCTTCTTTCAGCACACGCCGGTGGTGTTGAGCGTCGAGAAGCTCGACGAGCCGCACCTGGCGCTGGAGCGTATCTGCGCCGTGTGTCGCGGCCACAAGCTGTTGCCGGTGGCGGTGCGCGGTGGTGGCGACCCGGTGCGCCAGTCTGCCTGGGCATTGGGTCTCGGGTGGTTCCCGCCCCAGGAAAATCGCGGCCGGACGCTGGAGTCCGTGCCGCCGGTCACGACTGTCGAGCCTGAGGCGAAAGCGACTCCCGCCGACGAGCCAGAGGCGACTGTCGCGGACGAAAAAGCCGCGGTCGTTGAGGTGCCGGCCCATGCCAGCAAGGTTTACCGTGGTACCGTGCGCTCAGGGCAGCAGGTCAGCGCGCCAGAGGGTGATCTGGTGATCATCGGTGCCGTGAATGCCGGTGCCGAGATTCTGGCCGCCGGCAGCGTGCACATCTATGGCGCCCTGCGCGGCCGGGCGCTGGCCGGCATCCATGGCGATCGCAATGCCAGCATCTACTGCAAGGAACTGCATGCCGAGCTGCTTTCGGTAGCGGGAACCTACAAGCGCCTGGACGACATCGACAATCGTCTGCTGGGTGCCAGTGTCGAAGTCGTGCTCGAACACGACCAGCTTTGTATCGCACGCCTCGGTTGAGTGATGCCGGCGTGCCTCGAACGATATCCAATATTTACCGGTGATCCCCGTTTCACGGGGGACTCTCAGCAAGGAAGATACCTTTGGCCAAGATTATCGTAGTGACGTCAGGCAAGGGCGGAGTCGGCAAGACGACCAGCGCCGCCGCCATTGCCACCGGACTGGCTCTGCGCGGCAACAAGACCGTCGTGATCGATTTCGATGTGGGTCTGCGCAACCTGGATCTGATCATGGGTTGCGAGCGGCGCGTGGTCTACGACCTCGTCAACGTCATCCAGGGCGAGGCCAATCTCAAGCAGGCGCTGATCCGCGACAAGCGCATCGACAACCTGCATATCCTTCCGGCCTCCCAGACCCGTGACAAGGATGCGCTGACGCTGGAAGGCGTCGAGAAGGTGCTCGAAAGCCTGCGGGAAGAATTCGACTACGTCATCTGTGACTCCCCGGCCGGTATCGAGCGCGGTGCCCAGCTGGCGATGTACTTCGCGGATGAAGCGGTGGTGGTCACCAACCCGGAAGTCAGCTCGGTGCGCGATTCCGATCGCATCATCGGTCTGCTGTCTTCCAAGACACGCCGTGCCGAGAACGGCGATTCTCCCGTGCGCGAACACCTGCTGATCACCCGCTACCATCCGGCGCGCGTGACCGGAGGTGACATGCTGAATCTGACGGACATCCAGGAAATCCTGTCGATCCCGCTGATCGGCCTGATTCCCGAGTCGGAGGCCGTGCTGCGCGCCTCCAACCAGGGGGTGCCGGTGACCCACGACCAGAAGAGCGATGCTGGTCAGGCCTATGTGGACTGCGTTTCCCGCCTGTTGGGCGAGGAAGTCCAGCTGCGCTTCCATGAAGTCGAGAAGCGCGGTCTGCTGGCCAGAATGTTTGGAGGGGGGCGCAAGTGAAATTACTGGATTTTCTGAAGCGAGAGCGCAAGAAGACGGCCAATGTCGCCAAGGAGCGGCTGCAGATCATCGTGGCTCACCAGCGCAGTCAGCGTGACCAGCCGGATTACATGCCGATGCTGGAGCGTGAGCTGCTGGAGGTGATTCGCAAGTACGTTCAGGTCGATCAGGATGCCATCAACATCTCGCTGGACCGCGAGGATGATTGTTCGGTGCTCGAGCTGAACGTCACTCTGCCGCGCCCCGGCGAGGCATGAGCAGACTCGACAACCGCTGATTCGTACGACTTTCCTGCCAGAACATCGCCCCCCTCGGGCGCGGTGTTCTGGCATGTGCATTTTCTGACCGTCCGCGTGGAGATTTCCTGTGGCAGAGCCCACCTTCCTGTGGCACGACTACGAGACCTTCGGCGCCGACCCGCGCCGCGACCGTCCATCGCAGTTTGCCGCCATTCGTACTGATGCGGAGCTCAACGAGATCGGTGAGCCGCTGACGCTCTTCTGCAAGCCCGCTGACGACTTCCTGCCTCATCCGATGGCGTGCCTGATCACGGGGATCACGCCGCAGCAGGCCGAGCGTCGCGGCCTGCCGGAGGCCGAGTTCGCCGGGCGCATCAACGACGAGATGAGCGTGCCGGGCACCTGCTCGGTGGGCTACAACAGCCTGCGTTTCGATGATGAAGTCAGCCGTCACCTGTTCTATCGCAACTTCCTCGACCCCTACGGGCGTGAGTGGCAGAACGGCAATTCGCGCTGGGACCTGATCGATGTGGTGCGCGCCTTCCATGCGCTGCGCCCCGAGGGGATCGAGTGGCCGCGGCGCGAGGACGGAGCCCCCAGCTTCCGTCTGGAAGATTTGACGGCCGCCAATGGCATCGAGCATGCCGGCGCGCACGATGCCCTGGTCGATGTGCGGGCCACCATCGCCCTGGCGCGTCTGCTCAAGTCACGCAATGCCCGGCTGTTCGAGTATCTGCTCAAGCTGCGCAACAAGCGTCATGTCGCCAGCCTGCTGGACATCGGTGCGCGCAAGCCGATGCTGCACATCTCACGTCGCTATCCGGCCTCGCGAGCATGCGGTGCGCTGGTGGTGCCGCTGGCGGAGCACCCCTCCAATGCCAATGGCGTCATCGTCTATGACCTGTCGGTGGACCCGGCACCGCTGATGGATCTCACTCCCGAGGAGATTCGGGCGCGGGTGTTCGCCAGTGCGGATGACCTGGCGGAAGGTGAGGAGCGCATCCCCCTCAAGGTCATTCATCTCAACAAGAGCCCGGTGCTGATGCCGGCGACGGCGCTCAAGGATGTCTCCGGCCCTCACCAGGGGGAATACGGCGAGATCGTCGCGCGCCTCAAGCTCGACCCTGCACGATGTCGTGAGCACTGGAAGTGGCTCAAGGACAATGCGGGGGTCGGCGTGAAGGTCGCCCAGGTGTTTGCCGAGACGCCGCCGGCCGGCCCGGCTGACCCGGACCTGATGCTCTATTCGGGAGGCTTCTTCTCGCCCGCGGACCGCAAGGAGATGGAGCGCGTGCGTGCCTCTCACCCCGAGGCGCTGGATGACACGCCCTTCGCCTTCCAGGATGGGCGGCTCGAGGAGATGCTGTTCCGCTACCGCGCACGCAGCTACGGCTACACGCTTGATTCAGCCGAGCGGGAGCGCTGGGAGCAGTGGCGCTGGGAGCGCATGAATGACGAGCAGGTCGCCAGCCTGACCGTGAAGGGCTTCGTCAGCGAGATCCAGCGTCTGGCCCAGAACGAGCAGGATCCGGCGCGCGTGCAGATTCTGGAAGAACTGGCGATGTATGTGGAAGGCATCATGCCGCCACAGGCCTTTGGCTGATTCTCGAAATTCTCGCAGCCACAACGACACGACCCCGGCGAATTCGCCGGGGTCGTGTCGTTCATCTCTCGGAAAAAACTGACGCTCCACTCGTCTCTGATCTGCTCTTCACTTCACGGCTCCGTCCCTCACGGAAGCGTTCTGACTGACCCGCCTGGCCGTCGGGCATGTACGCGTGGCGCGATCAATGCTGGGCATTGCCCGCAGGTTGCGCCGAGGGAGCGGCGGTGGTGGCACCGTGCTCGGCACGTGGCGCCTCCGGCAGCAGGGGGAGCGCGAGCGTCGGCAGGCGCTGATCGAAGTCGCTGGGGATCTCGGGATCAAAGGCCAGTTCCAGCGGCGCCGCCTGAGTCACCTGCTGCCAGGCGTCACGGATATCCTGGACGCTGACCTGCTCCACGGCGTGGATCAGTTGCTGGCGGCGATCAAAGTCGGTCCAGCCGAAGCTCAGTTCGCTCCAGTTGCGTGATGCCAGCTCGGAGAGGCGGCGCGGCTTCTGCTCGAGACCATCGATCACTGCGCTGCGATAGCTGGCGAGCGTGGCCTCATCCAGCGCCGTGATGCGCTCATCGAAGGTCGTGAAGAAGGCATCCATGCGCGAGAACAGGGTCTTGCTGTCCTTGGAAGGCGACTGGACCAGCAGGCTCAGGCCCGGGGCATCCAGCATGGGGGAGTAGCTGGCCGAGACGATGTAGCCCAGTTGCTCATCGGTGCGCAGCCGGCTGTAGAACGGGGCTTCGATCAGCTGGCCCAGCACGGCCAGACTGGCCTGACTCTCGAGCGTGCGATCCTTGCCCTGCAGGTAGCGCAGTGCGCCGGCATCACCGCGTGAGCTCTCCGGTCGCAACGCGAGGGGCTGGTCCACCCGGTGGATGGCAAGCTCCGGGATGCCGTCGCGCGTGACGCGGGGGGCCAGGCCATTGATCACCAGCTGACCGGTCTCGCGTGCCTGAGTGTCGCTCAGGTTGCCTGTCACCATGGCCTGGACATGCAGGCGTGCCAGGAAGCGCTTGCGGAAGGCGTCCAGACGTTCGCTGGTGACCTGCGCCAGCACGTCCTGCTGCTGCGAGACGGTGGTGGGCTGGCCGACCAGCGCTTCACTGAGACTGCGGCCCAGTTGCGTATACAGGGGCGCCTGGGCGCGATTGCTCAGGCTGCGTGTCATGCGCTGCGTGATGCGTGCCAGTCGTTGAGAGTCGATGTCACCATTGACCAGTTGATCCAGCACCTCGCGCATTTCCGGCTGCTGGCCGTCGCGCCAGCCACTGAACTGCAGCGTGATGCCGCGGCCATGGGCATAGGCCAGAGCATCCTGTCCGGCCAGACGTGCCGGGTACAGGCGGGCATTCAGGCTGTCGTTCAGCCATGCCGCCAATACGCGACTCATGACTTCATCCTCGACCGAGGCACTCACGGCGGGGTTGAGCAGCCCGAAGCGCCACTCGGCCTTCGGGACCCCGAAACTGTCATCACCCTGATACCAGAGTTCGGCACCGGGCTCGTCGATCAGCTGACGTGGCGGCGCATCGGGCAGATTCAGGACCTGAAAGTCGCTGGCCAGATAAGGGTTGGGAGCCGGAAGGGCAAGCCGGGCGGCCAGCGAGGGATCGTCTCCGGCACGGGCGACGGCATCGTCCGTGAGGCGCGTCAGGGTATAGGGCGCCTTGAACCATTTGCCCTGTTGCTCTCCCGTGACATCAGGGCCGGAGTAGACCTCCAGCAGATTCTCTGGCGTCAGGCGATCAAGGGTCGACTCGATCAGCTCGGCGTCATAGTCCTGCATCAGGTAGGGCGCGGCCAGCACATCCTTGACCGGATAGCGCGTCATCATCATGGCCAGGCTGCTGGCCAGGTCCACGGGAGAGCTGCGCTGCTGGAAGCGGAATTCCTGCTCGCCCAGCGCCGCCTGCTCCTTGTAGCGCCACTCCTCCAGGCCCTGCTGGCGAATCAATGCCAGATAGTCGAACAGCGCGGCGCGGATTTCCGGCTGATGCCGGGCGCCTTCGGGCGTCAGGGTGATACTGATGCTGAGCAGGGCATTCTCGCCATCGCTGGGGCCGCCGCCGGCCGAGAGCCCATCCGCCCAGCCCTTGTCCTTGAGCACCGCCAGCAGGCTGCCTTCCCCTTCATGTCCGATGAGGTTGGCAAGATAGCTGACCGGTTTGACGCGATACTGCGCGACGGGGTCCTCGATGGGGAACATGAAGTCGAGCTCGCGCTCCTGCTTGAGTGCCTTGACCTCCACGCGTGCGGGCAGCTCATCGGCAGTGACCAGCGGCGCGTCGATCTGTGGCCGTGAGAGCTCGCGATTCGGGACATCGGAGAAATTGTGGCGCGTCAGTGACTCCAGCGTGTCCAGCGATTGGGGGCCGACCAGGGTGAGGCGCATCACGCCGGCGCCGTAATGCGCCTGATAGAAGTCCACCAGGCGTTGGCGCAGGCTGCCGGCCTCGCTGTCCTTGAGTGTCTCGAGGCTGCCGACGCTGAAGCGGTTGAAGGGGTGATCTGGATTGAGTGCCTGCTCGACAGCCTCATTCACGCGCCGCCCGTCATCCTGCAGGCGTGCCTGATATTCGGAATGCACGGCATGACGCTCGCGGTCGACGTAGTCGGCATTGAACTGTGGTGCGACGAAGAAGCGGGCAAAGCGCGGCAGGGCCTCGGCGAAGGCATCCGGTGCGATATCGAAGAAGTAGTTGGTGTCCTGGCTGGCGGTGAAGGCGTTGTGCTGCCCGCCGTGACGGGTGATGAATTCCTGATAGGCATCAGGCTCTGGATAACGATCGGTGCCGAGGAACAGCATATGCTCGAGGAAGTGAGCAAGTCCGGGAACGTCATCGGGGTCCTGGGCGCTGCCCACTTCCACGTCCATGGCAGCGGCAGCCTTGTCAGCCGCCGGGTCGCTCACCAGCAGCACCTTGAGGCCATTGTCGAGCGTCAGGCTGCGATAGTCGCGCTGGTCATTGGCGCTCTTGATCACCGGGCCTGCTTGGGTGATGGCAGAGGCCGAGGTGGCTGACGTCATGGAGGACGGTGCGGGGGGCGTGGAGGAATCGGCCAGGCTGACGCCGGGCGACAGGCCGGTGATGACGATGGCGGCAATGGCAGCGCTCAATGCGAGCGGACGGAATCCTGATGGCAAGGACATCTTCTCTCCTAGTTCACGGCACCGATGACACTGGCATGGTGGTTCGATAAGGGCGATTCATGCGTCGCAAGCGCGCAGGTAGATCAGCAACGCCTCACGAGCAGCGCAGGTCCGAGGATGTGCTCCCCTCCTAGCGATACGCGTGTCTGACCGGCCTGGATTCAGCGTTCCCGATCTGAGCATGCTGTCCGGGCGCCGAGTGGCGTCTCTCAGCTCAGCATCGGGCCAGTGGGGTGCGCGACGCTCCATTCCTGGTGCGCGGGATCATTGACCCGGCGAGCGACGGGGAAGGCCGCGAGGCTGGCGTCCGGTGTCAGCATGGCACGTACCCTGTCCAGCGGGGTATCGGCGCTCAGCCATTCCCGCACCTGATGCGGGGCGATCACCGCCGGCATGCGGTCGGTCAGACGTGCGGTGACACCCGCGCACGCCACGCTGATCAAGGCAAAGCTGTCGCGCCCCTCGGGGGGCAGTCCTTCCATCAGCGGGGGGCTGAAGTGGCGGGTCCACAGCGCGGCGAGCAACAGCGGAGCGCGGGTGGCGTGCGTGACCAGAAAGGGCTGCTTCATGCGCGGCTGTTCCTTCCAGACATAGACCCCACCGACGGGAATCAGTGCCCGTTGACTGGTAAAGGATTCGCGGAACATGCGTCGCGTTTCCAGCGACTCGGCGCGCGCCACGTGGGGGGCATGGTCCATGACTTCCAGCCAGCTGGGCGTCAGCCCCCAGAGCGCTGGCACCTGGCGAAGCCTCGGGCCTTCCAGGCGCAGCATCGAGACCGGCAGGCGTGGAGCGCGATTGGCGCTCACCAGGCGCTCCTCCCGCAGCTGACGCGTGAGGGCAGGCGTCGCGAGTGATCCGAACAGTTCACTGGGCGGCAGGTCTTCGGGAAACGGGGGAAGGTACAGGCGTCCGGCCACGGAAATCCTTTGAGATGAAGGGCAGGGGGGAACATGCAGGGCGACGCATTGCCCAATCATGAGCGCGAGAGCCCCGCTGCACGCGGCAGTCGCCAGCATGCCACACCTTGGTGGCGCTTGCGTTTGTGCTCAGTCTCGATATGCTGGACGGAAACACTGTTCGATTCAATGGCTGACACGGGGCGCTTCAAGAGCAGGATGCTCAGGTATCGTGACTCTTTCTGCCAACCCGCGCAGTCCGGACACACACCGCGCCAG
Organism: Cobetia sp. 14N.309.X.WAT.E.A4; assembly: GCF_030397495.1. NCBI lineage: Bacteria > Pseudomonadati > Pseudomonadota > Gammaproteobacteria > Oceanospirillales > Halomonadaceae > Cobetia > Cobetia sp. 14N.309.X.WAT.E.A4. The sequence goes on from NZ_JAPNXT010000019.1 coordinate 12,829, forward strand.
ATTTGCTGCGCGGTAACGCATCTCAGCACCAGAGGAATTCGATGGCCCGTCCACGTCAGCATGCACCGGAAGCGCTGCATGCGCGGGTAATGGAGACATGCGATGAATGGCTCAAGCAGCAGCCCGTTCACGCCTTGTCCTTGCGCAACCTGGCTCGCGAAGTCGGTTGCGCCCCCAGTACCCTGCTCAAGCTCTACGGCAGTTTTGGCAACCTGCTCCAGCACGTCAATCTGACGACCCTGGACCGTCTGCGCGATGCGATTGCCGGGCAGGAGACCCCGAGCCCCTCCCAGCGTCTCAAGGCATTGGCGCGAGCCTATTGGGGCTTTGCCCAGCGCGACCCCTATCGCTGGCAGCTGCTGTTCGATTTCCCGCTGGCCCAGGAAGGGGAGCTGGATCAGCGTCAGAACGCCATGATCGAAGGCTTGTTCGAGCGAGTGGAGCTGGCTCTGGTCGAGTACGCTCCCAAGGTGGAGTCAGTGGAAGCCAAGCGCATGGCGCGAACCCTGTGGGGCAGCGTGCATGGCCTGGTCCAGCTGGGCATGAATGAACGCCTGGGTCTGTGGCAAGGACAGCCGCTGGAAGTCACGGAACTGCTCGACCAGCTGCTGGATACCATGCTGGCGGGGCTCAAGGTGCGCAGCGAGGCTGCAGGCTCGGGGGATGCCACGGAAGCAGGACGATGAGTCGAGACCTTCTGCGGCGGCCACGCTTTGCCCCCTTCTTCTGGACCCAGGCCCTCGGGGCCTTCAATGACAATCTCTTCAAGAACGCGCTGCTGCTGCTGCTGACCTTCGTGGTCATCGAGCAGCGCGGTTGGGACACCGGCGTCGTCAACAATCTGGCCGCCGGGTTGTTCATCCTGCCTTTTCTGCTGTTTTCCGCCTGGGGCGGCCTGCTGGCGGACCGCCTCGACAAGCAGCGGCTGATCGTCAGGCTCAAGTGGCTGGAGCTTGCCACCATGAGCGTGGCGGCGGGTGCCTTGATCTTCGAGGCCTGGGAGCTCTTGCTGGCGCTGCTGTTCATGATGGGCACCCAGTCCGCGCTGTTCGGCCCGGTCAAGTACGCCATCCTGCCTCAGCATCTCAAGGCCGATGAGCTGGTCAGTGGCAACGCCTGGGTTGAACTGGGTACCTTCCTCGCCATTCTGGTCGGTACCCTGGCGGCTGCGGCCTTGATGGCGCTGGGCGGTGAGCTGGCGCGCTGGGCGCTGTCGGCATCGCTGGTGTCGCTGGCGGTGCTGGGCGTACTGGCTGCCATGCGCATTCCGCCGGCGCCTTCCGCTTCTCCGGGGCCGGTGCCCTGGCGGCCGCTGTCCGGCAGCGTGGCGGTGATGCGCGAGGGGCTGAGCAATCGTCGGCTACGCTGGGCGCTGCTCGGCATCAGTGCGTTCTGGTTCCTCGGCGCGAGCTATCTGACGCAATTGCCGGCGTATGCGCGGGATATCGTCCATGGGGCCGAAGGGGCGACATCGGCCCTGCTGGCGGCCTTTGCCATCGGCATTGGCCTGGGGTCGCTGGCCTGTGAGCGTGTCTCGCGTGGACGACTCGAGACAGGGCTTGTGCCCTTCGGGGCGCTGATCATCTTTGCCGGCGGGCTGGACCTTGCCTTGCGCCCGGCGCTGGCTGAGGCCCAGATGGCCACGCCGCTGATCGAGCTGCTGGGCATCGCCGGATTCTGGCGCATGTGGCTGGATCTCGGCGTCATCGGCTTCGGGGGCGGCCTGTATATCGTGCCGCTCTACACGCTGTTGCAGCTGCGCAGTCCCGAGGACCATCGCGCGCGCATGATCGCGGCCAACAATGTGCTCAATGCCTTGCTGATGGTGCTCTCGGCCGGTGCCGGCATTCTGGTGCTGGGCGTGATGGGGCGTGATATTCCGGACTTCCTGCTGCTGCTGTCCTTGATCAGTGGATTGATCGCGATGATCTGCATGCTGCGTGACCCGCGGCCCTTCCTGCGGCTGATCATCTTCATCCTCATTCACCTGATGTATCGGCTGCACCTCAAGGGGCGCTGGCGGATACCGGCGGAAGGCGCGGCACTGGTGGTGTGCAACCACGTCAGCTTCATGGATGCGCTGATACTCGGCGGCGCCAGCCCGCGCCCATTGCGGTTTCTGATGGATGCCGAGATCTATCACTCTCCCTGGCTGAAATGGTTCTTCCGCATTGCGGGGGCCATTCCGGTGGATTCCTCGCGCAAGGACCCCGCCGGTGTGCGTCGTTCACTGGAAGAGGTCGGCAAGGCGTTGCGCGATGGCGAGGTGGTCATGATCTTCCCGGAAGGCAAGCTGACGCGAGATGGGGAAGTGGGACGCTTCCGGCGTGGGCTGGAGCTGATCCTCGCGCGTGATCCGGCGCCGGTGATCCCGATGGCTCTGGGGGGCTTGTGGGGGTCGTGGTTCTCCCACGGCGGCGGGCCGGCCTTTGCCAAGTGGCCGCGTCGTCTGCGTGGTCGGGTGGAGTTGTGCGTCGGTCGCACCTTCGCGCCAGAGAACGTCAAGGCTGCGGAGCTGGAAGAGGCCGTGCGCGATCTGCATCGCAAGGCGACACGCCTGGCGGACTGCCAATGACGGGGTGAAGCTGCTCTGGTCGAGGGTGGCTGCCCCCTCACGTGGTGAGCGCAAGAGCGTTCCCTGAAAAAAAGACGCCGTCCGTGGCTTCACGGGCGGCGTCTTTGCGTATGCGGTTCACGTTCTGCGGACAGTGATGGCGCTTACGCGGGGGCGCTGGAGCTGCTGCCGTGGGCGGCAGGCTGATTGGATGGCGCGGTGTGGCGGGTGACCCAGAAGCCGATGCCGCCCACCAGGCATGCGGCAAGCATGACCAGCGGTACCGGTAGCATGTTGGAGCCGTTCAGCCACAGGCTGGCAATCGCACCGTAGAGTCCGCCGCCCAGGAAGAGCGCGGTGCCCGAGATGGCGTTGGCGACCCCGTGGCCGCGGGTGAACAGCGACTGGTAGTCCGCCATCACGTTGGGGGTGATCATGGCGCCTGCGCCAAGTACCACCAGCATGCCGGGAATCAGGGTGGCGGCGCTGATCGTGCCAGTGAGACCCAGCCCCAGCAGCCAGGTGATGCCGGTCAGCTGGACGCTCAATGCCAGCTTGACCAGCGTGCGCGTGCGCAGGTGCTTGAGGCCGAGGTGATTGAGGCGGTTGCCGACGAACATCGCGACCACATTGGCGCCGAAGGCCAGCGCGAACTGCGGCGGTGTCATCCCGAGCAGCCCTTGATACAGGTAGCTGGCATTGGTGATGAAGGTGAACATGATGCCGGGCCCGCACAGGATCAGCATCAGGTGCCCCGGGACTCCCCGGGTGGTGAGGACGTCGCCATAGCTGCGCAGCACGTTGCGTGGTCTGAAGGGCGTGCGCTCGCTGGCGGGGTGGGTCTCCGGCAGCCAGCGATGGATGATCAGACCGACTATCAGCCCGTAGACTCCCAGCGTGAAGAAGATCGTCGTCCAGTGGCTCAGCGAGATCACCAGGGCGCCCAGGGACGGCGCTATCAGTGGCGCCGTCATCAGTACCATGGTCACGTTGGTCATCAGGCGCGCGGCGTCCTTGCCGGTCGCGACGTCTCTCACCACGGTGCGCGAGACACCGCCGGTCATGCCGGTGGCGATGCCCTGAAGCACTCGCCAGACCAGCAGCCAGTGGAAGTCTCGTGTCAGTGCGCAACCGAGTCCGGCGACGAGAAACAGTACGAAACCAGTCAGGGCGACGGGGCGGCGTCCGAGACTGTCGGACAGCGGGCCACCGCCCAGCTGACCCATCGCGTAGCCGAAGAAGAACATGGTGATGGTCAGGCCGATGCGATGCTCGTCCACACCGAAGTCGCCTGCCATGGAAGGCATGGCGGGTAGATAGGCGTCGGTTGCTAGAGGCGCGAGCGCCACCATCAGTGCCAGCATCAGCGTGAAGCGTGCGGGGTGGTGGTGCAGGACAGTCGTCGGGGAAGAGGCTTGGGTCATGAGGGCCATTTGCGGGTAGTGGGCAGTGCAGGAAAAGGCGATCCGGCGATCCGGCGTTCCGGCGGCCCGGCGTCCCGGGCAGGCACAGGATAGCGTGTGTCTCCGGCATTGGCCGCCCCGTGGCGTGCAACACCGCATTGCAATGGACGTGAACGCGAAGGGCCCGCCAGATGGCGGGCCCTTCGCGCATGACGCTGCAACGTTACCCTGCAGGCGCTGGATCAGGTACGCGTGGTGCGCGAGGCCTGCCAGCAGCGTGCCGAGGTGATCTGGTTGTCTTTGACCTGCTGGATCTCGATGCGGGTCGTGCCGATGGCCAGACTGGCTGGCGCATCCGGGAAGGATTCCAGGTGCTCGAGGATCAGACCATTGAGCGTCTTGGGGCCATCGGTCGGCAGCTGCCAGCCGATGGCCTTGTTGATCTCGCGGATGTTGGCGGTACCCTCGATCACGTAGCTGCCGTTGTCCTGAGGATGGATTTCCTGATGGGTGCCGGCCACGTCGGTGGTGAACTCGCCGACGATCTCCTCAAGGATATCCTCCAGTGTCGCCAGCCCCTGCACATCGCCATACTCGTCGACCACGATGCCGATGCGGCGCTTCTGCTTCTGGAAATTGAGCAGCTGGGTATGCAGCGGGGTGGATTCCGGGATGAAGTAGGGCTCGCGGGCCTCCTGGATGATGGAGGCCTTGGTGACCTCGTCCAGTGACAGGAAACGGGCCGCATTGCGCAGGTGCAGGATGCCGATGATGTTGTTGATGTCACCCTTGTAGATCGGCACTCGCGTGTGCTGACTGGCGCGGATATGACTGAGAATGATGTCGAGATCATCATCGAGGTCGATACCGAAGATTTCCTGACGCGGCACCATGATGTCATCGACGGTGACGTTCTCGAGGTCGAGGATCGACAGCAGCATGCCCTGGTGACGGCGCGGGATCATGCTGCCAGCCTCGTGGACCACGGTGCGCAGCTCGTCACGGGTCAGGCTGTCGGCCCCGCCGCTGACATCGCGAACGCCGAACAGGCGCAGCAGGCCATTGGAAATGCCATTGACCAGCCAGACCAGCGGATAGAGCAGCTTGAGCATGGGTTCGAGAATCACCGACGCCGGATAGGCGATACGCTCGGGATTCACGGCAGCCATGGTCTTGGGCGTCACTTCGGCGAAGATCAGCACCACGATGGTGAGGACGGCAGTGGAGATGGCAGGGCCGGAGACATCACCGAAGTAATGGATGGCAATGATGGTGGCCAGAGACGCTGCCAGATTGTTGACGAAGTTGTTGCCGATCAGGATGACGCCGATCAGACGGTCCGGGCGAGATAGCAGGCGGGTGACGCGCTTGGCGCCGCGCTCACCGCTCTTCTCGCGGTGGCTCAGGCGATAGCGGTTGATCGACATCATGCCGGTCTCGGAGCTCGAGAAGAAGGCAGACAGGAAGATCAGGATGACCAGCAGGCCGAACAGCAGCCCCAGCGGGGTGTCGTCGCTCAAGAGTGAAGGGTCCTCGGTGGCGGATTTACGCGCATGATACTGCTGCCGTGACGGCAATGCACCAGCTGCTGCGGGTGCTGCCCGTCACGACAGCGACGCTCAGTGGGAAAACACGACCTGCAGGGCGAACTTGGTGCCGAAGAAGGCCAGCGCCAGCACCAGGCAGCCGCCCAGCGTCCAGCGCGCCGCGCGCTGTCCGCGCCAGCCCAGGACATGATGGCCGAACAGCAGCACGGCGAAGATCACCCAGGCGCCGAAGCTCAGGACCGTCTTGTGCGCGAGGTGCTGGGCGAACAGGTTGTCGAGGTAGATCATGCCGCTGAGAATCGACACGCTGAGCAGGATCATTCCGGCCCAGATCAGCTCGAACAGTGCGCGCTCCATGCTGGTCAGCGCGGGCAGTACCTGGACGATGCCGCGGGTGTGACGCTTCTTCAGCGCATGCTGCTGCAATGACAGCAGACCGGCCTGCATGGCCGAGATACTGAAGAAGGCCAGTGCCGCCACCGAGGTGAGGATGTGGGCGATGAGCCCCGCGGAAAGTGGATTCTCGGTATTGGCGCTGGGAAGATTCATCACGCCAAGGACGCAGATGGCCGCCACGGGGAAGAGGGCAGCACCGCCGGCAATCACCGGCTTGAACATGCTGGCCAGGATCAGCAGCAGGCTGATGGCCCAGCTGACCAGCGAGGCGCTCTCGAACAGTCCGAGGTGCAGCTCGCCGCCATGGCTGATGGTGAGCCAGACGATCACGGCATGGCAGGCGACGGCTACCAGTGCCAGGCCGCGTACCAGACGTGGTCTGGACGGTACCCGGCGGATGAGCGTCAGGCCCTGCCACAGGCCGGCGCCGAGATAGAAGATGATGGCCAGAAAGGCAAAGGGCAGAGCCTGCATGTGCTGTTGTCCAGGTGCCGAGGATGTACGAGGAGGCAGGTCCTGTACGAGACGCTGCCTATATGATGTGACTATACCGAATGCACTCATGTGATTGCATCCACGCCACGCGCTTTGAGGAGGCTGGCGGAGCCGTGTCGGGGAGAGAATTCCCGGCGAGAGAGGATTTGGTCGGCGCTTGAGTGTCCCCATCATGGAGACAGACCCGCCCTGTGCGTATAATGCGCCACAGGATGAACCATTCACGCGCTGGGGCGTCATGCCGTGACCCCCGGAATCGAGGACAGCACTGTCTTCGAGCCGCTGCGAGCGGCCCCCAGACGTCCCTAGCCGGAGAGGCCCATGTTTCAAAGTTTGAGTGATCGCCTGTCGCAGACGCTGAAGTCGATTACCGGCCAGGCCAAGCTGACGGAAGACAACATCAAGGACACGCTGCGTGAAGTGCGCCGTGCGTTGCTTGAGGCGGATGTCGCACTGCCGGTGGTCAAGGCCTTCATCGACCGCGTGCGCGAGCGTGCCGTCGGTCAGGAAGTGTCCAAGAGCCTGTCGCCGGGTCAGCAGTTCGTCAAGATCGTCCAGCAGGAGCTGGAAGCGATCATGGGCGAAGCCAATGAAGGTCTGGTGCTCAAGGGCAGCCCGGCCGTCATTCTGATGGCGGGTCTGCAGGGTGCGGGCAAGACGACCACCGTCGCCAAGCTGGCGCGTTATCTGCGTGAGCGCGAGAAGAAGAAGGTGCTGGTGGTCTCGGCGGACGTCTATCGTCCGGCCGCCATCGACCAGCTGGAAACGCTGGCCAGGGAAGTCGAGGTGGATTTCTTCCCCTCCGACTCCTCCCAGCAGCCTGTCGCCATCGCTGAAGCGGCGATGAAGCACGCGCGTATCCAGTTCCACGACGTGGTGCTGGTGGATACCGCCGGCCGTCTGCATGTCGATGCTGACATGATGGACGAGATCGCGGCGCTGCATCGCAGCGTCAATCCTGATGAGACGCTGTTCGTCGTCGATGCGATGACCGGTCAGGATGCCGCCAATACCGCCAAGGCCTTCCATGAAGCCCTGCCGCTGACCGGTGTCGTGCTGACCAAGGCCGATGGTGATGCGCGTGGTGGTGCGGCGCTGTCCGTTCGCCACATCACCGGCAAGCCGATCAAGTTCATGGGGATGGGGGAGAAGGTCGATGCCCTCGAGCCCTTCCACCCGGACCGCATCGCCTCGCGCATCCTCGGCATGGGCGACATGCTGTCGCTGATCGAGGAAGCCGAGCGCAGCGTCGACAAGACCAAGGCCGAGCAGCTGGCCAAGAAGGTCCAGAAAGGCTCGGGCTTCGATCTCGAGGACTTCCGCGATCAGCTTCAGCAGCTCAAGAACATGGGTGGCATGGGCAGCCTGATGTCCAAGCTGCCGGGCATGGGGCAGCTGGCGGAAGTCGCCCAGAGCCAGGCCAGCGAGAAGGAGCTGGGCAAGCTCGAGGCGATGATCAACTCCATGACACCCAAGGAGCGTCGCAACCCGGATCTCATCAATGGCTCGCGCAAGCGTCGCATCTGCATGGGCTCCGGTACCCAGGTGCCGGACCTCAATCGTCTGCTCAAGCAGCACAAGCAGATGGCCAAGATGATGAAGAAGGCCGGCAAGAAAGGTGGCATGCAGAAGATGATGCGTGGCATGTCCGGCATGATGGGCGGCGGCGGTCCCGGTGGCATGGGTGGCCCCGGCGGCATGGGCGGTCCCGGCGGGATGGGAGGCATGGGTGGCCCGGGCGGCGGACGCTTCCCGCGTCGCTGAGTCTCCGGCAAGGCACTGAGGTTCTCGCCGACAGGATTTCGTGGCGTCAGAGTCACGAATCGCGCCCCGTGACACGGCTCGTGTCGCGGGGCGCGCGTATGGCCATGGAAAAAGGTTTCCAAGGCTTGGCATTTTCCGTAGAATGTCGCCTCTTCGTGTGGACCCTCCATGCGAAGCCGAGTTCTGTGGCACGATTTTCACTTCAACACGAAGGACAGATTACGCAATGGTTACCATTCGTCTGGCACGTGGTGGCGCCAAGAAGCGTCCCTTCTACCACCTGGCTGTAGCTGATTCCCGCACAGCCCGTGATGGCCGCTTCATCGAGCGCGTCGGCTTCTTCAACCCGGTCGCTCGCGGCCAGGAAGAGCGTCTGCGCATCGATCTCGAGCGCATCGCTCACTGGCAGCAGCAGGGCGCACAGGTCTCTGACCGTGTCGCTCAGCTGATCAAGGAAGCTGGCAAGCAGCAGGCTTGATTTCCAGGATGCCTACTCACTCGAACAACCCGCAGCCGACCGCACACACCTCGCATGGCGATGATGTGGTGGTCATGGGGAAGCTTACCAGCCCCTATGGCGTGAAAGGCTGGCTCAAGGTGTACTCCTACACCAGCCCGATCGATGGCATCTTCGACTACGCCGGCTGGATCCTGAAGCTTGACGGGAAGCAGATTCCCGCGCGACTTGCCCAGGCACGTCGTCATGGCAAGGGTCTGGTGGCGCAGCTGGAAGGTGTCGACGATCGCGAAGCGGCGCAGGCGCTGGCCGGGGCGGAGATTCTCCTGCCCAAGCAGCAACTGCCGCAGCTCGAGGTGGGTGAGTACTACTGGCATCAACTGGAAGGTCTCGAGGTGGTGACGCTGGATGGCCAGCGCCTCGGACAAGTGAACACCCTGATGGAAACCGGTGCCAACGACGTTCTGGTGATCAAGCCGAACGACGACAGCATCGATGAGAAGGAACGGCTCGTGCCGTACCTGCCCGATCAGGTGGTTCGCGATGTGGATCTCGTCAATGGACGCATGAGCGTCGATTGGGATCCCGAATTCTGATGAAAAGCACAGAGAGCTGACGCCTGTGTGGATTGGTGTAGTAAGTCTGTTTCCGGAAATGTTCACGGCGATCACCGCCAGTGGCGTGACCGGCCGAGCGGTCGACAAGGGCCTGCTCGAGGTCGATTTCTGGAACCCGCGTGACTACGCCACCGACAGGCACCGTACGGTCGATGATCGTCCCTACGGCGGTGGTCCCGGCATGTTGATGAAGGTCGAGACCCTGCGAGGCGCCATTCGTGACGCCCGTGCCGCTGGCAGTGACGACGCCCGCGTGATCTATCTCTCCCCGCAAGGCCGCAAGCTGGATCAGGCCGGTGCCCGCGAACTGGCGACGTATGAGCGCCTGATCGTGGTGGCCGGACGCTATGAAGGCATTGACGAACGCGTGGTGGAAGAGGAGATCGACGAGGAATGGTCGATCGGCGATTACGTCCTGTCTGGCGGTGAGCTGCCAGCCATGGTCCTGATCGATACGGTAGCGCGCCTGGTGCCGGGCGTACTCGGGCATGAAGCCAGTGCGGAGGAGGATTCCTTCACCGACGGCCTGCTCGATTGTCCGCACTACACTCGCCCCGAAGTCATCGACGGCAAGCGAGTGCCGGAAGTGCTGCTCAGTGGCAATCATGCCCTGATCAAGCGCTGGCGGTTGCAACAGTCTCTGGGACGTACCTGGCTCAGGCGTCCGGATCTGCTGGAGAGCCGCACGTTGACTCGTGAGGAGCGCAAGCTGCTCGACGAGTTCATCGCGCAGCACGCCCGGAAAGGCAAGGCCTGACCTTCGCGGACCTCGCGTTCGCTGTCAGGAGAAGGCCGCCACCGTGGCGGAGGTGCGGCACGGCCCGGAGTCATCTTGCGGGAGCCCCGTGGCGCGTCACACACAAGGTCGATCCCCGTGTTCAAGGCCGTTTGCGGTGCCGGGGTCATGACGAACATCAGCCTCAGGGTTGATGCTAACGAATTTGGAGCTAGCGATGAGCAGCAAGAACAAACTGATCCAGGCGATCGAAAACGAGCAGATGGCCAAGGAAATCCCGGCCTTTGCACCGGGCGACACCATCGTCGTCCAGGTCAAGGTCGTCGAAGGTACCCGCGAGCGTCTGCAGGCCTTCGAAGGCGTGGTGATCGGCAAGCGTAACCGCGGTCTGAACTCCGCCTTCACCGTCCGCAAGATCTCCCACGGTGTGGGCGTCGAGCGTACTTTCCAGACTTACAGCCCGCAGGTTGCTGCCATCGACGTCAAGCGTCGTGGTGACGTCCGTCAGGCCAAGCTGTACTACCTCCGTGAGCGTAGCGGCAAGTCTGCACGCATCAAGGAAAAGCTGGGCTAAGCGCTCCGCATTCCCTGACTGCAGAACTCGGCAGTACGGCGGAGGAGCGAATTGCCACTTGCTCCTCCGCCACACAAAGACCCCGCCATGCCTCGCATGGCGGGGTCTTTGTGTCTGTGGATGAGGGAAAGTTGCCGCAGTGACCGTCGGATTCATTTCAACGTCAGGGCGTCACGGTAGAATTCGGCAGTCGTCGCGCCGGAAGGTGTCGGTTGCGCGCATCGGGAAGGAGGAAGCAGGCATGAAGGATGACGAGACGCTGGTCGCGGCATTTCTCGATACGTTGTGGCTGGAGCGCGGCGCCAGTGACAACACGCTTGGTGCCTATCGAAGTGACCTCGAGAGCTGGCAGCGGTGGTTGCTGGAGCAGCAGGAGTCCGGAGGCGAAGCCACGCCATTGCTGGAGGCGACCCCTGTGCAGGTGCAGGCATTCTGTGACTCACGACGTGAATCGCATGCGCTGCGCTCCACCGCGCGACTGTTGTCTGCGTTGCGGCGGTTCTATCGCTGGGCACTGGCCGAGGGCATGATCGAGGCGGATCCCGTGCATGAGGTGCGCCTTCCCCGCGTGATCCCCAGCCTGCCTGGCACGCTCGACGAGGAGGAAGTCGAGCGCCTGCTGGAGGCGCCGGATCTCGAGACGGCCATCGGCCTGCGCGACCGTACCATGCTGGAGGTGCTCTATGGCGCGGGATTGCGCATCAGTGAACTGGTCGGTCTGCGGGTCGATGCGCTCAATCTGCGCCAGGGCGTGGTCAGAGTGATCGGCAAGGGCGATCGCGAGCGGCTGGTGCCGTTGGGCGAGGAGGCCTGTGACTGGCTGTCACGCTGGCTGTCGGCTGGCCGACCTGCGATGATGGCCGACCAGACGCGCCCGGCGCTGTTTCCCGGTCGGCATGACAAGGCCATGACGCGGCAGACCTTCTGGCACCGCATCCGGCGCCACGCCGTCACGGCCGGTATCGACAAGCCCCTGTCACCGCATACCCTGCGCCACGCCTTTGCGACGCACCTGCTCAATCATGGTGCCAACCTGCGTGTCGTGCAGCTGTTGCTGGGTCATCGTGATCTATCCACGACCCAGATCTATACCCATGTGGCTCAGGCGCGTCTGGAACGCCTGCACGCCGAACATCATCCGCGTGGTTGATACCAGGCACTTCGCCCCGCGGACGCCAAGGAGAGTCTGATGAGCAAGTTCACCCGCCGCCCGCAGCGCCTGCCACAGGCGTTGCGTCTGTTGAGCGCTGCTACCCTGCTGAGCGTGATGGCACCGCTCGCCCAGGCTGACGCGCTGGATGACCTGCGTGACAAGCTGGTAGTCAATGGCCAGCCGTTGCCGGTGGAGTCGCTGGCTTCCAGTCCGATCGAGGGTCTCTTCGAGGTGAAGCTCACCAGCGGCGAGACCTTCTTCACCGATGCGACGGGCAAGCACCTGATCGTGGGGGAAATGTACCGCAACGACGGTGACAAGGGACTGGTGAATCTCAGCGAGCAGAAGGCCAATGGCGAGCGCCAGAAGCTGCTGGCCGAGGTCAGTGAGGACGACATGGTCATCTTCCGGCCGGCGGGTGAGGTCAAGGCGGTGATCAGCGTCTTCACTGACACCACCTGCCCCTATTGCCGCAAGCTGCATGAGGAAGTCCCGGAGCTCAATGCGCGTGGTGTCGAAGTGCGTTATCTGGCCTTCCCGCGTGGCGGTCTGCGCTCGCAGGGCGCACGCGAACTGGCTCAGGTATGGTGTGCCGAGAATCGCACCGAGGCGATGAACCAGATCAAGAATCAGAGGCAGGCGCCCAAGCAGGAAGCCAGCTGTGATGCCCCGGTGGAAAGCCAGTATCAGCTCGGTACGCGCATGGGCGTGCAGGGCACACCGGCCATCGTGATGCCGGATGGCAAGATGGTGCCGGGCTATCTGCCGGTGGATCGCCTGACCACCATGTTGGGGCTGGATGGCTGATGGCGTGACGCCTCAGAGTGGCTGCGCGTTGACAGGGCGTCCTGCCTTGCTACCGTGGTCACGAAAGACACAGACGCGAGCCGTCTGGATAATAGACCGACGACAGGTCGGCAAGGCCATGGCGCTCCGGCGCGGCCTCCAAGGCTGGATACCGTAACAAGAGAGGAAAGCGACGTTGAAACCGGTGAAAGTAGGAATCTGTGGTCTGGGTACCGTAGGCGGCGGCACGTTCAACGTGCTGGTACGCAATGCCGATGAGATTGCGCGTCGTGCTGGACGCCCGATTATCGTCGAACAGGTTGGCGCTCGTCGTGACAACCCTGACTGCGATATCACCGGCGTCAGCCGCACGCATGACATCTTCGAGGTCGCGCGCAACCCCGAGATCGATGTGCTGGTCGAACTGATCGGTGGCTATGACGTTGCCTATGAGTTGGTGATGGAAGCGATCGCCAACGGCAAGCATGTCGTGACCGCCAACAAGGCGCTGATCGCCGTGCACGGCAACGAGATCTTCCGCGCCGCAGCCGAGAAAGGGGTGATGGTGGCCTTCGAGGCAGCGGTCGCCGGTGGCATCCCGGTCATCAAGTCCCTGCGGGAAGGCCTGGGCGCCAACCGTATCCAGTGGCTGGCCGGTATCATCAACGGCACTGGCAACTTCATTCTCAGCGCGATGCGCGATGAAGGTCGCAGTTTCGATGACGTGCTGGCCGAGGCGCAGGCGCTGGGCTATGCCGAAGCCGATCCGACCTTCGACGTTGAAGGCATCGATGCCGCCCACAAGCTGACCATCCTGGCCTCCATTGCCTTCGGCGTGCCGCTGCAGTTCGACAAGGCCTACACCGAAGGCATCTCGCGCATCACGGCCGATGACATCGAGCAGGCCGACAACCTGGGCTATATCATCAAGCACCTGGGGATCACCCGCGCCACGGCCAAGGGCCTTGAGCTGCGCGTGCATCCGACGCTGATTCCCAAGGAGCGCCTGCTGGCCAACGTGCATGGCGTCAAGAATGCCATCGAGGTGATGGGCGATGCAGTCGGTCCCACCCTCTACTATGGTGCCGGCGCCGGTGCCGAGCCGACGGCCTCTGCCGTCGTGGCGGATCTGCTCGACGTGGCGCGCGATATCGCCACCGACCACCGCTACCGCGTGCCGTATCTGGCCTTCGCCGAAATCAATCAGCACGGTGACACCCTGCCGATCCTGCCGATGGAAGAGATCGAGACGGCCTGCTACCTGCGTCTACATGCGGTGGATCGTCCGGGGGTCCTGGCGCGTGTCGCGTCGATTCTCTCCGAACAGGGCATCTCCATCGAGGCGATCATCCAGAAGGAGGCCACCGAAGGCGAGCTGGTGCCGATCATTCTGCTCACGCACCGCGCGCGCGAACTGCACATGAACGAAGCGATTCGCCAGCTGGAAGCGCTGGTGGATGTCGCCGGTTCCGTGGTGCGCATTCGCGTCGAGGATCTCGACGACAACGCCTGATCGCGGGCAAACGGTACCGGGTCATCGAGGTTGATGGCTCGGTACTGCTGGGCAGCCGGCGCAGGCCGGAAGAGCAAGAATCATAACGGTGGCGAACGCCACGGGAAGACACGACATGCGTTATATCTCCACGCGCGGCCAGGCGCCGGCGCTCGGTTTTGAAGATGTGGTCCTCACGGGGCTTGCCAGCGATGGTGGCCTGTATGTGCCGGAAACCCTGCCGCAGTTCAGTGCCGAAGAACTGACGGCGATGGCTGGTGAGTCCTATGCGGAAATCGCCTTCCGTGTCATGAAGCCCTTCGTCGATGGTGCCATCGATGACGAGACCTTCCGTGAACTCGTGCGCGAGACCTACGCGACCTTCAGTCACGATGCGGTCGTGCCGCTCAATCAGCTCGACAGCAACCATTACCTGCTGGAGCTGTTCCACGGCCCGACACTGGCCTTCAAGGATGTCGCGCTGCAGCTGCTGGGTCGCCTGCTCGATCACTTCCTCGCCAAGCGTGGCGAGCGAGCGGTGATCATGGGCGCGACCTCCGGTGATACCGGTTCTGCCGCCATCGAGGGCTGCCGTGCCTGCGATCACGTGGATATCTTCATCCTGCATCCGCACAACCGCGTCTCCGAAGTACAGCGCCGCCAGATGACCTCCGTGCTGGCGCCCAACGTCTTCAACGTCGCCATCGAAGGCAACTTCGACGATGCCCAGGCGATGGTGAAGGCCAGCTTCGCCGATCAGGATTTCCTGGATGGCACGCGTCTGGTCGCGGTCAACTCGATCAACTGGGCGCGCATCATGGCCCAGACCGTCTACTACGTGGCCGCCGGTGTGGCGCTGGGCGCTCCGGCGCGTCAGGTCAGCTTCACGGTGCCGTCGGCCAACTTCGGCAACATCTTTGCCGGCTATCTGGCCTCGCGCATGGGGCTGCCGGTACGTCAGCTGGTGATCGCCACCAACGCCAACGACATCCTGCATCGCACCATCTCTTCCAACGACTTCTCGCGTCAGGAGCTGAAGGCGACGCTGGCACCGTCAATGGATATCGTGGTGTCCTCCAACTTCGAGCGTCTGCTGTTCGAAGCCTATGGCCGTGATGGTCAGGCGATCCGTGAACTGCTCGAGCACTTCTCGCGCGAACCGGCGGCGCTGGCAGATGCCCCGCTGGCCAGGCTGCGTGAGCTGTTCTCCAGCCACAGTGTCGACGACGAGACGATTCTCGAGGTCATCCGTGAAGCGCATCAGCGCACCGGCGAGATCCTCGATCCGCATACGGCGACAGGCTATCGCGCGGCAGAAGTCTGCCGCACCGATAGCGCGACGCCGATGATCACGCTGGCGACGGCGCATCCGGCCAAGTTCGCCGAAGCGGTGGCGCGTGCTGGTTTCGCGGGTGTCGATCTGCCGCCACATTTGCATGATCTGCTGGAGCGCGAAGAGCGCTACAGCGTGCTGCCGGCCGAGCTGGCTGCCGTGCAGGACTTCGTGCGCGAGAATCGCCGCGGGTGATCGCATCAACGACGGCTCAGGCCTCCGGGGCTGAGCCGTCGTCCTTCTTTCATGGCCGTCATTTTCGCAGTCCGCTGTCGAAATGACGGCCATGTCGTTTGTCAGGAGTTCTTCATGTCTGTCACTCCCTCCTTGGCACAAGGCACCGCATCGCGCCCTGATGAGCGTACGCTGGCGGCCAGCATCGCGCGGGTCATCCAGCCTCGCGTCAGAGATGAGCGCCTCTACCAGCAGGGGATCGCGACGGGGCTCAGCGAACTGCAGGCACGAGTACTGGCAGGGCGGTTGACGCTGGAGAGCTGCAAGGCGCCGCTGGAGGCGCTGGTCACGCCGGCGCTCCGGCACATCGAGCATCCCGAGCGGCTGGCGGATGGCCGGCGGGCGGCAGAGCGCATCGCGCGTGCTGTCGCCGAGGGTGAGCACATCGGCATCCTCACGGACTATGACGTGGACGGCATCACCTCGCATGTGGTGATGCTGCGCACGCTGACGGAGCTGTTCGATGTGCCCTACGACCGCGTGCACAGTCTGATCGGTCATCGCATCCACGATGGTTACGGCATCAGTCTGCCGCTGGTCGAGCGCATCATGACATTGTCGCCGCGCCCGAGCCTGATCGTCACCGCGGATTGTGGTTCCAGTGATGAGGCGCGCCTGGCGCTGCTCAAGGAAGCGGGGATAGAGGTCGTGGTGACGGATCACCATGCGCTGCCTCAGGAAGGGCCGCCGGCTTCCGCCTACGCGACCGTCAATCCGACACGTGACGATTGTGCCTATCCGGATGCGACCATCGCCGGTTGCATGGTGGCCTGGTTGACCATGTCATTGACGCGCAATGTGCTGATCGAGCAAGGCAGATTGCCGGGGGATGCGCCCAAGTTGTCGCCATGGCTATCATATGTGGCGCTGGGGACGGTGGCGGACTGTGTGTCACTGGGGGGCAGTGCGATCAATCGTGCGGTGGTCAATCTGGGCCTGACGTTGATCAATCGCATGCAGGAGCCCTGCTGGCGAGCCATGGCAGAGCGGCTCGGGGCCGATAGCGTGCCCTTCGATGCCGAGACGCTGGCCTTCCAGATGGGGCCGCGAATCAATGCCCGCTCACGACTGGATGATCCTTACGCCGCACTGCATTTCATGCTGGCGCGTGAAGATGAGGCTGCTCAGCGCGCGCTGGAGGTGCTCGATCAGGACAACCAGTCACGCAAGGCGATCGAAGCCGAGATGGTGGAGTCGGCGCGCGCCTTGGCGCTCGCCTCGTTGCGGGAAGGGCATCAGGTGATCGTGGTGCATCTGGAAGATGGTCACCCGGGAGTGCAGGGCATTGTCGCTTCACGTCTCGTGCAGCAGTTCGGGCGTCCGACCGTCGTGCTGACACCAGCCGCGGTGCCCGGCATGTTGACCGGGTCCGGGCGCTCCATCGAAGGATTGCATCTGCGGGATGCGTTGCAGCGAGCGCATGACCTGGCACCGCAGTGTCTGCCGCGTTTCGGTGGGCACAGAGGTGCGGCAGGGGTGGGCTTGCCCCTGGCGGAGAAGGATACCTTCACTCGTGCTCTGCAACAGGCGGCCGCGGAGCAATTGGGTGAAAGGGCGCTCAACCCCTTGATTCTCAGTGATGGTGAACTGGCAGAAGGGCAGTTGAGCCTGGAGACCCTGGATGAACTCGAGCGTCTGGCACCTTTCGGGCGTGAGTTCGAGGCACCGCTGTTCGAGGGCAGTTTCCTGGTCGAGAGTCTGCGACCGGTAGGTGCCGATGGCACACATCTGTCGCTTGAGCTCTCGCTCGGGCGTACACGCCTCAAGGCGATCTGGTTCCGGGCGCTGTCGCCGGGGGAATCGCCGGCATTCGGCGTGGGGGCCGCTCTGAAGTGTGCTTACAAGCTGTCGCGCAATCGCTGGCGGGGGAGAGAATCGCTGCAGCTGATGCTGGAGCATGCCGTACCAGCATGAGCGTGTTTGAATGAATTGCGGTATCTGGCCAGAAAGTCCTTGTGCTCAGCCCGGATCGTGCGTAAAGTACGCATCCGCTGCCGGGGACGCAT